>JAUXFT010000001.1 GCA_030622755.1 Aestuariirhabdus sp. | reverse complement strand
ACATAGTGGCCTGTAGCAATATATTCGGCACCAAGCATCAGGGCATAGTCCAGAAATGCTTTAAATTTTATTTCCCGATTGCAGAGAATATCGGGATTGGGTGTGCGGCCCGCACGATACTCGTCAAGAAAGTGTTCGAATACGTTATCCCAGTACTCCGCTGCAAAATTTGCACTATGAAGGTGTATCCCCAATTTGTCACATACCGCCTGAGCGTCTTTGAGGTCTTCTTTGGCTGTGCAGTATTCTGTTCCGTCATCCTCATCCCAGTTTTTCATGAACAGGCCTTCTACCTGGTATCCCTGCTGTTGAAGCAGGAGCGCTGACACGGAGGAGTCTACGCCGCCGGACATGCCGACAATAACTTTGGTATTGGTGATGCTGTTCATATCTAGAAATAACCAGGAATAAGTAAAATGGGCGGCTATTTTACCCGTGCTCCCGGATAAGTGCCAATGGGTAACGAATCTCGTTTAGATAGTCATTAAGGCAGCTGAGCACTAGAGGGCTTCGGGTCGGGCAGGGATGCTCTTTCAGTTCGTCAGGTGTTAGCCAGTGTGTGTGCAGAATATCGCTGTCCCTTACATTGTCTTTTTCGAAAATTACAGGTGTGGCGCTGAAGCAATATCGATGATAGATGATTTTATTTGGGGCATGATAAACATAAATACCTATAAGCGAGGTTATTTCAACACGCCAGCTAGTTTCTTCCAACGTTTCTCTTATCGCTGCGTTGATCAGGCTTTCTTCTGGTTCAAGGTGACCAGCGGGTTGGTTAAGCACGTGTTTACCATCACTTTTCTCTTCAACAAAAAGAAATCTTCCTTTGTTTTCAATGATTGTGGCAACAGTTATGTGGGGTGGCCATAGCATATTGATTTCTCATTTGTCGGTTCAGTGCACTTCATGCAAGCTCCTGAATAGCTATGGGGAGGGTTTTGTTGAGAATGGTCGCTGAACTTGGTTTGAAAGGGTAGTAAGATTAGTGCTTAAACTAGCACTCCTTTAAGGAATATATAGCTACTCTTTTGTAATTTCTATGGAATCTATTGATGACTCAGAATCGATTTACCCATCTTGATGAGCACGGCCACGCTCATATGGTTGATGTGACCGAAAAACAAATTAGCGAACGTGTAGCTATAGCCGAGTCATGGGTGCGACTTAATCAGGAAACCTATGATCTTGTCACCCAGGGAGAAATTAAAAAGGGAGATGTATTCGCTACGGCCCGAATTGCGGGAATACAGGCTGCAAAGCGTTGCTCAGAATTAATTCCTTTGTGTCATCCTTTGGCGCTTACCAGGGTTAAGGTTGAATTTGAACTCTTTCCGAGTGACTGCAAAATCCGTGTTGAGGCGCTGTGTAAGCTGGCAGGACGAACGGGTGTTGAAATGGAAGCGTTAACCTCTGCTTCTGTAGCGGCTTTGACTATCTATGATATGTGCAAGGCGGTTGATAAAGGGATTGTCATCGAATCTACGCGCTTATTGGAAAAAACAGGTGGTAAGTCAGGACACTGGCTAGTCACTGAGGCACCCGCATGAACATTACCGTTCAACATGAAGACTTTAATATTCAGGAAGAGGTCGAATTACTGCGAAAGTGTGATAGCTCAATTGGCGCCGTGGTTACTTTTACTGGTGTCGTTAGAGATTTGAATCTTGAAAGCGGTGTTACGGCACTTGAACTGGAATGTTATCCGGCAATGGTACACAAGACATTGACTGATATAGCGGAGACAGCCAAGGAGCGTTGGCAGGTTAATGATATTTCGGTAATACATCGTATCGGACGGTTGGATGTGCAGGATCAGATTGTTTTCGTAGGGGTTTCTAGTATGCATCGTGGTGATGCATTTAGTGCTTGCGAGTTCATTATGGATTTTCTAAAAACGGATGCACCATTTTGGAAGAAGGAGCATGCAGAGCTCGGTGCCCGATGGCTGGATGCTCGTGATTGCGATCATCGTGCTAGAGATAAGTGGGTGGATAGCGAAAAATAATAGGGGGGTTAATCTGCATGAATTTTTGACGAAATCAGGTGGGTGCAGATTTCATCAGCGTTCAGGGTTTTTGTTTAACGATGCTATTCGCGATTGTTAAGCCATAGAGATGCAGAATGGACATATTGTTAGTACATTTCTAATGCGTCATAAATAAAAAAGAGGCTGTGCCTCTTTTTTATTTGAAAATATTGCGTTATCCCGTTTCGCTATGAAGTGATTCTTCTTGGGAAGATTGCTCTGTAGTTTCATCTGATTGCTCACTCGCCTGTTCAACGGCATTGATGTTGATGGCGTGCAATCCTTTTGGGCCTTGCAGTATGTCAAATGCTACATCCTGACCAGCTTTTAGTGTTTTGTAACCTTCCATTTGTATCGAAGAGTAATGTACGAAAAGGTCTTCATCGCTGTTTTCCGGCAAAATAAAACCAAACCCTTTGGCATTGTTGAACCACTTTACTTTACCAATAGGCATTCTTCATATCCCTCTGCATCGGCTTTGTAAGCCAAACATCCCAGTATCGTCCGCACCTCATCCCATTGTTGGGCGGAACCAAATTCAGATTCATATATCCCTAGAATCATACCTAAGTGTTTAACAAGTGACCGATTCTGTCAAGGTGAGGGGGCTGCCAATGCCCTTAAAGTACCTGTATTATGGGTTGGTACGCACATTTAATTTAGTTTTTGAGAGATAGTATCTAATGGGTAAAGTTTTTGATGTTCGTCTAACATTAGATGATGAGGAGGGAGGAGGTAGTGGCCAGCTTTTAGTTGCTCCGGCTAAACCTAAGCTTAAGCCGCCACCTATGTATCGTGTTGTTCTTATGAATGATGACTATACACCGATGGATTTTGTGGTTGAGGTGCTTGAAGTGTTTTTTAATATGAATCCAGAAAAAGCCACCCAGGTTATGCTGGCAGTCCATACTAAAGGTAAAGGTGTTTGCGGAATATATACTCGCGATATAGCGGAAACTAAATCGGAGCAAGTGAATCAATACTCTAAAGAGTGCCAGCATCCATTGATGTGTAATATCGAACGGGAATAATGACCCAGGAAGCCTGATAAATGCTGAATAAAGAGTTAGAAGTCACCTTAAATTTGGCTTTTAAAGATGCCCGATTAAAGCGACATGAATTCATGACAGTAGAGCACCTTTTATTAGCGCTACTTGATAATGAAGCCGCGCTTAGCGTACTAAGCGCATGTGGCGCTGATAAGGATCAATTGCGCCGGGATTTAACAGAGTTTGTTGATTCAACAACACCTTTAATTCCGAATACGGAAGAGGACCGAGAGACACAACCAACCCTTGGGTTCCAGCGTGTATTGCAGCGTGCAGTTTTCCATGTTCAAAGTTCAGGTAAGCGCGAAGTAACAGGCGCTAATGTTCTGGTGGCTATTTTTAGCGAGCAAGAGAGCCAGGCTGTCTACTTTCTCAAGCAACAAAGTATCGCTCGAATCGATGTCGTTAATTATATTGCCCACGGAATTTCACGCGTTCAGGGTAGCCATCAAAATGGCGAAGCTGGTAATGAGCATGAACAGGTGGAAGACGATACCTCTCAAGAAACAGGCAGCGATCCACTTGAAAGTTATGCATCAAACTTAAATGAGCAAGCCCGTTTAGGGCGAATTGACCCGCTCGTTGGCAGAGATAGCGAATTGGAGCGTGTAGCGCAGATATTGATTCGCAGGCGAAAGAATAATCCACTGTTGGTCGGAGAGGCTGGTGTTGGTAAAACAGCAGTCGCTGAAGGCTTAGCTAAACGAATTGTCGATGGTGAAGTTCCAGATGTTCTGGCAGATGCCTGCATTTATTCACTGGATTTGGGTGCGTTGCTTGCGGGCACTAAATACCGTGGTGATTTTGAAAAGCGCTTTAAACAACTATTAGCCGAGCTTGGTAAGCGCGAGCACGCCATCTTATTTATTGATGAAATTCACACTATCATTGGCGCTGGTGCTGCTTCTGGTGGCGTAATGGATGCATCTAATTTGCTTAAGCCGTTATTGAGCTCAGGTGATATACGTTGCATCGGATCCACAACCTTTCAAGAGTTCAGAGGAATTTTTGAAAAAGATCGAGCTCTGGCTCGACGCTTTCAAAAAGTCGATATTAATGAACCTTCGGTTGAAGATACCGTACAGATTCTTGAAGGGCTTAAGTCACGATTCGAAGAGCATCATAAGATTAAGTACAAAAGTGCTGCTTTAAGAGCGGCATCCGAACTTGCTGATCGATATATAAACGACCGACATATGCCTGATAAAGCAATAGATGTTATTGATGAAGCGGGTGCATTTCAGCGTTTACAGCCTGTCTCGAAGCGTAAAAAACTGATTGATGTCACTGATGTTGAATCGATAGTGGCCAAGATTGCAAGAATTCCCCCCAAAAGTATCTCGTCTTCTGACAAAGAGATTCTTGAACGACTGGAGCGTAACCTGAAGCTGGTAGTTTTTGGTCAAGATGAAGCAATATCGTCATTGGCGACAGCCATCAAGCTCTCTCGTGCAGGTCTGAAATCGCCAGAAAAGCCCGTAGGTTCATTCCTGTTTTCTGGACCAACCGGGGTTGGTAAAACGGAAGTAAGTCGTCAGCTCTCTGAAAGTTTGGGGATCGAGCTGGTTCGCTTTGATATGTCTGAATATATGGAACGCCATACAGTATCCCGTTTAATTGGTGCGCCTCCAGGCTATGTCGGATTCGATCAGGGTGGGCTTTTAACTGAGGCCATCAACAAAAACCCTCACTGTGTTTTACTGCTGGATGAGATAGAAAAAGCTCATCCCGAAGTCTTTAACTTATTATTGCAGGTTATGGATCATGGCACCCTGACCGACAATAATGGGCGTAAAGCTGATTTTCGAAATGTCATCATTGTCATGACTACAAATGCGGGTGCAGAGACTATTGCCAGAAGTTCCATTGGTTTTACTGAACAGGATCATACCAGCGATGGTATGGAGGCCATTAAAAAACTGTTCACCCCGGAATTCCGTAATCGCCTGGATGGAATCATTCAATTTGGTTCTCTCTCAGAGGACAGCATAAAACACGTGGTCGACAAGTTCCTTACCGAACTCCAGGCGCAACTGGATGATAAGAAGGTTTTGCTTGAGGTCGATGAGGCTGCTAGAACCTGGTTGGCTGAGCAGGGTTACGATAAGCAGATGGGGGCGCGCCCGATGGCAAGAATTATCCAGGATAGTATCAAGAAACCGTTAGCCGAGGAGATTCTGTTCGGCGATCTTTCCGGTTCAGGGGGGACGGTAGTTGTGTCGATTCAGGAGGGAGAGTTGAAATTTAAGATAAAAGCCGCTGCGTAGCAGCGGCTTTTTGAATATTAGCGGGCTCGGTAAGTGATGCGGCCTTTTGATAGGTCGTAAGGCGTTAATTCAACACGAACCTTATCACCGGTCAGGATGCGGATATAATTTTTACGCATCTTGCCAGAAATATGGGCTGTTACTACGTGGCCGTTTTCCAGTTCTACACGGAACATAGTGTTTGGGAGGGTGTCTACGACAGTTCCTTCCATTTCAATAGACTCTTCTTTTGCCATTCGGCATTTTCCTCAAACAGGTGATTCAAATTCTCTGTACAGAGTTGACGATAAAATCAGGCGCGTATCATGCCTGAAAAGGTATTCAAAATCAAAGTATTGCTCGCTGCGCCGCCGATTAGCCGTTAGCGTAATTCCAGCCATTTATTATCAATCATAAGTTCCGCAGGGCGGAAGTTATTCTTGTAATTCATTTTATTGCACTCCTTGATCCAATAGCCGAGATAGAGGTAAGGAAGCTGTAGATTGCGGCAGAGATCGAACTGTTTGAGGATGCAATAAATGCCCAGGCTTTGTTTTGGGATAGTGCAATCAAAAAAAGTATAAATAGCCGCGAGCCCGTCACTGAGTTGATCTGTTACTGCTATTGCGACCAGGCGTCCATTATCACGAAATTCATAGAGATGACAAAATTCCCAGTCGTTGGTCAGGAATGACTCGTATTGACTCGGGCTGGGTGGGGCCATGTCTCCATCGCCATGGCGGGAGTTAATATATTCTTTGTAGAGTTTGTAATGCTCTTCTTCAAAATGTGCGGGCTTTCTATGGCAAGTCAGGCCAGAGTTTTTATTGGCTACACGCTTTTGGCTGCGCGACAACTTTAATCGATCTGCTGGTATTCTGATGGGGATGCAGGCGCTACAGTTTTCACAGTGAGGGCGATATATATGTTTGCCACTTCGGCGAAATCCATAATAAGACAGCTGGCTGTAAAGGCGTGCGTCAACCTCTGCTTCAGGGTCTAGAAACAGCGTGGTGGCCTGCTGTTCGCTAAGATAACTGCAGTTGTGAGGTGGGGTTGTATAAAAACTGACATCATTAAGATCAGACACCCAGGCTCTCCGCATATATCCATTGAAGCGTCCATTGCTCATGGGTGTTGGGGGTGTCGGGTGGATGCATGACGTGTTTTTTTAACAGTTGGGTAAAAGTTTCACGTGATACGGAATGGGCGCCCATGGAAAACAGGTGATCACTTTCAGTTTGACAGTCTATCAGTCTGTAACCCCATTTTTGAAGCTGGCCACAAAGGTGGACCAGTGCGATTTTTGATGCGTTGCTCTTCAGGCTAAACATGGATTCACCAAAAAAAGCGCGTCCGCAGCTAACACCGTATAACCCCCCCGCCAGCTCACCATCTTGCCAACATTCAACCGAGTGAGCATAGCCTAACCGATTGAGCTGGCAATACGCATCAAACATTTGATGGGTGATCCAAGTCTCATCAGTATAGCTACGAGGGGCAGCGCAATGTTGCATTACGGCACTAAACGCCCGGTCCATTGTTACCAGGAAAGGATTTTTTTTAAGTGATTTGCGCAAGGATTTTGAAATTTTGATGTGCTCTGGCTCAAGAATTAAGCGAGGTTCAGGAGACCACCATAGTATGGGTTCTCCTTCGCTATACCAGGGGAATATACCCTGCTGATAGGCATTGAGCAGGGTCTCTGGGTTCAGGTTGCCACCGGCAGCCAGCAATCCGCTTGGTTTTGCCAGGGCCTGTGCGGGTGGCGGAAAGATTACATGCTCTTCATCGAGCCAAGGCAAAACAGCCATGATTTATTGTGTGTTAATCCTCATCAAGGTAGCGTTCAGCATCCAGGGCAGCCATGCAGCCTGTTCCAGCTGAGGTGATAGCTTGGCGATAAACGTGATCTGCAACGTCACCTGCGGCAAAGACTCCAGGGATACTGGTTTGAGTCGCATTACCAGAAGTGCCGCTGTTGATTTTTAAGAACCCGTCGTGCATTTCTAGTTGATCGATGAATAAATCGGTATTGGGTTTGTGGCCAATGGCAATAAATGTTCCTGCTACATCAATGTCTTTAGTCGCTCCGGTTTCGGTACTTTTGAGTCTGGCGCCAGTCACACCGCTCTCATCACCTAACACTTCTTCAAGGGTATGGTTCCACTCGAGGCGGACATTTCCATTTGCTGCTTTTTCCAGCAACTTATCCTGTAAAATCTTTTCCGAACGGAGCTTGTCTCTGCGGTGGACGAGCGTAACTTCTGATGCAATATTAGACAGATAAAGTGCTTCTTCGACGGCTGTGTTTCCACCACCGATTACAGCAACTTTTTGATTTTTATAGAAAAATCCGTCACAAGTAGCGCATGCGCTAACCCCTTTACCCATGAACTTTTCTTCCGAAGGAAGGCCCAGATAAAGCGCTGACGCACCCGTGGCTATGATCAACGCATCGCAGGTATATGTGCCGCTATCTCCTTTGAGTACAAAAGGGCGCTGCAGAAGGTTGGCTTCATTAATGTGGTCGTAAACAACGTTGGTGTCGAAGCGTTCTGCATGCTCTCGCATACGTTCCATTAGCTCAGGGCCTTGCAGGCCATCATGACCTGATGGCCAGTTATCAACTTCTGTTGTAGTAGTCAGTTGCCCGCCAGGCTGCATCCCGGTGATGAGTACGGGATTCAAATTTGCTCTTGCTGCATACACCGCTGCTGTGTAACCCGCTGGTCCAGCACCAAGAATGATTAAGCGTGAATGTTTTGCTTCGCTCATTAAAATGTCCTATTGCAACTCGAGTCGTAAATGAATATTCAGGGTGCTAATAATACGGAAGCTGTCGTTACGGTTCAATCGCTTATCTTCCGGGTAACCGCTTTCACAAAAAAATCTTTAAATAACCGATGCTTATAGTCGTGCGATAGGCAAACTCGTACAATAAAGATATTGTTGCAGGGGATGCCTGCCATTTTCCATAACCTTGTGATCAGGGAAGCTGATTTGAAAAAACCTAAAGCGGAGACGCATTTATCTACAACAACTCTTGGTCGACAGTTCTCTATGCGTCTAAGAGAGGGGAGCTTAATACTGTTGTGGGCGTTTTGCTTTTATATGCTGATGGCGCTGACTACCTACAATCCAGCCGATCCCGGTTGGTCTAATGCCGTGAGTTATGGTGGTATCCAAAATGCGGCAGGGCGGAGTGGGGCCTGGATAGCAGACCTCTTATTGTCGTGGTTTGGTTATTTTGCGTTTGTTTTTCCCCTGTTGTTAGCCCTGAAAGGTTGGCAACTTTTTAAGGGGCGTCATAACCCGGCAAAATTAAAACCAGGATTGTTGGCTGCCAGAGGCGTCGGTCTATTGGTAGCTCTTATCGCTGGATCTGCTTTGGCGACGCTGCATTTCATCCAGGCTGGAGGTGTTTTGCCGGAGTCTGCAGGCGGTATTCTTGGGGGTATGGTGTCTGGAGGTCTCATTGAAAGTCTCGGGCGTCCAGGGTTAACGCTAGTACTGGTAAGTTGTTTTTTGGTAGGTGTAACTGTTTTTAGTAACCTTTCATGGGTAAAGCTGGTTGATAATACGGGTCGCCTGACCCTCCGTTTGTTTGAAGTTATCGCGGAGAAGCTGCGAAAGTTTCGATCTTCCCTTGACGCACGAAAAGAGGCCAAGGCTCTGGTCCGTGTTAAAGAGGAGCGGAAAGTGATTATCGAGCAGGAGAATATAAAACAGCAACGCAGAAAGCCTGTGAAGATCGCCCCTCCGGTTAAAAAACCAGAACCTAGCATCAGAGTTGTTAAAGAACGCCAGAAAAGTCTGTTTGATGAGCCTGTAACTGGATCCGTTCCTCCACTTAACTTACTAGATGAGGCTGACAGCGGGACAAGTAATGGGTTTTCTGCAGAATCTCTGGAAGCAATGTCAAAATTGCTTGAGCTGAAGTTAAATGATTTTGGCGTGGTTGCTGAAGTTGTTGCTGTTCATCCCGGGCCTGTTATTACCCGCTTTGAAATACAGCCTGCAGCAGGCGTCAAAGTTAGCAAGATAACAAACCTTGCAAAGGATCTTGCTCGCTCTCTTGCTGTTATCAGTGTGCGGGTTGTGGAAGTGATTCCTGGGAAGTCAGTGGTCGGGATCGAAATTCCAAATGAAGATAGAGACATCGTTCATTTTTCCGAGGTTGTCGGATCTTCTGCTTATGATGATGCCACATCACCTCTTAGTCTGGCGCTTGGGCATGATATAGGCGGTCATCCGGTTATCGTTAATTTAGCAAAAATGCCACACCTTCTGGTGGCCGGTACTACGGGTTCGGGTAAGTCTGTTGGTGTGAATGCAATGATTCTGAGTATGCTGTTAAAGGCAACGCCAGAAGAAGTCCGCCTCATTATGGTCGATCCTAAAATGCTGGAATTATCGATTTATGATGGAATACCCCACTTATTGACGCCTGTTGTGACTGACATGAAAGATGCCGCGAATGCGCTGCGTTGGTGCGTTGCAGAGATGGATCGCCGGTATCGCCTTATGGCCACCCTTGGCGTTCGAAATGTTGCCGGCTTTAATCGTAAGGTAAGCGATGCAGAAAAAGCAGGTGAGCCTATAGCTGATCCTTTGTATGAGCGTGTTGGAGAGAGTGACATACCGCCGAACCTTGAGACCCTGCCTTTCATCGTCGTTGTCGTAGACGAATTTGCCGATATGATGATGATCGTCGGTAAAAAGGTGGAAGAGCTAATAGCGCGTATTGCCCAAAAAGCACGTGCTGCAGGTATTCATTTGATTTTAGCGACGCAACGTCCATCCGTGGATGTTATAACCGGGTTGATCAAGGCTAATGTTCCTACCCGTATTGGTTTTCAGGTTTCATCGAAAATTGATTCCCGAACAATCCTCGATCAGGGTGGTTGCGAGCAGCTATTAGGCCACGGAGATATGTTGTACTTACCCCCAGGATCAGGTGTACCTGTCAGGGTGCATGGGGCCTTCGTGTCTGATGATGAAGTCCATCGGGTGGTTGATGATTGGAAAAAGCGGGGTGAACCTGATTTTGTCGAAGAGATATTGACCGGTGGAGGATCTGCTGAAGGAGAGGGTGGTTTTGGTGCGTCTCCCGATGATGAAGATGTTGATGTTTTGTATGATTTAGCCGTTGCGTTTGTAACTGAAACTCGAAGAGCATCGATATCTTCAGTGCAGCGTAAGTTTAAGATTGGTTATAACCGTGCAGCACGATTGATTGAAACGATGGAGATGGTGGGTGTGGTGAGTTCGATGGGTACGAACGGTAGTCGGGAGGTTTTGGCTGCACCGCCACATCGTGATTAACGTCATTGTTATTTGGGTTTCGATGGCGCTGGTTGGACTCAGAAGGCATGGTGTTGATTCGCAAATGGGCGGCTACATAATTCTAAGGTTAAGGTAGGGTTTATAATGGTAAGCAAGTTTTTAGCAGCTATCAGTTTATGCGCGGCAGTTTCCATTTCTGCCAATGATGATCTATCCGCTCTGAATGTTATTCTTTCTGAAACAAGCACAATTAGTGCCCAATTCGAACAGATAACAATGGATGCGAGTGGTTCTAGAGTGCAGGAATCAACAGGGCAACTCGTTGTTAAAAGGCCAGATCGTTTCCGTTGGCAGGTAGCAGCGCCTTTCCCGCAATTGGTTGTATCTGATGGCGAAAAAGTTTCTATTTATGATCCCGATCTGGAGCAGCTAACTATACAGCCCCTCGACCCTCGGGCTGGCGCAACTCCAGCCCTTATTCTTAGTGGTGACATGGCGGCGATTGCCAGGGATTTTGATGTTACACAAATACAGCACGAAGGTGATTTTACTCGTTTTCGTTTGATTCCTCGTTCGGTTGAATCTCTTTTTGAAAGCCTCGAATTAAGTTTTATCCGCTCAGAAATCAACAACATGATGTTAGTTGACTCTCTGGGTTCGAATACTCGGATTGATTTTTCTTCAGTAAAGCTTAATCAGGTAATTGATGATGAGCTCTTTGTTGTGAGTGTTCCCGAAGGTACTGATATTATTGAAGATAATGACTGATGGATAGCAGTGATTTGTTCTCTGGTGAAGGTGGTGGATATCAGCCTTTAGCCGCGCGAATGCGTCCAGCAAGGCTGGAAGATTATCTGGGTCAGGAGCATTTGTTAGCTGAAGGAAGGCCTCTGCGTGAAGCCCTGCAGCGTGGAGCTATTCACTCCATGATCCTTTGGGGGCCGCCGGGCGTAGGAAAAACCACACTGGCAAAGCTGATATCTGGCTATGTTGATGCCCACTTTGAAGTGGTATCTGCGGTATTGGCAGGAGTTAAAGATATACGCCTGGTGGTAGAGAAAGCGCAACAGGCGCGGGCGCAAAATCAGAGAAAAACCATCCTGTTTGTCGATGAGGTTCACCGTTTCAATAAGGCACAGCAAGATGCCTTTTTACCCTTTGTAGAGGACGGAACCCTGGTCTTTATAGGGGCTACAACTGAAAATCCCTCCTTTGAACTGAATAATGCACTACTGTCCAGATCTCGTGTATATCTGTTGAAGTCGCTATCCGTCAATAGCCTCAAATCTGTTCTTGAGCGCGCCCTGAAGGATACCCAATCGGGTTTAGGGGATAAATTTCTGGTAATGGATGAAACTGAGCGAGAACTTTTGTGTAACGCCTGCGATGGTGATGCTCGCCGTTTAATTAATCTACTGGAAATTGCATCTGATCTTGTAGATGTTGGCGGTTCAATCACGAGAAAAATTTTACTTGAAGTGTTGGGCGATGCCGGCCGTCGTTTCGATAAAGGGGGGGATCAGTTTTATGATCAGATTTCGGCGTTTCATAAATCGGTGAGGGGGTCGTCTGCTGATGGTGCACTGTATTGGCTTGCGCGAATGCTTGATGGTGGATGCGATCCTTTATATGTCGCAAGGCGATTATTGGCGATAGCGTCAGAAGATATCGGTAATGCAGATCCACGAGCTATGCAAGTTGCATTAAATGCATGGGATGCTTTTACTCGCCTGGGACCGGCCGAAGGTAATCGAGCTATTGCGCAGGCAGCCGTTTATTGCGCCTGTGCACCAAAGAGTAATGCAGTTTACACAGCCTTTAAAGCAGCCTGTAATGAGGTGTCGCAGGGGGGAAGTTATGAAGTTCCTGTGCATTTGAGAAACGCTCCAACAACGCTCATGGAAGGGTTAGGGTATGGAGAAGAATATCGTTATGCCCATGATGAAGAGTTTGGTTATGCCGCCGGGGAACATTATTTGCCACCTGAAGTCGGGGATAGCAAATTTTATCAGCCAACCGATCGTGGTCTGGAAAAGAAAATCGGCGATAAAATGAAATTTTTGGCAGAGCTTGATAGAAATAGCCCGATAAAAAGGCAAAGGGACTAAATATGTGGCAACAGTTGTTGTTTATTGGTGCGGGAGGAGCCGTAGGGGCGATTTCACGATTTATGGTTTACCATCTTTATGGGCTGAGTGGTGCGCGTTTTTTTCCAGCACCAACCATGATTGTTAATATTATCGGCTCCTTTTTGATCGGAATCGCTTATTTTACGATGGTAGAACGGCTACAATTGCCGCCGGTATGGAAGAATGGATTAATCATCGGATTTCTCGGCTCGTTTACTACATTCTCAACCTTTTCCCTTGATGCCTTGCGGATGATCCAAAATGGTGAATTTCCCGTGGCATTTGGCTATATGGTGGCTAGTGTGGTGCTTTGCCTTATGGCAACCCTTGCCGGCTTTCTGGTCGTTGAAAAATTAATCAGCTAATCGCTTTAAGGTAAACAATGCTTGACGCAAAACACGTTCGCAGCAGCACAGAAGAGATCGCTGAAAAGCTTCTGATTAAACAGTTCACATTAGATGTTGCTCGCATTCAGGAGTTGGAGTCACGTCGTAAAGAGATTCAGGTGAAAACCCAGCAGCTACAAAATGATCGAAAGGTTGGCTCTAGGAAATTCGGCAAATTGAAAGCAAGCGGGGGAGATATAACCGCCCTCAAAGCCGAAATGGATCGCCTCGGTGATGAGTTAAAGGCTTCTGAAGAGTTACTTAATCAGGTTCAAAATGAGCTGAATGAGATTTTACTGCAGGTGCCTAATATTCCTCATGGATCTGTGCCTGCCGGGGCCGACGAGGATGATAATGTCGAAGTTCGCCGCTGGGGAACTCCTCGTGAATTTGATTTTGAGCCACAGGACCATGTTGCATTGGGTGAGCTCAATGGTGGGTTGGATTTCGAAACTGCGGCAAAATTGTCTGGTGCTAGATTTTCGGTAATGAAGGGGAAGATTGCTCGTTTGCACAGAGCACTTGCCCAGTTTATGATCAACACCCATATTGAAGAGCATGGTTATGAAGAGATCTATGTTCCGTACCTGGTAAACGCTGACTCTTTACGTGGAACGGGCCAATTACCGAAATTTGAAGATGAACTCTTTAAGGTTGAGAGAGAAGATCAGAGTGATCTCTATCTTATTCCTACTGCTGAGGTTCCGGTTACTAATATCGTTCGTGATCGTATCATTGAAGATGCCGAAATGCCCTTGAACTATGTATGCCACTCTCCCTGTTTTCGCAGTGAAGCGGGTAGCTATGGGCGTGATGTCCGAGGCCTGATTCGCCAGCATCAGTTCGATAAGGTTGAAATGGTGCATGCGGTTCGGCCTCATGAATCCTGGGATGTTTTTGAAAAACTTGTTTCGAATGCTGAGGCAATTCTGCAGAAACTAAACCTGCCGTATCGTGTCGTTACCTTATGCGGTGGAGATCTCGGTTTTTCTGCGGCTAAAACGTACGATATTGAAGTGTGGCTTCCTGGTCAGCAGAAATATCGTGAAATATCATCCTGCAGTAATATGACGGATTTTCAGGCGCGCAGAATGATGGCCCGCTGGCGCAATCCTGAATCCTCAAAGCCTGAACTCCTGCATACACTGAACGGCTCGGGTCTCGCTGTTGGGCGTGCAATGGTAGCCGTTATGGAAAACTATCAGGATGAATTTGGTCGAATTAAAGTGCCTGAAGTTCTGCTTCCCTATATGGGCGGTATTACGGAAATTTGATAACTCGGGGCTTGCGCCCCGTTTTTGTTTTCGGTGATGTTATTTTACCTAAGCATTATCAATCCTTAAGCTATTTGGAATTACAGTAAGCATGGAATTTCTCCCTCTATTTTTTGATTTGAAAGAGAAGCGCTGTCTTGTAGTCGGCGGTGGTGAGGTTGCGCTTAGGAAAGCAACGTTATTGTTAAAAGCTGGCGCTTTCATAAATGTCGTGGCACCAGAGGTTTGCAGTGCTCTGCAGGCTTTGGCCAGTGATACACGCGTGACGCTTAATTTTACTGAGTTTAGCCCTGAATTTCTCGAACAAAAGGTACTGGTAATAGCGGCTACTAATGTGCATAGCGTTAATGTTGATGTATCGGAGCGGGCCAGAGCTGCCAATATTCCAGTGAATGTGGTTGATAATCCACCTCTGTGTACTTTCATTCTGCCTGCAATTATAGACCGCTCCCCAATTGTTGTTGCTGTCTCAAGTGGTGGTAAGTCGCCCGTATTGGCTCGGCTGATGAGGTCACGACTTGAGTCAACGATTCCTGCTGCTTACGGCAGACTCGCGGAATTGGTCGGTGGTTTTCGAGAGGCGGTCAAGAAGCGCTTCACGAGTATCAATGAGCGGCGCGGATTTTGGGAATCGGTTCTCCAGGGGGAGATTGCCGAATTGGTCTTCGCCGGACAGGAAGACAAAGCAACCCAAAGGCTGCATCAGCTCCTGGATAGTGAGAATTTAGGACAATCCGGAGTAGGCGAGGTGTATCTGGTCGGGGGTGGACCTGGCGATCCCGACCTGCTTACCTTCAAAGCGCTACGTTTGATGCAGCAAGCTGATGTGGTTTTATATGACCGGCTGGTATCAGAGCCGGTGCTCGACATGACGCGTCGTGATGCTCAGCGTATAAATGTCGGCAAAGCTCGCTCGCAACATACTTTACCGCAAGAAGAGATCAATGATCTTCTCGTCTCTCTGGCAAAAGAGGGGCATCGGGTATTGCGGCTTAAAGGGGGGGATCCCTTTATTTTTGGGCGAGGAGGGGAAGAGATTGATAAGTTAGCTGAAAACGGAATTCCGTTTCAGGTAGTTCCTGGAATTACTGCAGCAACGGGGTGTTCCTGTTATGCAGGTATTCCGCTTACGCATCGAGATTATGCGCAGTCCGTAAGATTTATTACGGGTCACCTAAAAGATGGGAGTTGTTCGTTGCCCTGGCTGGAGTTAGTTCAGGTTGGCCAAACAGTGGTTTTTTATATGGGGTTGGTTGGGTTGCCGACAATTTGTGCGAAATTGATAGAACATGGCCGTGATGCAAGTACTCCTATAGCATTGATTCAACAAGGTACTACCAGGCATCAGCGTGTATTTACGGGCACGCTGGACACCATAGTAGACCTTGTTGCACGGCATAATGTCAGGGCGCCAACCCTTATTATCGTCGGGGAAGTGGTCTCTTTGCGTGAAAAGCTAGGCTGGTATACCGCTGAAGAGGATGAGGTATCCTGAAACAATAAAACCATTAAGTCTTCGTGTCCGATTATAAGCGGGTCTTATCTCGCTTAATCCACAATTGATGGGCCATATCCAGAGCCGTCTCTTGTGATTCAGCCTTTCCTAGTTGTTTCAAAACAATGGCTACCGTACTGATTACTGCGGCTTCCCCATATTCCTGGGTAGCATGCCCTCGCCATACATCGATCAGTTCCTTGAGTTCCAGTTTTTCTGGTTTTAAGTGCCTACGCTTGAACAGTGGAGGCCACTCTTCTTCAACTAACTTATCCCCTAAAACTGCACGAATTTGGGAAGAGTTATCAGGGTTTCTTTCGATCTCACCGCCATCCCCTTTAATCACAGAAATATTTCGATACCCAAGCTTCTTGCCAGCCAGCTGGTGAACAGGTTGGTATGCCGGGTGGAAAATACTTTGAATGACATGAGGGGCATCAAGGGGATTCAAAAGCCTGACTAGCGAATGCACGGGAGAACGTACACCCAGAGTGTTTTTTAGATCAATAATCGTTTGCAGCTCCGGGCACAGGGCTGCGAGAGGCATGTAAGAAAATCGGGTGTTGTTTAGGGAGTTTTTAACGCTGGACCAATCGTGATCGATATTAAAATCCAGCGCTTCAAGTACCTTACGTGTGTATATGCGTCCGGAAGTATGACCCTCAGTGCCGTGCATGAAAATTTTTACTTTTTCATCAAGAAGTAAAAGAATGCTGAGTAAAAACCAGGGTAGCTGGCGTCGCTTACCAGCGTAAGAGGACCAGTCAAGATCTACTTTAATCGGTTCTTCGGGCAGAGTAATGTGTTCACGAACAGCTTGGGCAAACCCGGCTAACTCTTCAGAGGTTTCGCTTTTAACCCGCAATAACAGTAAAAAACCACCCAGCTGTATATCCTCTACTTCCCCATTAAGGATCAAGCTCATTGCGCTTAATGCTTCCTCTTGGCTAAGGGAGCGCGAGCCTCGAGGGCCTTTGCCTAGTATTCGAAGATATTGGGCAAATGGATGTTCGCTAAGTTGCGGGGTTCTGATGTTAGTCATATCACAGGCAATTTGTCGGTTTAGGGAGGCCAGCGATACGAGATGCACGTTTGGCCGGGCTATCAGGGAACAATCCTAACAGGTAAATGCTCTTTCCTTTCTCTCGGCCAAGAGTAAGGGCAATATATTTGACGAGTGGACGCATAGCGGGCGAGAGTTCGAATTCAGCATAAAAGTCACGTAAAGCAGTAATGATTTCCCAGTGGGCATCCGTCAGAGCGATCCCTTCGCTTAGGGCAAGCTTTTCAGCAACAGCAGGAGACCATTGCTGTAAATCCTTCAGGTAACCTTCTTTGTCTAGCCTAATGTTGCATCCATCGATTTCAATGTACTGCATACTCACGACCAGTTAATCAATTTTTCATGGCAAACTGTGAGATCTACAAACCCTGCGTAGTCCGTGATATTTATGTAAGGGGGGATTAGATCGATGATGCCACGGGCCTGGCAATCTTCCTGAAGTACGTACAGCGTCAATGTATCCGCATACTCGCGCAGCATACGTTCACCGCAAGAGCCGTCGACAGCGTTTAGCACTCCATCTTCAATTAAAAGCAGGCCGGCTCCATTTACCGTCAGATTCAGGCATCGGGACAGGGCATCACTCGACATCAGTGTTTTATTAACAGTATGTAAAATCATGTATTAAAAACTCAAAACAAGATCGGTAGATTCAAGGTGAATGGCGATCTCCTGTTTGCTAAGCAGTTGTGCGTTGCCAATCAAGTGATCAGGATTGATTCCGCGCTGCTCAATAGAGTCCCGGCACACAAGCAGGCTTTCTATTCCGTAAAGCTCCAGTGCAGGTATCGCTGCCGAGAATTTCTTTTGGGAAATCCCTGTAGGAGACTGGTGGTCAAGAAGTTGATAGACACCATCCGCATCAAATATGAGGCTAACCTTCAGATCAAATGCCGCAGCAATGAGAGCGGTATCCAATGCTTCTTTAGCGTTTAGGCTTCCATATGGCGCTTTACTGGTAATTACGCATAGACTGGACATCCGTTAAGCTCCAAAGCTTACGAGGCGATCAGAAACTACAGCCCCTTCTATTAACTGACCAAGGCCAGACAGATTCAGTGAGTTTGCCAGATTTGATCCCGGCTTGACGTAGCGTTGTTGTTCTTCATCATTAAGTATTCCACGCCTTAAAGCAGCAGCAATACAGACCACACCATCAATATTGTTGTCAGCAATAAATGATTGCCAGTGGGCGGGAATATCAGTTTCATCCTGAGGTGGCGAAGCTAGTGAACTGGCATTATGAACGGCATCCTGATAGAAGAAAACTCGTGATATATGATGCCCTTTGGCAATAGCTTCGCGGCAGAAGTAAAGAGCCGTTTGGCTGGATTGGCTTGAAAAAGGGGCTCCGTAAATAGCTATTATATATTGCATCAGGTCCGTCTTTGATTTTGTGTAAAATCCTATAGAAAGATAAAAAAAAGCCCCGATGTGGTCGGGGCCTTTGAGTACATTATAGCGGTTTAATCATCACCACCAAATATGCCAACTAAGTGTAGCAAGTGTATAAACAGGTTGTAGATGTTCAGATACAATCCGTCTGTCGCCATGACGTAGTTGGTTTCGCCACCATGAATGATGTTGCTGGTGTCATACAGGATTAAGCCTGAAAAAATCATCACGGCCATTACGGAAATGGCAATTTGCATTCCGCTAATGGAGAAGAACATGCTGATCAACATCGCGGCAATTAATACGATAAGGCCAACAAACAGGAACCCACGCATAAAACTAAAGTCTTTACGGGTAGTTAAAGCATATCCTGATAGAGCAAAGAAAATTACGCCGGTCATACCAAGGGCAGTCGATACGATGTCAGCTCCATTTGGTAGCACAAGGTAATGAGAGATGATGGGGCCAAGTTGTAGTCCCATGTAGCCGGTAAACAGAAATACCAGAGGCAACGCCCAGACACTGTTTCTTGCTTTGCTCACGGCAAATAGCAGGCCGATCATTACTGCCAGAGATAAGACCCAGTGTAATCGTGGTACTTCAAACACAATAGCTAAAGTACTGGTTAAAGCACTGAAGAACAGCGTCATTCCCAGAAGCATATAGGTATTACGAATTACTTTGTTGGTTTGCAGTACCTGCTCTTCCGAGCGGGCAATTGCAGTTGCTTGTTCGTTCATTAACGAGTTTCTCCGTAGCACTAATTTCAAGTGTAGTAATAGTTACCATCATACCGGTGGTATAGCCTAAATCAAGCTCAACCAGGGATAGGCTGGTTAAGGAATAGACTTTAAAACCCTATTCATGGTGTTTTGAGTCGGTGCGGCGATTAAGGTTCCGGTATTCCATCGATAAAAGTCACCCAGCACTAAGAAAATCAATCAATAAGCCGTTGACAGGGGTTTTAAAAACGGTAAGATTTGCGCCATCTCAGCGGCAGGTATTTATGCATGCTGTTTGTAGGTGGGCTGGCAGAGTGGTTGAATGCAGCAGTCTTGAAAACTGCCGTAGGTTAATAGCCTACCCGGGGTTCGAATCCCTGGCTCACCGCCACATAATTAAGCCTCGCAGAAATGCGGGGCTTTTTTGTATCTGTTTGATCATCGTTACCGGTTTGAATACTTTCTAAGACAATCCCTAAGCTCTGCTTTCTTGTTTTCTTTAATGCATTTATATAGCAAAGATCCTGGTCACACTCGGTTCTCTTGGGGTTTGTGAGGATGCTGTAATTCCCTTTTTTCAGCCAAAGTGACCCTGTGTTCTCAAGGTTGTTAGTTTTCTGCTGCTATTACACTATTCAGTTAGTCGTTTTGTTTGTGACCAATGTCTATATAAACCATTTTCAAATACTACGGCGAAAAATAGGGGTATTGCTATAATCATCTTTTGATTAGTCGTAAGAATGGCAAACTTGTGAGTTGAAGTAGGAGCAGGGTTGCAAAAATAATAAAACAAAGGGAGTAATCAATGCAGAAGTCACTCAATATTGATCCTGACAAATGCACGGGGTGTCGCCAATGCGAAATGGCGTGTTCCTTCGAGAAGGAAGGAGTTTTTAATCCTTCTCGATCACGCATTCAGGTTTTTGAATTCCACCATGAGGGGCGTTTCGTGCCTTATACCTGTACACAGTGCAGTGAGGCGTGGTGCATGAAGGCGTGCCCGGTTGATGCAATTCGTACTGATGGAGGTCTGGGTGCAAAACTGGTAAATGATGACCTTTGTGTTGGTTGTAAAGTGTGCACGATCGCTTGCCCTTTCGGCACGATTAATTATGTTCCTGATACCGGAAAGGTTGCGAAATGTGATCTGTGTGATGGAGCTCCAAAATGCGTTGAAGCCTGCCCTACGGATGCCATTACTTTTATTGATGCTGCAGCAACAGGTATGGATCGAATGCGTAAATGGGCCGCTACCAATAATCCAGCTAGCGCTCAAAACGCCTGACTCCGGGGAGGAATAGATATGACATGGTCTAGAAAAATTCTACGCGTAAATCTAACAACCGGTGTTATTGCACCTGAACCCTTGAAAATGGATTGGGCGCAAAAATATCTTGGACAGCGAGGGTTGGCGTCGCGTTATTTGTGTGAAGAGGTCGATCCTCAGGTGGATGCACTGTCCCCCGAAAACAAGCTCATTATGGCCAATGGTCCTCTGACGGGAACAATGGCTGCGACCGGCGGACGGTACGCGGTCGTAACCAAAAGCCCACTTACTGGTGCTATTGCTTGCTCTAACTCTGGAGGCTTTATTGGCGCGGAGCTAAGAAATGCCGGTTGGGATATGGTGATCTTTGAAGGTCGTTCAGATAAACCTGTTTATCTACATATAGAAGATGATAAAGCTGAGTTGCTCGATGCAGCTGACTTATGGGGTACCAGTGTCTGGGCTACCGATGAAGCGATCCGCCAGCGCCACCAGGATCCGCGGTTAAGAATTGCTGCTGTAGGACGATCTGCTGAGCAGGGTTGCCTTTACTCCGCAATAGTGAACGATCTGCATCGCGCTGCAGGGCGTTCTGGTGTTGGAACTGTCATGGCTTCAAAGAACTTGAAGGCCGTGGCTGTGCGTGGCTCCCTTGGTGTTTCAGGGCTTAAAGATCCGCAGCGTTTTATGAAGGAGGTTGCGATTCAGAAGCAGGTCCTGGCCGAGAATGCGGTTACCGGCCAAGGGTTACCTACCTACGGAACCCAGGTGTTAATGAATGTTATTAATGAAATGGGTGCCATGCCTACCAGGAACGCTTCTCAAGTCCAGTTTGAATCAGCACACAGTATCTCCGGTGAGGCAATGCACGAGCCGAGAGAAAGTGATGGTAAACCAAACCTGACCAGAAATGCCGGGTGTTTTGGTTGCACTATTGCCTGTGGCCGTATATCAACGGTTGACCAAACCCATTTTTCAATCAAAAACAAACCAGAGTATTGGGGCAATACTGGCGGTCTGGAATATGAGGCTGCCTGGTCCATGGGTTCCGATACAGCGATCGATGATCTGGACGCAGTCACTTACGCAAACGCTATTTGTAATGAGGACGGTATAGATCCAATAAGTTTCGGTGCGACGCTGGCTGCCGCGATGGAAATGTTTGAGGCCGGAGATCTTACGCTTGAGGATACTGGAGGTATTGAACTTCGTTTTGGATCCGCTGAAGCGTTAGTGAAAACCGTAGAGTTAACTGCAAGAGGTGTAGGCTTTGGTAAAGAGTTGGGTTTGGGTTCCCGTCGTCTCTGTGAGAAATATGGGCGTCCAGAGCTTTCAATGACGGTCAAAAGTCAGGAGTTTCCTGCCTATGATCCCCGAGGAATTCAGGGGATGGGGTTGACCTATGCGACCTCAAATCGAGGTGCATGTCATCTGAGAAGCTATACGGTTTCTTCGGAAGTTCTTGGTGTACCGGAAAAAACTGATCCGTTAGTTACTGATGGCAAACCTGAGTTGGTAATGGCATTTCAGGATGCCACAGCGGCTGTTGATTCCTCTGGGTTATGTGTCTTTACGACGTTTGCATGGACGCTTGATAATATCGCACCACAAATTGATGCTGCATGTGAGGGTGATTGGAGCGTTGAGCGTTTGGTTGAGACGGGAGAGCGGATCTGGAATATGGAGCGTCGTTTTAATCTCGCAGCGGGTTTAACCGCTGTTGATGATACTTTACCCAAACGGTTACTGACCGAACCTGCGCAAACAGGGCCTGCCAAAGGTATGGTTGCCAGACTTGGTGACATGTTACCGCAGTATTATGAGATACGTGGCTGGAGTGAAGATGGCGTACCAACGGATGAAACTTGCTCCCGGCTTGGTCTTTCGTAAACACGGTAGTTATTTGTAATGGCAAACCACGTTCATTGTTATGTGCGTGGTTTTGTTATGCGCGGTTTTCTTTAATGAGTCTATTTTCGATCTAGTGGCAGGAGTTACACAATGCATCATGTGATTATCGGTGCAGGAGCGGCGGCTGTATCTGCAGCTGAAACTCTTCGACAACATTCCAAAACGGATAAAATAACTATGATTAGCGCCGAGGGCGCTAATCCTTATTCCCGAATGGCTATCCCTTATTTATTAACCAATAAGATTGATGAGGCGGGAACGCACCTTCGTCAACGCCCAAACTATTACGACTCTCTGAATATCGAAGTTATAAAAGATGTGGCTGTCTCTCTCGATTGTGCTAATCAGTCGGTAATGCTTGAAAATGGTGGTGCGCTGTCATATGACCGCTGTCTCCTTGCGACGGGTTCCGTACCGCTGAAGCCGAAGATTGAAGGTATTAATAATTCCCGTGTTCATAACTGCTGGACGTTGGAAGATGCCCGGTCGGTAGCTCAATACGCTCAGGCTGATATGCCTGTCGTGCTTATGGGGGCAGGGTTTATCGGATCTATCATTCTTGAGGCGTTGGCGTTGAGAGGGGTGGAATTAACTGTTGTGGAGCATCAGGATCGCATGGTACCTCGAATGATGGGAGAGAAAGCCGGTGGTTTATTGAAGGGCTGGTGTGAATATAAGGGGGTCAGGATTTTAACGTCCACTGATATTGTTCGAGTTGAGCAAAGAAGTGAAACTCGATTGAATATTCACCTGAGTACTGGTGATGTGCTTGATGCAGGACTGTTGATTGCGGCGGCGGGTGTCAAACCCAATACTGCCTTTTTACAAGGGGATCAGATTGTAGTAGATCATGGGGTGCTGGTTGATGAATTCATGTTGACGAGCTATGAGAATGTATTTGCTGCGGGTGACGTCGCTCAGGCCCTGGACTTTTCGAGTGGCAAGAGAGAAGTGCAAGCGATTCAGCCTACGGCCGTTGAGCATGGGCATATTGCGGCAATGAATATGCTCAGAGCATCCAGTGTTCGCCATAGGGGGTCATTGGTTATGAATGTGCTGGATACCCTGGGTCTACTTTCTTGCTCTATTGGTATCTGGCAAGGTGTCGAAGGTGGGGATATGGTGGAGCGTTTTGATCCTGATCGGTATCGATACCTGTGTTTGCAATTTGATGGTGAAAAGCTGGTAGGGGCAACTGTGGTTGGGCATCGGGACCATCAAGGTGCGTTAAGAGGGCTGATTGAAGGCCGCTATCTGTTGGGTGCATTCAAAGAAGTATTGATGAAGGATCCCAATAAAATCATGGAAGCCTATCTTGCCGTCGCGCAAACTGATGCGACCTTGGTAAGGTGAGTTGTTCAGGAATATTGTGATGAAAATAACTCTTAAGTTATACGCTTCATTTGGTAAATACTTGCCAGCAGGCGCGCGTAATAACACGATTGTGATTGAAGTGGATGAAGTCGTAAATGTACATGAAATCCTTAACTTGTATAGCGTTCCATTGGAGGAAGCGCATCTTGTCGTGGTAAATGGTGTTTTTGTTTGTGAAAGCGAGCGTGATCATCATCTGTTGCAAGTCGGGGACACGCTAGCCGTATGGCCAGCGGTTGCAGGAGGCTAGGGAGGGTGTCTGTAGATTTGGTCAAAGAGATGTCTCTGACACCGTCGGAGTTTAAAAGACAACTGCTTAGATTGTGCGAGCAATTTGAACTGGATACTAACGAGGTTGGCGGTGGGCCTGAAGGTGGGATTGCCTATCAGATTAAGCTGTCTGATTACGGAGTAGTTTGTGTGCGTTCGTCCGTGTTACCGCCAAGAAAGATTGCCTCGATATCTCTTCCGGTGATGAAAGTTGAGTTTTCTTTTAAGGGGGTGGAAAATAAATCAGTAGATGAATTTATGAAGAAGTTTAATTTGTACTTCAGAAAGGGTGGTGGCTAAGCTGAGAGTCAGAAACAAAAAATCCGCCATAAGCGGATTAAATGTTATATCTTTAGGCTTCTTGCCTCGCCAGCATCCTGCTGTTATGCCTTTGATGTCCCTGTCTTGGCGTATTCCATTCCTGTTGCCATCCTGGCATTCAACAATCATTAAGTGCCATCCTGGCGCTTGACTCTTCCTTAATCCCTGTCAACTTATTGATCGCTTAGTTAGATTATACGGATTTAGAGTCGTGAGTCATCGAGTCTTTAGCCAGCAACTGTGTAGGATATATCTCACACGACGGCTGAGAGGTCCCCGTATAATAAAAAAGGTTTCAGTAACGTACTAATTATGGGGTGAAGGTGCACCAGTTGCGTGTGATATGACGAACGCAACTGACACGCTCTTGATAGTTACCCTCCAGCCAAGGCTGCTTCTGAAGGGGTAAATGGGTAACCAAGATCCTTTGCGACAGCCTCATAAGTCACTTTGCCGCGGCAGACGTTGAGTCCATTTCGTAGATGCTTATCGTCTGCTAGTGCTTGTTTGACACCCTTGTTAGCCAATGCGGCGACATATGGCAACGTAGCGTTGGTAAGCGCAAAGGTAGATGTTCGAGCAACGCCACCGGGCATATTCGCTACGCAATAATGAACCACTCCATCTACTTCATAAGTAGGCTCCTGATGAGTTGTGGCATGACTTGTTTCAAAGCAACCGCCCTGGTCAATAGCAACATCAACAAGAACTGAACCGGTTTTCATGGTTGAAAGCATCTCACGAGTAACCAGTCGTGGAGCTGCGGCTCCAGGAATCAGTACCGCGCCAATTATCAGGTCTGAGTCCTTGATGCAGTTATCAATTGACTCGGTGCTTGAGTAAAGGGTTTTCAGGTTGGGCCCATACAATTCATCAAGTTCCTTCAAACGCGGAAGTGATCTGTCAAGGATCGTAACATCCGCCCCCATGCCCATTGCCATGCGTGCGGCATTTATACCGACAACACCGCCACCAATTACCGTTACTTTTCCTGGGGCAACTCCAGGGACACCGCCTAATAAGGTTCCATTACCGCCTTGTGCTTTCTCGAGTGCGTGTGCACCTGCCTGAATGGACATGCGGCCAGCAACTTCACTCATGGGTGCGAGTAGAGGCAGCCCACCGTGGTTATCTGTAACGGTTTCGTAAGCTATGCAAATTGCTCCAGAATCGACGAGTAAGCGGGTTTGTTCGGGATCCGGGGCGAGATGTAGGTAGGTGAAAAGGATCTGTCCGGGTCTTAACATACGGCACTCGGCAGGCTGTGGCTCCTTCACTTTAACAATCATGTCAGCCTGAGCAAAAATCTCTTCAGGCGTTTCGATCATTACCGCACCGGCAGTTTCATATTGCTCATCGGTTAATCCGATAGCTGTACCGCCATTTTTTTCTACAATAACCTGGTGGCCGTGCTGGGTTAGTTCGCGAACACCGGCAGGCGTCATCCCTATACGATATTCATGATTCTTTATTTCTTTTGGTACGCCAACGAGCATGGGAGCCTCCAACTAAGTGCAAAATTATTGTTATGTAGATATCGTCTATTTTAGGTTAAAGTTCAGGGTTTTATATTCTGTATTAAATAAATAAGTAGTTATAAGTTCTCAATAGTTAATATTTTTTAGTTTTTATTGTTGTTGTAAGTTTTCGTTGAGGTGGACTGTTAGTAGAGTTGATATAGGGTGCGTATATAATGCGCGGTTTATTCCCATTCATTGATAGCGAGACTTAATAGATGTCACTGAAGTACCAAATAGTTCCTGTGACCCCTTATCAGCAAAATTGCTCCATTATTTGGTGTGACGTAAGTTTAAAGGCGGCCGTAATAGATCCCGGTGGTGATCTGAATAAGATCATCTCGATCATTAAAGATAAGAAACTGCAGTTACAGAAAATTCTTCTGACACATGGCCATCTGGATCATGTAGGCGGAACTGATGAGCTAAGAGTCGCTTATCAGGTACCAATCGAAGGTCCTGAAATAAGTGATCTTTTTTGGATTGAAATGCTTCCGGATCTTTGTAAGCAATATGGCTTCCCCATGGCGAATAGTTTCATACCTGATCGTTGGCTCAATCAGGGCGACAAGGTATTTGTCGGTGAAGAATCGTTTCAAGTGTTGCATACACCGGGCCATACACCAGGGCACATTGTTTTCTATCATGCTGAGACCGCTATGGCGTGGGTTGGGGATGTATTGTTCAGTGGGTCCATTGGACGTACAGACTTTCCGCAGGGTGATTACAGCACGCTGATATCCTCTATACGGGAACGCCTATGGCCGTTGGGTGATGACGTAACTTTTGTGCCTGGTCACGGTCCGCTTTCTACCTTTGGCATTGAACGCAAGCACAACCCATTCGTAGCCGATAATTCGTAATTGATAAATAGTTTAAGCATTGTGTAATGTGAGGGTAAGAGCATGCGATCAGAGGGAGTACTGTTGCGTTTTGGCGGTGTCCAGCGGCTTTATGGTGCTGCAGGGCTTGATCGTTTTCTATCATCTCATGTTGCGGTTATAGGTATCGGTGGGGTTGGCTCTTGGGCCGCCGAAGCGCTCGCACGCTCTGGTATAGGTGAGATTACCCTTATCGATCTGGATGATATCTGCGTTACCAATACCAATCGCCAGATTCATGCACTATCAGGGACGGTGGGGTGTTCAAAAGTCGAGGTGATGAAAGACAGGCTGATAGCCATTAATCCTGAATGCAGGGTTCATTGTGTTGAAGATTTCATCGATGGTGAGAATATTCCTGATCTGATCACGGCTCAGTTCGATGTCGTTATCGATGCCATTGATAACGTAAAAGCCAAAGCTGCATTAATCGCTCACTGCAAGCGAAATAAAATCCCCCTGGTATGTACGGGCGCTGCGGGAGGGCAAACAGACCCCTTATCAATCACTATTTCAGATCTAAATAAAACCTATAACGATCCTCTTGCCTCAAAAGTGAGATCGTTTTTACGCAGGCATCATGGTTTTTCCAGAAACACATCGAGGAACTACGGGATTCCCTGCGTGTACTCTACTCAGCAGCTCGTATATCCTCAGCCTGACGGCTCAGTCTGCCATCAAAAAACGTTGAATGAGGGGGAGATAAAACTAGATTGTAGTGGGGGTATTGGTGCGGTAACAATGGTCACCGCCAGTTTTGGATTTGCAGCGGCATCCAAAGCCCTGGAGCGTCTCCTCAAAGCGATTTAATTATCCAGCAGTACTGCTTTTTTACGAATTTCCTCAATAATGCTGTGTAACCCATTACTACGAGAAGGGCTAAGGTGCCTGTCTAACCCTAGTTTTTTAAAGAGTTCTGTAGGATCGAAGGTCGCTAAAGAGGAGGGTGGCAAATGATTTGCGCAGGCAAGAATTATGTAAAGTAATCCTCGTAATATATGAGAATCACTATCCGCTAAAAAACAGAGTCGGTTAACACCCTCTTCGCGGTAGCAGTGAAGCCAAACAGCGCTTTCACAGCCAGTAACCTGATTGCTTTCGTTCTTGAGCGCATTCGGGAACTTAGGAAGTTTTTCACCCAATTTAATTATCTGTCGGTAACGTTGTTGCCAGTCGCGGAACTTTAACAGCTGGTCACAGATCTTCTCTGGCGTTATCTCTCGTCCAAACGCTGAAAAATCTTTCGTGATTGAAGCGATATTATCGGCGAGCTCCTTTTCTTCGCTGTCATATTCAGTTGTCAGAGTGTTTTCAGGCGCAGTTATCAGCAGGTTGGTGTTCAGGATACTTTCTAAAGCATCGGCGAACTGATCGATTTCTGAAAGCGTGTTGTATATTGAAAAGGAAGCCCTGATTGTTCCTTTGACTCCCAATACATTCATTAAAGGCATGGCGCAGTGGTGACCGACCCGTACTGCAATGCCCTGTTGATCGAGGAGTGTAGCGACATCTTTATTGTTCATTGTTGTTGATGTGAATGACAGAAGCGGTGCCTGATGTTGGGGGTGCCCTATGATCCTCAGTCCATTAATAGATTGGCAACGTGATTTTGCGTGGGCTAGCAACTTTTGTTCATGATTGTGTAAGGCGGCTCTGTCCAGGTTTTTCAAATAGCTCAGAGCTGCAGCAAAGCCAATAGCGCCAGCGATATTTGGCGTTCCAGCCTCGAAGCGATAGGGTGGGAGCTGGAAGTCACTTTCACTGAAGGTTACTTTTGTGATCATTTCGCCACCACCTTGCCAGGGTGGCATTTCATTAAGCAAGTGCAGTTTTCCATAAAGTATGCCGATTCCGGTAGGCGCGAAGGCCTTATGACCGGAGCAGGCATAAAAGTCACAATTTATAGTTTGTAGATCGACTTCCTGATGAGGCAAACCCTGTGCACCATCAACTAAAACCAGAGCGCCAGCATTATGCGCAGACTCGATGATTTGCAGAATTGGTGGAATAGTGCCTATTGCATTCGATGCCTGAGTGATAGAAACAAGGCGTGTGCGTTTTGATAGCAATCGATGAAACGCATCGATATCAATATCACCATTACTGTTGACGGGGATCACCTTGATACATGCACCACTTCGCTTTGCGGCCAGTTGCCAGGGGACAATGTTGGCATGATGTTCAAGGGCGCTAATCAGAATTTCATCCAAGGGCTTAAAATCGATGCAATTCGCTACAAGATTGATGGATTCAGTAGTACCACGAGTCCAGATTATTTCGGCTTTGTCCTTCGCGTTTAAAAAGCTGCGGGTAGTTTCGCGGGCATTTTCAAACTCAATGGTAGCGATAGCACCTAATTTATGCGCTGCACGATGGACATTGGCGTTTTGCTGGCGATAAAAACGACTAACCGCATTCAGCACAGCTTCAGGTTTGTGTGTGGTTGCTGCATTATCGAGATAGATGGTTGAACCGGCTTCAGAGGATTCATGAATGAGTGGGAAATCTCTGCGAAGTTTGACCGGGTCAAAGTGCGTCATTGAAAGTTGCGTGCCAATGGTTATGAATGGAGTTAGCGAAATAGATTAAGTTAACGCCTGCCGGGCACGACATGGTGCTCTAAAGGCAAAGATAGTTCAAGAAGCTAAAATCAGGTAAATATCTATTAGAGCGTGCTAAAATTCCTGTCTGCTGAGCGTCCGTTAAATCGGGTACATGTTCATATATTTATCTGGTGTGTTATGACTACCAAAAGCTACACAACGAAGGCCTTGCTGAACGGAGAAGTATCGGCTGGTTCTCGGGTGCGCATACAGGGTTGGGTTCGCACCCGACGCGACTCCAAGGCAGGAATTTCTTTCATTAGTGTTAATGACGGATCAAGTTTTGATTCTTTGCAGGCAGTAGTGCCGAATTCCTTGTCAAATTATGAGCAGGATATCTTAAAACTCAGCGCTGGATGTTCCGTCATTATTGATGGTGAGTTGGTAGAGTCTCAGGGACAAGGTCAAAGCTTCGAAATTCAAGCTGATAGTGTGGAGGTTCTGGGTTGGGTTGATGATCCGGAAACTTATCCTATAGCCAAGAAAAGACATACCTTTGAGCATTTGCGCACAGTCGCTCACTTAAGGCCACGCACTAATGCATTTGGTGCTATTACCCGGGTTCGCACGACTCTGGCGAATGCGATCCACAATTTTTTTTATCAGCAAGGATTTCAGTGGATCAATACTCCATTGATTACCGCCAGTGATTGTGAGGGAGCTGGTGAACTGTTTCGTGTAAGCACCCTGGATATGACCAATTTACCCCAGACTGATAAAGGAGCGATTGATTACAGCCAGGATTTCTTTGGTAGTGAAAGCTTCCTGACTGTATCAGGTCAACTTAATGTTGAGGCTTATTGTCTTGCAATGTCAAAGGTTTATACCTTCGGTCCAACTTTTCGGGCAGAGAACTCAAATACCAGTCGCCATTTGGCAGAGTTCTGGATGGTAGAGCCTGAGATAGCTTTTGCTGATCTCTCCGATTGCGCAGATCTGGCAGAGCAACTGCTTAAGCACCTGTTCTCTGCTCTGTTAAATGAGCGAGAGGAAGATATGGCGTTTTTTGCTCAGCGGATTGATAAAAATGCCGTTACTCGTCTCGAGCATGTCGTTAATTCGTCGTTTGAGCGTATGGACTACACCGATGCCATTAAAATTTTGGAAACGTGCAGTAAGAAGTTTGATTATCCCGTTAAATGGGGGCTGGATTTACAATCTGAGCATGAACGTTTTTTGGCCGAAGAGCATATCGGTCGGCCGGTAGTTCTCATGAATTATCCGAAAGAGATTAAAGCATTCTATATGCGTCTTAATGATGATGACCGAACCGTTGCTGCAATGGATGTACTGGCACCAGGTATTGGTGAAATCATCGGTGGTAGCCAACGCGAAGAGCGTTTGGATGTTCTGGACAAGAGAATGGCTGAAGCTGGCGTTGGAAGTGAGTTGTGGTGGTACCGTGACCTGAGAAAGTACGGGACTGTACCTCATGGAGGTTTTGGGATGGGTTTTGAACGAGTAATCAATTACGTGACTGGCATGGAAAATATTCGAGACGCGATACCGTTCCCCAGAGCTCCCAAAAGCGCGCCATTTTAACGTTGCCGGACGGTTTTGAAGTGCCTGGCAAAACCCTGCTATCGAAGATGTTGGGTAACATGCCTGCCTGGCTGAATGTTCAGGGCCGACTGAGGGCGAGTTGAGGGCGAGTTAAGACCGAAGAGCATGGCAATGAATTGGCTGTTGTGATGTTCAGTATATATTTTGATTCGGTCTTTGGTGCTTTGCAAGCTAAGTAATAAAATTAAGTAAACCTTGGGAGTTGATCAATGGATTTTATGCAGCTCAAGCATCGGTGCTACATAGGCATTGCCAGGCGTGAATCTCCTTGCAAGTTAGTACCGTTGCAAGATTACAATCAGTGTTTACATCACATAAATGACTACTTGGCAGGAACTGTCACCACTCGTTTTGTTGTGCTTGCAGAGGATGGTACAGGTGCAGTTGACTGTCATTGGCTCGGTAATCAGCTTGAAACAATCCTTGATGAGCTGATCGATCAGTTGGGTATTTCACTTATTGAACTTTTCCCGGCGATTAAACGCAATGCTGCTTCAATGCTTGAACGATTTCTTACAGATGAACAACTGAAATTTTGCGCTGTTCTTAACGTTTCCCGTGAGGGAAAGCAGCTTTCCGGTGGAGCTGATTGGAGCTCGCTTAGGATCTCTGCTCCTGCATCAATGATTCGATCTGTCGAAACGCAGCGTTTGATTAAGCAGCAAGTTGCAATGCTTGTATTGAATCGCTTGGCTGGATGGATGCCAGATAAACTGGGTGCACTCTCTCAAGAAATCATCAGTTATGAAGATCGAAAAGTCGCTTTTAAGCAGCGTCGGCAGCTCCCGCTGTGGTTTGTGCGAGGTGTGTCGTCTTGGTTGGCAGGAATGGAGGGTGATGGATTACAGCAGATATCCGATACGTTAGCGTCCAACAATGTGCTGGATATAAATCATAGCGGCCATAATGTCCAAGACTACGCTACTTTCATTGGAGTTATGCGGTGGCTTTGCACGCCGTGTGGTGAGGGTGGGGCAGGAAACACTGCGCAAGACATTGCCAACCTGTTAAGGGCGTGCAATAGCACTGCAAGTCTGTATGTGCTCGAATCTATGCTTGGTGTGGGGCAGGGAGCCTTCTCGTTTTATGGATTACCAGAGTCAATCAGTAAGGCTAGCGCAAGCCGCTCTCTGAACTAAATGGCAATGGTAGCAATATGCTGACTGAACTGGATTTGACCGAATAAGAAAGAACGCCCTGATTCAATTACAGGGCGAGTGCTTGCCGTTCCCCAAATGAAACTCCGGCAGCAATCGCAGTTTGATTGTTTGCGTCACGAAGTGGAATTGGGGTGTGCCCGCGAAGGGTAGCACTAATAGAATCCTGAATTTCTTTTTCAAGAGGTTCCCATGAGATGGATGTTACTCTGGAATCAGATGAAAATTTGGGTATTATTTTCTGGAAGTGTTCCTGGGTATAACGGTTGCCAGGAAGGTGCTCAATAAAACAAAGTGTTGAGATTTCATCGGGATGCCAAAGGCCCAGCTTTTTAATATTGTGTAAATATAGTTCGCCTGCCTGTGTAATTGACATTCCTTGATTGAAAGATAGTTCAGTTAGAACGACCATTTTGCCAAAGTTACGGTGGAAAATAGTTACACCGTAACTCGCGATCTGATTATTCCAGTCAGTAGATCGTACTAGTAACATCTTCAACTCCGCAGACCGTTGGTCTATTTAAGATCAGGAGGTGCACTTAGAGCGTATGACTTTTTGTACTGTTTTTTTGCTCTATTTCCTCGCCCTAACAAGGGGAAGACAAAAAACATGCTTCTTGGTACCCGTTCATTTTAAAATGCTTTTCGCATTAGAACACTGATAATTTCCAATTTTTTTGTACACTTTTAGTCTTCATTGCCTTAATGAATTGAGTATAGAGAGCGCGTTGTGTTTCGTTAGAACGATAGCGCATAGCCACCACAATATTCATCACTTTCACTATAGAAGTAGGGCTGAGCAACCCTCAGTTTAGGTATCTTTACTTAGTTAAGAATGTCTTTAGCAGTGATATAAAACAGTTCTGGAATTTAGCCGATATAAAATAGAGTTTTGTATTTTTTTATACAGCTTTCACTGCACACGGAGTTGGATAGCATGACGAATATACTTGATTCCTTACGACCTCAGCCGCTGTGGAACTATTTTTCGCAGTTATGTGAAATTCCCCGGCCATCGGGTGAAGAAGAAGCCGTACGTCTAATGATTATCGATTTTGCCAAGGCGCATAATCTAGATTGCGAGATTGATAGCGTTGGTAATGTTGTGGTTCGTAAACCTGCGACTGCAGGCATGGAAGATAGGAAAGGGGTTATCTTGCAGAGTCATCTCGATATGGTTGCTCAAAAAAATAACGCCATTCAGCATGACTTTTCTCTTGATCCGATTACTCCTGTACAAGATGGTGATTGGCTACGCGCGAATGAGACTACGCTGGGTGCAGATAACGGTGTGGGTGTTGCCGCCGCAATGGCTGTGCTTTCCTCTGAGACTATTGCTCACGGCCCAATAGAGGCACTTTTTACGATTGATGAAGAGAGTGGCATGACTGGCGCTGAAGGACTAAAATCTGGCTGGCTGAACGGTGAGATCCTGTTTAATCTTGATTCAGAGGATGAAAAAGAACTTTTTGTGGGCTGTGCCGGTGGTGTCGATATTATTGCCAGTGGCAGTTATACCCCCCAGCAAGTGCCTGAAAACAGTAAATTTTTTGAGATTAACGTCAGTGGCCTAAAAGGTGGTCATTCCGGGTGCGACATTCATCTGGGAAGAGGGAATGCCAATAAAATAATGAATCGTGTTTTGAAGCGCGCCATCCAACAGCTGGATTTGGCTGTTAGTAGTATTGATGGTGGTAGTTTGCGTAATGCCATTCCGCGAGAATCAATCGCCAACATCGTGATACCGGCTGCAAATGTTGAACGATTTCGAGAGTTAGTCGCTGAGATTGCATCCATCGTCAGGGAGGAGCTTAAGGCAGCCGATGCCGGTGTCGTTATTAACCTTACAGAGATATCACCCCTGAGTGACGTTATGCCGACAGCTGAGCAGACGCGCTGGCTCAATGCGTTGTACTGCTGTCCAAATGGAGTGCAGCGTATGAGCGATGATTTTTTGGGGGTGGTAGAAACATCAAACAATCTTGCACATGTACTGCTTGGTAATGGAAAGATTAAAGTCGAGTGTATGGTGCGTAGCCTTATCGATAGCTCAACAGAAGATCTGACTGAAGCGGTACGAAGCTGTTTCTCGCTGGCGGGTGGTGATGTTTCTTTAGAGGCCCCTTCACCGGGTTGGCGGCCAAATACTGAATCACCCATCTTAAGAGTTGTGTCATCTTCGTATGAGAAGTTGTTCGCTCGCACTCCTGCCGTTACGGTTATTCATGCTGGACTGGAGTGTGGGTTACTAGGTGGGACCTATCCTGAGTGGGATATGATCTCTTTTGGTCCAACCATTAAGTTCCCCCACTCTCCCGATGAAAAGGTGCATATTCCAAGTGTTGAGAAGTTTTGGCATTTGCTGTGTGACTCGCTTACAGCGGTACCGGAAAAACGTTAAGGGCCACTCCTGGAGTGAAAGGGTTGTGTGGAAAGCCAGGCTGATTTTTATTGGCGTTTGTAAGTGTAGGCTACTTTAAATCGCGATTTAATCGTAACGTTTAATTACTAATTCGCTAACGTGCCGGCCAAAATTTATTCATGCGGGCAGGTAGCTGTGCGCTTGTTTGCAGTAATTATGTATGTCATTAATCCTCAGAGAGCAGCTAGGAGCCACGTCGAGTGGTCCGGCCTTTCTTATGAAAAGGGGCAGTTGTCTTGGGGTTATTGCCTTTGGGTTTATTAAAATGTTCTTTATCTCAAAGTGATTGTGAATTAATTGTTTAGTTCGTAGCCGATTCCCCGTATAATTCGGCTCTTTTTTCTAACAGAGGTTAATATATGTCCAAACTGAGCATGGGTGGTCGTTTCATGAAGCAAGAAGAAATTGAAGCTATGGAACAGCAACGATTGATTGCGTTATTGGAAATTACTGATAAGCATAACGCAGTTGTTGCAGAACTAACCCGGCAGTTGGAACAGGCTAAACAGCAGGCAGAAAGAGCTGTTGGATCTCTGAAGTCTGAGAAACAGGCTTTCACTATCCGTCTGCGCGAGCAAGATGATGCATTGAAAGCTCTTCGCGCATTTAATCCTGAGCGTATGAAGAAGCAGACCAAGCGTCTTCAAGAGCAAAATCGTGTGTTAACCGCTGAAGTGAATACTCAGAAGTCAAAGAACAAGCAGCTGAACGAGCAGCTGCAAAAGGTAAAGCTTGAGCTAGAGCAAGCAACTGCAGAATCAGAAGAAGTAAAGCAGGTCGCCTGATAAGTTGGGCAGTCTTCCCGGGAGGCTGCCGACCATTTCCCTCTTCAAATACCCCTGGAAATGCGCTCAGAGCCTATACTGATATTATCGGTAATCATGTGTCGAGAGCTCGCTAATGAGTGATCATTCAAAAGCGCTAAAAAAAGTTTCAACTTCCGCCGAGATAGATGGCTTTATCAAGCGCTCGGCAACATTACCCCTTTCTGCTTCAAACAAGCGTGGCAGGTTGCTTTTTGCACTTGATGCTACCGCTAGCCGCGAGCCTACCTGGGACAGCGCGTCTGATCTTCAATGTCGTATGTTTGCCAATACGAAAGCTCTTGGATCCTTGAGTGTCCAACTCTGCTATTTTTTTGGATATAAGCAATTCAAATACACTCCCTGGCTGGAAGATTCGATGCGCCTTACTGGCGTAATGGGTGACGTTCGTTGCATGGCGGGAGCAACACAGATCTCGAGGGTATTCCAGCACGCACTGGCAGAGACCATGGCTCAGCGGGTGCATGCTCTTGTTTATATAGGTGACTGTATAGAGGAATCCATTGATTATTTAGGTGAACTCGCTGGCCAGTTAAAGCTCCATGGAACGCCAGTTTTCATATTTCATGAAGGTAGTGATTCCTATGCCACTGATGGATTCAGGCAGATAGCGAGGCTCAGTGGGGGTGCCTATGCTCCATTTAACCTATCTAGTGTTGGTGCGTTGGAAGCTTTGCTAAGTGCCGCTGCGGCATTTAGTATTGGTGGTGCTGATGCGTTGCAGCATCTACCTGAATCACAATTGAAATACGCGAAACTGTTAGAGCAGCAGTTACGAGGTTAACGCATGCAGTATCTTCTTCTTGGTGTTTTGGTTGCGAGCCTTGGGTATTGGCTCTCATCCCAGCCTCAGGCGAAACGTAACCGTTATATTTCAAGGCTTGTTGTCATGCTACTTGTCGGGGCGGCACTGTTTCTTGCTATCACGGGTCGGTTAGGCGTACTGATTGCCTTCTTCGCTGCATTGTTACCCTTTGCTCGACGCTTGTTGCCCTTATTAAGGTTTATCCCATTGTTGAAACTGTTCCGGAGGCGTGGCACTCCGTCTTCGACGTCGACATCTGAAGTGGTGACTGCTGAGCTTAAGATGTCGCTGGATCACAGCACCGGAGCCATTGATGGTGAGGTGTTAATCGGTCAATTCAAAGGGCGCCATTTGAGTGATCTTGAGTTTGCTGATGTTCTTTCTCTGTATGAATACTGTCCGACGACCAAGCAGGACACGCGATCCTTATTAGTGAATTATATGGAAAAAATGCACGCAGGAGAGTGGAGTCAGCATCTTTCGGGGCAGTCCTCTCCCGGCAAGGAGGCAGCTAAAGAGCATGAGTACAGCGTAACTCTGGATGAGGCCTACCGTTTGCTTGATCTTCGTCCGGGGGTGAGTCGAGATGATGTTATTCAGGCCCATCGGCGACTTATGTCGCGGGTACATCCTGATAAGGGGGGAAGCTCCTATCTGGCCGCTCGTTTGAATGAGGCGAAAGAGCGCATTATTGAAGAGCTGGATAAATGACAACTATTTTATTAACAATACTCTTTACTCTATTGTTTTTACTTGTATTTGTTGCAGTTATTTTGTTGTCAAATCGCTCAAAAAAAGAGCTCAGCCGCGAAGATATTTTATTATTGCTTGATGGCAGGCTCGAAGGAAAGGAGAGCGAAACCGAGTGGGCCTCTTATCTTAGCGTGCCGATTCACCACGATGTTTTTCTAGAGTCTGTAAGACTTCAGTGCTTGCGTCTCGAGCACCATGAGCAGTTGGAAAGCAGCAGCGGTATCATTGGTAGAAGTAAATTGTCAGTGCACGCACGTGATCAACTGAACAAAATTCGTGAGGAATTACTCTACCAACATGAACTTCGCTGTTAACTCACATACAACAATCCTAATAGTTTTAATTCTCATCTGGTTCAATCCTGATATGTGTTAGATGAGTGCGTTATATGAGTGAAGTGCAGGGCATTTAGGACTGTAAATTCAGGCAGAACGCCAGTCAGTTGGTCTTGTCATAGCCTGTTTGTTTTTATGTTATATAATCCCAGGATAAATCGAGCTCCCAATGATCATTTTGGAGTATGTCAGAGTATCAATGAATTCTGTATTGCGTACAGAAAAAACCCCGATAACCCTGGGGGAAGGGTTTCGGGGCAAGACCATAAGGAGTGAAACAAAGGTATACATTCCTATATAGTAAGGCCACAGCTGACCTTGACTGAAAATGACTGTTGGCGGGGATAGAAGTCACTTCAGTACAATTGAGTATTGTTGCTTGATTATAAAACGTCCAGTTGGCTTTTAGCTATTTTTACATCCTTTTTTCATATGCTTATTTTGATTGCGTCACTTTACTTATAGAAGATCGTTTATTGGGTGAGGCAAACGGTATTTCTGCAAAACATATCAATTTTGTAGTGGATAGATGGCGAAACGTATTGAACCCTCATCTCTGCCAATATCCTTCAGGTATTCCATTAAATCACTGTTCATCTCAATAGCATGGATTGAAGCAAATGCTTATAGTAGGTGCCTGTTAGTCTGGAGCTATCAGTTCAGATGAAGAATGTATCAAGAAAAAAGCGCGAATTTAATCGGCGTGAGCAGGAGATTTTGCAAGTTGCCCTCGAGCTTTTTCTTCGGCTTGGTGAAGAAAACGTTACGGTTGAGCGTATTGCTGAAGAGGTTGGTATCGGCAAAGGCACGATATATAGGCATTTCCGATCAAAAGCGGAGATACACTTACGTATGATGCTGGATTACGAAAGAGAGCTGAGCGATCTTTTTCAATCACAGGAAGTCACCAAGGATAAGGATTCGTTGGCACGTCGTTATTTTGAGTACCGACTCAAAGATCCGGAAAAATATTATCTGTTTGAGCGACTTGAGGAAAAGTTAACCAAACGTAATCCTTTGCCGGAGATGATCGACGAGCTACATGAAATACGGACTTCAAATTTTGACCGGCTTGCAGACCTTATTCGTTCTCGTATAGCAGCAGGTAGTTTGGAAGATGTACCAGAGTATTATCATTATTGTGCGGCATGGGCGTTAATATCTGGCGGGGTAGCAATGTATCATTCACCATTCTGGCGAGATGTTATTGTCGATAAGGAAGGTTTTTTTAAATATATGATGGATATTGGTGTTCGAATGGGAAATAAGGGCCGCAGCAGATCGGCTACAGATGTTGAAAGCGTGAAAGTTACCCATCAGCCTGAGGAAAAATGAAATAATGAGTTTGTTACCACTGACCTATATTGAACCCGTATTCCGCCCACCGAGTGAGGCGTCATCCCTGATTCTGCAGGTAACTAACGGGTGTTCCTGGAACAAGTGTACATTTTGCGAAATGTACACAGAACCACAAAAGAAATTCAGGGCTAAACGTGAGGAAGATATTGAGCAGGACATTATAAGTGCTTCACGTGTTCCAGGAGTGAGACGGGTATTTCTTGCGGATGGTGATGCTATGGTTTTACCGTTCAGGCGTTTAATGAATATCCTGACAATGATCAAGCGCCATTTACCCGAAGTTCAGCGCGTTTCCGCTTACTGTTTGCCTCGTAATCTCAGAAAGAAAACGCTCTCTGAAATGAAGGCTTTAGCGGATATGGGGTTAAAGATTCTTTATGTGGGTGCGGAGTCCGGGGACAATGTAGTCTTGCAAAAAGTAAATAAGGGTGAGACTTTTGACAGTAGTAGAGAAGCACTCGAGCTCTGTGGCGACGCCGGAATTAAACGTTCCGTAATGATTCTTAATGGACTGGGAGGGCAGCTTTACAGTGAGCGGCATGCTGTTAATTCGGCACTGTTAGCTAATGCGACGAAACCAGAATTTCTCTCAACTCTGGTCGTTAGTTTCCCTTTGGGAGAGCAGCGCTTCAGGGCATCTTTTCCTGAGTATCAACCCTTGAGACAAGATCAGCTCTTTCAGGAAATGCTTACCCTATTAACATCCCTGGATCTGCACTCAACCGTGTTTAGAAGTGACCATGCGTCAAATTATCTGGTTCTTAAGGGTGTTTTGGGGCGAGATAAGTCAGCAATGATTAGTCAGGTGCAACGGGCAATTGAAAGCCCGAAAGAAGTAGGTTTACGGCAGGAATGGCAAAGAGGTCTGTAGCTTGTAAGTCTCCGGGCTATACATTGCTCTATATTGTCGTCTACATGACATTAGCCCTCTCGTACACCCTGATGATTCAAATGCGAATTGTGTGAATATTGGCTTAGATACATAAGGTATAAATAGTCTCACCATATTTCCATTCCGTTTTAGTAGGGGTGAGCTTGCATCCCTGCTTCTACTTTTGTGCTTGATGAGCTCTTTTATCACGATAGCTATTCCCATCACTGATACATAGGCAGGTTTAACATATGACGGATGTTCCTGGATCTCTCAGTAGAGCCATTCAAGCATTGACACTTAAACAAGGTATGCCCCCTTTGGATCTCTGGGATCCTCAGAGCAACGGTCCAAGTGGAATGCATATCGATGCTGAGGGCTCCTGGCATTACAACGGTTCAGAAATGAAGCGCGCGAGTCTCGTCAGGTTGTTTTCGACCATCTTGAGGCTTGAAGATGACGGTGTTTATTATCTTGTCACGCCTGGGGAAAAACTTACTATCGAAGTGGAAGATGCTCCCTTCGTGGTGGTCGATGTTGAAGTGGATGCCACAGTCTCTAGTGAAAACCCTGTGCTTAGCTTCACCACAAACCTTGCCGATAAGATAACGCTTGGGGCAGATTGCCCCATGTGGTTAAAACCAGCACAGAACAGTGGGCTGGAGTTACCCTACATTAAGGTGCGGGGAGGGCTGACGGCTCGTGTCGGCCGCAATATGTTCTACTATCTTATTGAAAATCATGCTGTGCAGCAGTTGGTTGATGGACAGCTATACTCAGGCATTTATAGTAGCGGTTGCTTCTATCCGCTTGGTACACTTCCAGAAGATTAGCTACGTCTACATTCAAGGGTAAGGAAACATCTTGAAAGCAGAATCTTTAAGTCCGATTGAGCATGAGATGCTGGAAATTTCTGATCTTGTGGTCGAGTTTGAAATGCCCGGTGGCTCTGTTCGAGCACTTGATCGTATCTCTTTCAAGGTTCGAGAGGGCACCACTCTGGCTCTGGTAGGAGAGTCAGGTTCAGGTAAGTCGGTTTGCGCTCAAGCTATACTGGGGATTCTTCCTACGAATGCACACATACGCAGTGGTTCGATTCAGTTTCGTGATCCTAAAAAAAAGGGGCATTGCGTTGATATAGCCAGCCTGAAAAGTACTGGTGACGAGATGCGCTCCATACGTGGCGGACAGATCTCGATAATCTTCCAGGAACCCATGGTTTCCATGTCATCGATGCACACTATCGGTGATCAGGTGAGTGAAGCTCTTTTTTTACATCGCAAAATCGATAAGGATCAGGGACTCCAGCTTACGCAGGAGATGCTTGGTCTGGTTGGCTTCCGTAATCCTCAGCAATCTATGCAACTGTATCCCTTTGAACTGTCTGGAGGTCTACGCCAGCGCGCAATGATTGCTATGGCGCTTGTCTGTCATCCTTCCTTGCTGATAGCCGACGAACCTACAACAGCGCTCGATGTGACGGTTCAAAAACAGATTCTGAAATTAATACGAAGACTACAATCGGAATTAAACATGGCCATGTTGCTGATCACCCATGATCTGGGAGTGGTTGCTAATATGGCGGATGAGGTCGTGGTTATGTATCACGGCAGAGTTATGGAGTGTGGCTCAGTAGAGCAAATATTCAATAAGCCTGAACACCCATACCTGCAATCATTACTCCGTGCTGTACCTCGTTTCAACCTGGCTGAAGGTGAACGTCTTAATCCTATTCGTGGCAGTGAAGACAAATCGAACCAGCTAGGGGACTTATATAAGCCTTGGGAAGAAAGCCAGCGTGAGCATTCTCATCACTTGTCGATACGTGGACTATCAAAATTTTTTATTCGGCGACAAGGTAACTGGCTTGGTAAAACCACTGCTGAAGAACATATCTACGCGGTCCGCGACTTTTCATTAGATATAGCGGTAGGAGAATCATTGGGGCTTGTTGGTGAGAGCGGATGCGGTAAAACAACCCTTTCCAAAATGCTGATGTGTGGCCTGGAACCCAGTGCCGGCTCTATTGTTTATAATGACCGTGGCACCTCGGTTCGATTATTGGAACTTCGGGGGCGTTCCCTCGAGCAATTTCGCCCCAAAATGCAGCTTGTATTTCAGGATCCTTATAGCTCATTAAGCCCTCGAATGTCGGTTAATGACATTATCTGCGAGCCGTTATTGATCCATAACATTGGTGATAGAGCCTATCGTAACAAAAGAGCTCGACAATTGATGGACCTCGTGGGGCTCCCGGTTCAGGCGTTAAATCGTTATCCGCACAGCTTTTCGGGGGGGCAACGCCAAAGAATCAGTATCGCCAGAGCATTGGCGCTATCTCCAGATTTATTAATACTTGATGAACCCGTATCTGCGCTGGACGTTTCGGTTCAGGCGCAAATACTCAATTTATTAAAAGATCTGCAAAAGGAGCTGGGGCTGACGTATCTCTTTATCAGTCACAACCTTGCGGTAGTCGATTATATCGCTGAGCGAGTGGTGGTTATGTGTCATGGGCAAATTGTCGAAATTGCCCAGGCTGGAGAGTTGTTTAAGAACCCGCTACATCCCTATACGACCACTTTGATAAATGCTGTTCCTGCACCGGACCTGAACCACTTACTCGACTTTAATAGTAAAGATATCGGTATATCACAGCCTGAATATTGGCCTGCACCCTATACGTTGTCGCCTCACGTAAGTTCAGAGCTTGTAGAAATCGAGACCGATCGTTGGGTCAGGGTGCACTGTGATGCTAAGTAAGATGACAGTTAAAAGGCCCGGTAAGATGAAAGTTAAGATGAAAAGTAATCTGCCAAGACTCTTGGCAACACTGCTTGTGGTTATATCTGGCAGTGCACTGGCTATAGATCCTCAGCCACCAGAAACCCCTCTGATTATTTCGCTCGAATCACCAATGCAGGCAGGCGTTCGTGGCGGGACTTTACGAATGATGATGGCCAAGGCGAAAGATATCCGAATGCTGAATGTCTATGGCTATTCACGTTTGGTCGGGTTTGATACGAAATTTGAGTTACAACCTGATATCTTGCTGGGCTATGAAAGTGAAGACGACAGGGTGTTCACTTTGCATCTAAGGCCTGGCCACAGGTGGTCTGATGGCAGTCCCTTCACTAGTGAAGATTTTCGCTTCTATTGGAAAGATGTAGCGAATAATACCGAGCTGTCACCCTTTGGACCGCCCAAATCCCTGCTTGTGGATGATCAACCACCTCTCTTCGAAGTTCTTGATGAACTGACCGTGCGTTATACCTGGAAAACCCCGAACCCGCATTTTTTGCCGTTGTTAGCGGGTCCGCGTCCGCTATATATATTCGCGCCTGCTCACTATATGAGGCAGTTCCATCCGTATTATTCAGACGCTGAACGGTTGGAAGTTTTACAGAAAGAGGCAAAAAAGCGTAATTGGGTTGCGTTGTTTAAATCCAAATCCCACCCATACAAAATGGACAACCCTGAACTGCCAACATTACAGCCCTGGCATAACACAACCTACAAGCCTTCAGATCGTTTTGTGTTTAAGCGTAATCAGTTTTTCCATCGTGTGGATTCAGATGGGCAGCAATTACCGTATATCGATGAAGTCGTCGTTAACATTGTAAGTAGTAGCCTGATCGCTGCAAAAAGCCGTGCCGGTGAATCTGATCTGCAAGCGCGCTACATTCGGTTAGATAATTATACTTTCCTGAAAGAAGGGGAATCACAAAATAATTATCAGGTTCGTTTCTGGCGCGCGGCCCGTGGATCCCAGTTTGCTCTGTATCCTAATCTTAATGCTACAGATGAGCAGTGGCGGACATTAAACCAAAATGTTAACTACCGGCGTGCATTATCACTGGCTGTAAATCGGCACGAAATTAATCAGGTTATCTATTATGGCCTTGCTACGGAAGGCGGGAATACGGTTTTGCCTGAAAGTTTGCTTTATCAGGATAAGTTTATGAATGCCTGGACCCAGTATGATCCTGCTAAAGCCAATAAACTCCTCGATGAGCTGGGTCTTGTTGAGCGAGATGATCGCGGCATTCGCCTGTTGCCAGACGGCAGGTCTATGGAAATTATTGTTCACAGTGCCGGTGAAGAGACCGAAGAAACGGATGTGCTGCAATTGCTTCATGATCACTGGATGGACATAGGAATCAAGCTGCATATTCGACCCTCCCAGCGGGAAGTGTTTCGCAACAGGGTTTTCTCGGGTGATGCTGTCATGTCAGTCTGGAAGGGGCTTGATAATGCGTTACCTACCAGCAATATGAGCCCCTGGGAGCTGGCTCCTTACTCGCAGCAACAGCTGCAGTGGCCTATGTGGGGTAACTTTTACGAGACCGGTAAGGGGAACCCTCCAACCATTCCAAAAGCGATTCGTCTTAGGGAATTACAAGATGAATGGGAGCATTCAACCAGTAAGCTACAACGCTGGGATATTTGGCAGGAGATGTTGGATATCTACTCCGACCAAGTATTCAGTATTGGTACAGTGAGCGGGATTATGCAGCCTATTGTGGTAAGTAACAGATTAAGGAATGTCCCGCAGGAGGGTTGGTTCAGCTGGGAGCCGGGTGCATATTTTGGTGTGTACCATTTAGATATGTTCTGGCTGGATGACTCGAAGGGAGTGCAATAAGTTATGGGCTATGTCCTGAAGCGTCTTCTATTAATGATTCCTACACTGCTGCTGATCAGTTTTGTGGTGTTTGTGATTATTCAATTACCGCCAGGTGATTATCTTGAGAGCTATATAGCAGAGCTACAGGCACAGGGAGAGTCTGTAGATATGGAGAAAGTCGCCTATCTGCGGGAAGAGTATGGTCTGGATAAAAGCTTTGGAGAGCAGTATTTAAGTTGGGTTACTGGTTTTGTTCAGGGTGATTATGGGTACTCTTTTGAGTACGACCTACCAGTATCTGAAGTGGTAGGAGATCGGATGTATTTAACGATTCTGGTATCCGTGTTAACTATCTTTTTTACCTGGATTATCGCTTTTCCAATTGGCTTGTATTCGGCTACCCATCAGTACAGCTGGGGGGATTATGGCCTTACCTTTATTGGTTTTATCGGGCTAGCGACGCCTAATTTTCTGCTTGCTCTCGTGATGCTGTATTTTGCGAACGTATATTTCGGGACGTCTATTGGTGGATTGATGGATGAGGCATACATCAATGAACCGTGGAGCTGGGGCAAAATCAAATCAGTGCTTGAGCATTTATGGATTCCAGTTGTGGTTATAGGGACTTCAGGCACTGCCGGTATGATCCGGCGTTTACGTGCCAACTTGCTTGACGAACTGCACAAACCCTATGTTACGACGGCTCGCGCCAAAGGGCTTCCAGAAGTACGCCTGTTATTGAAGTATCCGTTTCGGGTGTCATTAAACTTCTTTATTGCAGATATTGGCAGCATGTTACCCAGCATTATTTCCGGAGCGGAAATTGTGGCCCTTGTTCTGTCCCTGCCGACAACAGGGCCTATGCTGCTCGGTGCCTTGCAAAGCCAGGATATGTATTTGGCTGGATCATTCTTAATGTTTCTTTCCCTGCTTACCGTAATAGGTGTGCTTATTTCTGATCTTTTGCTGGCCGTTCTCGATCCGAGAATTCGGCTCGAAGGAGGGGTCAAAAAATGAGTCAGTTAGCTAATGAACATTATGTTTGTGACGATCCATACGACCCTCTTTCAATAGAACAGGCTCAAGCTGAACAACAAACTTTTTATCTTGCCTCTCAATGGCAATTAATGTGGTGGAAATTCAAGAAGCATAAGTTAGCGTTATACAGCGGCGTTTTTGTTATTTTGCTCTACCTGTCCATATTGGTGTGTGAAATTTTGGCTCCTTATGACTTGCATACTCGGCATGTGGATTCTATATATTCTCCACCGCAACCAGTGCACCTTTTTGATGAAGGTGAGTGGGTTGGCCCCTTTGTTTATGGGTGGAACCAGACTCTGGATATGTCGAGGTTGTTGCGGGTATACAGCGAAGATACCTCTGTAAAATATGATGTTTCGTTTTTCTGTTCAGGGAAAACCTATAGTTTTTGGGGTATGTTTGATGCGGACCTGCATTTAATGTGCGTAGAAGAGGGAGGAACATTATTTTTATTAGGTACTGACCGTTTGGGTCGAGACATGCTGTCACGTATCATTTATGGAACCCGTATATCAGTAACGATAGGACTGATCGGTATCTGTCTTAGTATGATCATGGGAATAGTGATAGGCAGCCTGGCCGGATACTATGGAGGGTGGATCGACAATATTGTACAGCGCATAATTGAAGTTATTCGGTCATTCCCTGAACTTCCTTTATGGATGGCGCTTTCGGCGGTCATCCCGGTTACCTGGAGTCCTCTGTGGGTATTCTTTGGTATCACCCTGATATTAGCTTTGATGGACTGGACAGGTTTAGCGCGAGCGGTCAGATCCAAATTATTAGCATTGAGAGAAGAAGACTATGCCAGCGCAGCGCAGCTTATGGGCGCTTCGCCTCCAAGGGTTATTCGTAAACACCTTTTACCCGGATTCTTTAGTCATTTAATCGCATCAGCGACGTTATCAATACCCGCGATGATTTTAGGTGAGACAGCGTTGAGTTTCCTTGGGTTGGGTTTACGTCCCCCAATAACCAGTTGGGGGGTGCTTCTTGCAGAGGCTCAGAATGTGAATGTGGTTGCGGTGTACCCCTGGTTGATGTTACCTGTAGTGCCTGTAATTTGTGTTATTTTAGCGTTTAACTTCCTGGGTGATGGTTTGCGAGATGCTGCGGATCCCTATAAACACTAGCCCTTTATGGCGGTGTTTGGTTTATGATTTCACCTGCCGCCATAGTGATTTGCCTATCAAATAGCTCTGCTGTTGATGATTGGGAAATCACCCATAAAACGCCTTTGTTCCTGGCGCTTTTTAGCATCCGTGCTATCAGGCGCTGTTCTACATCGGTGTCGAGGGTGTTTGTGGCTCGATCAACTATCAATAGATCCGGCTGGCGAATTAGAGCGCGAATCAGCGCAAGCTTCTGTCGGGCGGGCATTTGTAAGCGAGACCCCGATGTGCCGACATCATAATGTAGGCCAAAGGTAATAATATCGCTTCGCAGATTGTTTTCATCAATGAGCCGATCAATTATTTCGCTGATTTTTTGTTGTGCATTTGCCTGTCCATAAGCAAGCTTACCGAACAGAATGTTTTCCTGAATGCTGAGTCGCTGGTTGAATTGATCATATTGGTAATGCACCAGTGAACGATTTTGATTTTGAGCCTGGGCAAAATCTTTGCGTACCTTAACCATTTTTTGTTGTAGCTCCTCAGAGATCAAGCCAAGTCGATGTTTCGCCGGGGTCAGCATCATAAATAAAGCGAGGAGTTTATTTTTTTCTTCGGTTGGAAGTTTCTTTAGACCATCAAGACTGTATTGATTTATCAATTGTTGATATTCGGGGATATCTTCAGCACTTATAAAACTGAAACGTTCAAATATTTCGCTGCCAGGTTCTAAATCTGCAAATAACTCAATCATTGTTTCTGCAACTTTATAGCCCAGTTCAAGTGCCGTAGGCATCATGTCGTTGTCAATAAGAACTTGATGTAAAGAGGGATCGCTATAAAGGTTGGTAATTTGTAGCGACTGCTCAGTCGTACTACCAAACAGGATATTTTCTGCAACACTGAGATTTGTGTTGTATTTGTCAGGGTTAAAGAACTCAATCAGGATGGACAAGTTTTTGTCATCAAGAAGTGATCTAAGTTGCAGGCGCAAATTGATTAGTGAAGCTGCCAGTTCAGGATTGTCCTGTTCTTTCATGGATTGCTGCAGCCCAAAGCGATAAAGGTCTCCATCCAGTTCAAAGTCTTTACAAAGAGATAGAACTTCGCTTTGAAGTTCATCGGCTGAGCTGTAGGGAGTGCCCTGTAAATTATGTTTTAGAGGATCAGTTTGAAGTTTATAGATAGCATCGTCTTCTGGCTCAAAAAGAGGAGGGCGGTTTAATGTATAAAGAATGTTATCACTAATAGTTCCTGCAAAAAGGTGAGCGCGCGGACCGACAAAACTCACATGTTTGCTAAGAGTCGTTTCATTCAGTTGTTGCAGGTTTTCTCCAAACAGGCTGATCCGCCCTCGTACCGGGTTGTATAATCGGGCAATTAACATTGCCAGCTCGGAACAGCCACTGTTATTGTCACCGATAAGGGCAATAGATTTATTTAAATTAAGCTGGACGCTGATGTTATCCAGGGTGGTGCTGGAGCTGTCATCCGCAAAAAAGACTCGCTCAAGGTCAATGCTCTGGCTATTTTGATTGAGAGTCAGGGGCTCGCCGGAAAGTTGCTGAGCAGGAATCATATTGCTCGGGGTAAACTGATCGACAATCTGCTCATACTTGATTCTTACATCTTCCTTGCTTTGGTAGTATTTCAGGAGTTCTTTCCAGGGAGTGTCGAGATCCTGATAAGCGGCTAAAACTGCGACAAGCGCTCCCAGGGTTAATTCCCCCTGTATAACGTAATAACCACCGATGGAATAGAAGAAAAATGGAGTTACTTTAGCTAGAAAGTTGTTGAGAAATTTAATGAAAAATTTTCGTTTGTAGATGTCAAAACGAATCTCAAAAATGTTTTGTAATCGACCAGCAATTTTTGTTCGCTCGTAGTTTGTAACCCCCAGGCTGTGAATGTCCTGAATGCCAGCAATACTGTCTCCAACTTTGTCGCCCAGTCGTCTTGCGGCAAGCACACGTTGTTTGGAGAGCTCATTAACTTTTCTTTGAAGCTTGGGAATCACGTACATTTGAAGCGGATAAAGCGCTATAGCGGCGAGTCCCAAAAAAGGATCCTGATTAAAAATAAAAATCAGATATGTGATTAAAAGACCGCCCTGGAATGCGGGTAAGGCGAAAGCTTCACCAATAAACCCACCAAGGGGCTCTGTTTCTGCAGTAATAATCGGTATGATCTCGCCTTGAGATACTTTCCTGAAGTGGGGCAAAGGGAAACGCAGGATTCGGTTATACAGCTCCATTCGAAGGTTGCGTAGCATGCGTTCACCGACCACTCCACGATACACATTTAATACATATTTTAATCCACCGTTTATGATCACCAGACCGAGAAATATGAAGCAAAGAATTAACAGGTAAGATATCTGATCAACCTCATACCCAAATAAAGCTTCGGGTATATTGTTTCCTGAAAGTGCTTTGTTGATAATTTGTTTGGGGATGTCCAGCGACGCGTAAACCAGAGGAAAGGTCACGAGCGTAATTAACAGGATCAGTATCTGATCTCTGAGGGTGTGCTTGATAATATATTTATAAATTGATGTTTCCATGTGCCTCATCACTTATTACGAGACATATAGTATGACTCGCAAGACCATCAATGTTTTATTATCGTTGATAAACGGGCACGGTCACAAGTTTTAGAGTTAGATGTAGTTACGAGAGGTTCTATTGGCAAATAAAATAACATTGGTGCTCAAAGGGTATCCTCGATTGTCCGAGACGTTTATCGCTCAGGAAATCAGGGAACTTGAGCGCAGTGGTCTTGACATAACCCTGGTTTCTTTGCGGCATCCTACAGACGTAAAAAGGCATCCTGTTCATGATGAGATCAAGGCTCCGATAATCTATTTGCCTGAATACTTATATCAGGAGCCCTGGAGAGTGTTTAAAGGGCTGTTTAGTCAGCTATTTGGATTGCCTTTTTGGAAGGCTGCCTGGGTGTGGTGTAAAGATTTGGTTCGTGATCCAACGAGTAATCGTGTTCGACGTTTTGGTCAATCTTTAGTGCTTGCTAGAGAGCTGCCCCAGGGTTCTGACATGCTATATGCACACTTTATTCATACTCCGGGCTCCGTCACTCGTTATACCAGTATCCTATCGGGTTTGCCCTGGAGTGCATCTGCCCACGCTAAAGACATCTGGACTACTCCTGAGTGGGAGCTTAAGGAAAAGCTTGTTTCCGTAAACTGGTTGACGACCTGTACTTCAGCAAACACGGAATACTTAAAATCGCTGTGCAATGATCCTGACAAAGTATTCCTTAGTTATCATGGCCTCGATTTTAATCGCTTCTCTCATATCCCTCCATCCTCAAAGCAGGGGAAGCAATCCTCTCCTGTATCCATTTTGTCGGTTGGTCGCGCAGTTCCAAAAAAAGGCTACTCTGACCTGCTTGAAGCGTTGGCCGGCCTTGATGAAAACCTGGATTGGAAATTCATTCATATAGGTGGAGGTCCACTACTTACGGATTTAAAGGAACAGGCTGATCTATTAGGGATCTCTCAAAAGATTGAGTGGAGAGGAGCTCAGTCCCAGGCCGAGGTGCTTGATGCTTACCGGGGTGCAGAAATTTTCGTTTTAGCCTCAAGAGTAAATGAGGATGGAGATCGGGATGGGTTGCCGAATGTTTTGATGGAAGCTCAGAGCCAGCGCCTTGCATGTCTGTCGACTAATATCTCCGGCATACCCGAACTTATCCATAATGAAGAAACGGGGTTGTTGGTGCCACAAAAAAACATTCCTGCCCTTGGGGGCGCTTTATACCGTCTGGTAACAGATCCTGAGCTTCGAAATACGTTGGCTGAGGGCGGATATCAGCGCGTCCGTTCTGAATTTTCCCTGGATCAAGGCATTGCTTTGTTGCTAGCACGTTTTGAGGCAGCTCGATGAGACCAAAGGTTGCTTTTTATGCTCCAATGAAACCGCCTGATTCTGCTAGACCTAGCGGAGATCTGCGGATTGCACAGTTATTCATTAAAGCACTCGATTCTGCTGGCTTTGATGTAGAGGTTGCGAGCACGTTACGTAGCTGGGAAGGTCAGGGTAATGCGGCACGGCAGCAAAAAATTAAAGTTGAGGCGCAACAATTTGCTGCAAAGATCGTCGCAGAGTATTGGGCGCGTGAAGCCTGTGACAGGCCTCAATACTGGTTCACTTACCACCTTTATCATAAGGCTCCGGACTGGTTGGGTAGCCATGTGTCAAAAGAGCTTGGTATTCCCTATATTATTGCGGAGTGCTCTATCGCCAATAAGCAAAAGCATGGGCCCTGGCGCATGGGGTGGGAATCTTCTGTCCATTCAATTTCACGTGCTGATAGTGTAATAACACTTAATCCTGCGGATGCAGAAGGTTTGGCGTCTGTGTTGCCTGATTCAAAAGTTTGTTACATGCCTCCATTTTTGCAAGAACCAGCTCCAAGCCTATTGGCGAGAAAAGATATAGCGGAAAAACTGGGTTTGGATTGCGCAAAAACATGGTTGATTTCGGTCGGAATGATGCGCAAGGGTGATAAATTCTCTAGCTATGAGGTTCTGTCAGAAGCACTAAAGGGTGTAGATGACGATGGCTGGCAGATTGTCTTGATAGGGGAGGGCACAGAACGCTTTGCAACGGAACAATTGTTTGCTCCACTAGCTGAGCGGGTTTTTTTTGCAGGGCAGCTTAGCTCTACCGAAATACAGCAATGGTTACCATGCTTTGATCTTTTTGTTTGGCCCGCAGTGAATGAGGCGATTGGAATGGCGATGTTAGAAGCCCTGGCTTGTGGTGTACCGGTATTGTGTGGCTCTAACCCAGGTCTAAATGTTCTTGGAAGTAATAATTTCGGCTTAGTAGTGCTTGCTGATAATACCGCCGAGGGTTTTTCTCAAGGTTTGCAAGAGCTGCTGCAGACTCGAGAAGAGCTTGCTGTTATGGGGAAGGCCGGCTGCAAAATAATGCAAGAGCGGTGCAGCATAGAGGGTGCAGGTATTTATCTTAAAGAATTGCTGGAAGGCCTTAAATGACAAGCGTCTTCATGTTGCGTCATGGCCCGACAGAATGGAATGTTGTCAAACGAATTCAGGGCCGCACCGATATTCCGCTGCTCGATTCGACCATTACGGCTCTCAAAAAAACCCGCATTAACGATAATTTCAAATCCATGCAGTGGTATTGCAGTCCTTTGTTGAGAACTAGAGAAACTGCTTCTGCGCTTGGGCTCGACCCTGTTATAGCGACTGACCTAATAGAGATGAACTGGGGAGAATGGGAAGGAAAGACACTATCATCCCTACGTGAAACACAGGCCCGGCGGATGGAACTCGAGGAGAAAAAAGGTGTTTATATGACGCCTGCTGGCGGTGAGAGCCCTCTGCAAGTAGGTCAACGACTTATGAGCTGGCTATCAAACCTCAACCCTGAGGCGCCAATAGGTGCCGTTACACATAAGGGTGTTATTCGGGCGGCACTGGCATTAGCCTGTGAGTGGGATATGAAAGGTAAGCCTCCGGTCAAAATTGACTGGAGCAAGGCGGTTGAATTTAGCTGGAGCAAGAATGGCAAGTTACAGCTGGAAAGGGTGAATGTAGAGCTTTAGCAATTAATCAAGAGCCAAAAAAACCGGCAGGCGATGGCCATTGAATGAACCGATAATGGCTCAACTCTGAAAAAAAACGATCAAGGAAAGACCAGCAGGCATCATCATGAACTAAGTGGTGAGTCATAATCCCTGTGACTTCAGTGCTGTCGCAATCCCCATTTCGCTGTGCAGCAAGGTGATCAAGTAGCTGGTTTAGTACTTTGCCATCTCCTGCATAGGTCCGGGTTTTCCAATTTATAATATCAACATGAACATTGTTTAGAATGACTTCAGAAGACGGAGGTTGCATGAATTGTCGAGCCCCAAGGGTGGATAGCCCATGTAATCCTATGTTATGCAGTTCAGGAATGAATGCGGGTGCTATTCGGTTCCAGGGTGGAACCAAAACAGCGATATATTTTTGTCCGAATGCGTCGCGCAAAATATTATGCCCCATTTCGAGTTCGGCAATGGTTTCAGCAGTCGAACGAAGAGGAGAAAGCTCCTGTTTTCTCATATCCGGGGAAGAATGGTTGCTGTGAGAGTAACCGTGTAGCATGCAAGTAACTTTATCTGTCGATTGCAATCGTAGGCTAAGTGATTTCTCGAGGCTGGCAGGAATCACTGCGAGTGATACAGGCAGGGAATATTTTTGAGATAAAGTAATCAACCGTTCAAGATTTTTTGTGGATGCGACAGCATCATCATCTCTCCACCACAGGCTTAGCCTCTGACCTGAAGATTCCCATTGTGCCAGCTCAGTATGCAATTTATTCCAGATGTCCCGACTCAAGGCTTTGCGTTCTCTATCAGATTTTTGAGTTGGTTAGCACTTTCTTCGGCTCCATTTAGTGATATTCCCTTATAACTCGGGGCAACTCTATATGCTTTATTGATCGATTTTACCAGGGACTCACTGGACAGCTCTGATTCTTTTAATATTGTTAAAATTCCATGTTGCTCGAATAATTCGCTTCGTTGTAATTGTTCGGTTTCACCGTCTCTTGCAAAGGGAATGACGAGCGATGGAGTTTGAGTTGAGAGTAACTCAACGGTGGTGTTGTAACCGGCCTGGGAGATCGATAGGGAACTTCGCGACAGGATTTCAATAAAGTCAGAGCGGAATCGTTCGATCTGTATCCCGTTATCCTGTGCGCGCAACTTGAGAATATCAAAATCTGTCTCGGATAAGTTGGGCCCTGTGAGTATCAACCATGGGTGATCTGATAGAGCGCAGAGTGGTTTTACGCTAATCGCCACTTCGAGGAGATGTTTTCCCACCGCGCCTCCACCAGCAGAAACAATCACACCATGTCGCTCACTTCCCGGTATTATTTTTGTCGACAAGGTCTCGCCAATATAACCTGTATATAGCAATTTATCGGATATTTGATCTGTATAGGGAAAGCTATCCGATAATGTGACCAGGGATGGATCTGCATGAACAAGAACCTTGTTGAAATAGCGCTTTATCAGGAACGCGCTTTCTTGCGAGCGATGCAGTTTTTCCTGAGTTTTTTTAACCAGAATGTCACGCAGTGAGCATACCACCTGAGTACAAGTAGTTTCGATGGTGGCGCGTTCAAGTAGAGGTAGGAGTTCGAACCGAAATTGCCTGCGTCCAAAGGGGTAAAGCTCAATAAGGAGAATGTCCGGGTTTAACTGATCAAATAGCCGAAGTAATTGTTGCCTTCGCACAACTCGCAAACCATTGTTCAGTGGCTCATTATTCTCATCGACCAGTTGTGAAAAGTCACCATTTAGGCAGCGGATGGATGGGAGTTGATGAAGAGTGGCACCGTAAAATTTAATCGGAGAGGGTTCACCGCCGAGAATTATATGGACATCAAAGCCAGATTCGATCAGGGCTTGATTCAGTAACGATGCTCTTTTGAGGTGTCCTATGCCCAGGAGATGTTGGACGTAAAACAATATTCGTGGTGCAAGCATCTGCATTCTTAGGAGGGCTCGTTAGGGATGAGTACATACCCTCTATTGCTTAATATTTCATGAACCGTATTAACAACATCCTCAACCCCGTTTAGCATGTTGTCAGGCATGTTAGAGGAGGGGTGAGAAGCATGTTGCAACGCCTTAATCGCATTAACCATTACAGACGTGTCATTATTAAAGTCTGGGTCGATTAATGTAATGAACCCTTGCTTTTGGGCTTTATCAGCACGAATGTATTGTTCCAGTCTTGGGGTTTTTCGTGGAACAATAATTGAGGGTTTATCAAATGAAAGTATTTCACAAAATGTGTTGTAACCACCCATTGATATAACAGCTTCCGACTTTGCCATCAGTCCTTCAAGCTGATTGTTAAAAGTGATGACTTCCATGTTTTCAATCAACTTGGCGCGTTCAGCAAAAGCCGTTCGTTCTTCACTTGGCATAAATGGGCCAAGCACAAGTAGTGCTGGGAAGGGAAGCTCAGTACCGGCTTTTTCATAGGCTCGTATCACCCAGTCAGTAAGCTCAACACCATCGCCGCCGCCACCCGTAGTAACAAGAATGTATGGCCCATTGATTGGAGGAACCAGCTTTATGGCAGCTTTCGCAAGGCGTCGGTTTAGGTATCCGGTATAGTGCATTTTCGATTCTAAAGGGACTGGCAAGTCAACCCCATCTAATGGATTACCCATGGATTCAGGGCCATAAACCCAAATTCGGTCGAAAAGAGGATCAAGGTTTGCAGGAATGCCTTTCTTTTGCCATTCCTTGTTGAGCAATTCCGGGGAATCCATTACATCGCGTAACCCCAGAATGTTGGTTGTCCCTAAACCTTTTAACATCTTAAGGGTGTTTTTTGCCTCTCCTTTAAGGCCAAGAGGTTCTTTATCTACGAGGAATATGTCGGGAGCAAAGCTGAGCGCTGTGTTATAGATAATGGATTCACGGATCGCCATCGTTTGAGACAAATCAATGTGCAATCCGAGGCTCGTATAGTCACCGTTGTACAGCTTTATTACGCCTGGTATTCGAACGAAATCGACTCGTGCTCGAAAATCGAATCGACCAATTATTGGAGATCCGGTCAAAATCAGTACGGAGATAGCCTTGTAGCTTCTCACCAGGGCATGAGCGATAGTATGACATCGTCTTAGGTGGCCAAGTCCGTAGCTGTCATGACTGTAAATTAGTACCCTTGCAGCGGGCTGGTCCTGTAGTGTCATTCTTTTCTCAGTCGGTGACGGCGTTTAAAAGCGAACAAGTGATAATTTCCAATCATGGCGTTGCTACTATAAGTCACTAAAGGGTCGATTTGTAGCGTCCCGCAGAAAGAAAAACAATCTAATGCTGTTCTTGTTGGTGTGGTGTCTTTTTTACACAAAGGATTGGTCATTTCATGAGTATATTTTCAGACTTTACTGCGTTTTTGAAGCAGGTTATCGGTGTTGATGTCTCTGTAACTGACAAAGCTATCCTTGGTAGCCCGCGAGTCCAATCTGCGATTAATCGTCAGCAGCAAGGAAGCGAGCGGTTGATAGCCTGGGTAGAGTTAGCCGTGGTTGCTGCTTTTGTAATTCTTTATTCGTTTGCACCAAAAACCTTTGTTGCAACAGAACTGGATGTTTCATTTGGCGTAGATTGGTTGATGCAGGTGCTGGAGGCTATAAAGCAAGAACCAGTGCCATGGGCCTTGGGTTTGTATCTTTTTGTGGCGTTCGCCGGGCTTTTTCAATCGTACTCTGAACGATTGTTAAGCTGGAGATCCTATAGTGCCATTGTGCTTAATTTCGCCTTGCTCTATGGCCTGATATGGAGCTTTCATATGCAATATCATCAACCGCCAGCGTTTTACCTTAAAGCTCCCACATTACTCTACGTTTTTATTTTTATCTCTATAAGAGCGCTACGCTTTGAGGCTCGATATGTTTTGTTTTCTGGGGCCTGTGCAATCATTGGGTGGATGCTTTTGGTTTTGTATGTTTTTTATGACAGCGACGGCGAAATGCCTCTTACACGAGATTACGTGCATTATTTGACATCGAATTCATTATTGCTCGGGGCGGAGTTCGACAAAATGATATCAATGGTTATTGTAACTGTTATTTTGGCTCTTGCGATTATGCGTGCACGTAGCTTGCTGGTTGAGGCGGTTGTAGAAACCAAGATTGCTACTGACTTAGCACGGTTTGTTCCACAGGCGGTTGCAAGGCAGGTGTCGAGCGACGCGCCTGAGTTGGAATTTGGTAACGGTGAGGTCAGAAATACCACGATCCTCTTTACTGACATTGAAAGCTTCACATCCCTGAGCGAGCAAATGGAACCAGTTGAGCTGATCCGAAAATTAAATAGTTATTTTGGTGTGATTGCCGAACCCATAACCCGGCTAAATGGAGTTATTAATCAATTTCAGGGTGATGCGGTTCTTGCCTCGTTTAATTTGCCGATAGCTGATACTAATCATGCTGCAAACGCGATCTGCGCAGCACTTGAAATACAGCGTGTTATAAAAGAGTCTGGCCTTGGGCTTACTACACGAATAGGAATAAATACTGGCTCTGTTGTTGGCGGCTTGGTAGGTACCCAGGAAAGACTGAATTATACGGTGCATGGCGATGCTGTGAATATTGCTGCCAGATTGGAGCAATTAAATAAAGAATACGGCACGCTGATATTGGTGTCTGAAGAAACTCGTGTGCAGGCTGGGGATGCTTTTACGTTTAAAGAGGTTGGAGAGGCAACGGTCAGGGGGCGCTCCGGGGTTACCCGAATCTATTCTGTTGGATAAACAGGGGGTTATTTTTCCAGAATGCCTGGGTTGTCTAGAAGGGTTAATAGATTGGAGCGCGTTTGTTCCTCGAACCGATCATAAAAGCTATGAGTGTAAAAAATACGAGGCTTAGCAAGTAATCGCTCAAAAAAAGACTTTTGTCCCATGTTAAAATCATGATCAGAAAGGTGGGGGCTCTCTTTACGTACGTTAATGCTGTCTTGCATAAATTCATTCCATGGTCGCCCAAGCGAGGATATATCTATGTCGGCCAGGTATTCACCGTCATGAGAGCTTGGAAGGGTGTTATGGGTAGTGTCGAGAATTAATTGGCGAACAATGCTCACTATTCTTTGGTGTTCTGGATCTGCACCAACGAGGTTTGCAAAAAAAATAGCACTTTTCAACTCATTTGAGTCGCTCGTCATTATATAAATGATGTCATGAAACCATAGGGCCAGCTCGGCCAATTCAGGGTTGTCAAGCAAGGATGCAACAGGGTCAAATTGTGTTAAGCAAAAACTGATGTGTTGCGGAGTGTGATAAAAGCGTGCTTTTAGGGTGTAAAAATACTCGATTTTAGCCCACGCAATATCAGCGGGAGTTGCTGGGTGGGGGGCTGAATCTGGAGTGAATACGCTGTTCCAAAGATCTGTAAATCGCTTTTGATCCATAAGATACGACACCTAATGGGTGCGGAGCTGCTCTTGTAGGTATTCGTATGCGGTTTGGGATTCAGCAAGTTTGCGACTGAGCTGTCGCATAACATCCAGAGCCACCTCAGGGTTTTCAGTAAGGAGCCGAATAAAGACTTCCTCACTAATACGCAGCACTTCAACTTCTGTTCTTGCGCGGAGAGTGGCGGAGCGATTTTCCTTTGTTATAACAGCCATCTCGCCTATTAACGCATTTTCACCTCTTACAGCGCTGACGACATCGCCACCGCTGGTTTCAGCTAACACTTCTACCTCACCAGACATCACTACATAAGCGCTATCTGCAGGTTCTCCCTTATTGAATAGGATTTCGCCCGCGTGATAACACAGAGCTTCGCTGGTAAAAGCGATCAAACGAAGTTTCGATGTCTCCAGCTTGGAAAACATAGGGACTTTAGCAAGCTGACAAACTTCTTGATCAATGTTCACGCCGTTAGTGCTCCTGTTAAACACATTACGGTTATTTTGCGCAAGAAAACCCTTTCAAGCAACTACTGTTGATTATCTGAGGGGAAATTAGCAGAAACGGGCATTAAAGCCCGTTTCTATATTGAGACTATTACATGTTTGGGTAGTTAGGGCCTCCTGCGCCTTCCGGTGTGACCCAGGTAATGTTTTGAGCGGGATCTTTAATATCGCAGGTTTTGCAGTGAACGCAGTTCTGTGAGTTTATTTGGAAGCGTTTGCCGGCTTCATCTTCAATGATTTCATATACACCGGCAGGGCAGTAGCGCTGGGCCGGTTCGTCAAATTTTTCCAGGTTTGAGCCAAGAGGTATAGAAACGTCAGTCAGTTTCAAATGGCAAGGTTGGTCTTCTTCATGGTTGGTATTCGACAAAAATACTGAGCTTGGTTTATCGAAGCTAATCACCCCGTCCGGTTTAGGATAGTTGATGGCTTTACATTCACTCGCTGGTTTCATCATGGCGTGATCTGGCGTGGGATCTTGCAGCGTAAACGGAAGCTTGCCGTTGAATATATTAATATCAACAAACGCGAAAGCACCTCCAAGGATGTTGCCGAACTTATGTATCGCCGGGCCGAAATTGCGCTGTTGATATAGTTCCTTATAAGCCCAGGAGCTTTCGAAGGCGTCTTTGAATGCAACAAGATCTTCAGCACCCGAGCTGCCGCCCTGAATAGCACTAAATACCTGATCGGCGGCGACCATGCCGGACTTCATTGCGGTGTGTGTACCTTTGATCTTGGAAAAATTCAGTGTTCCCGCATCGCACCCGATGAGGATACCACCAGGGAATGTCATTTTAGGCAGAGCTTGTGGACCACCTTTAGTGATGGCGCGAGCACCATAAGATACGCGTTTACCACCTTCAAGATACTGCTTGATGACAGGATTCTGTTTATAGCGCTGGAATTCGTCGAAAGGGCTCACGTGTGGATTACTGTAGCAGAGGTCAGTAATCAGCCCGAGAACAACCTGATTGTTTTCAGCGTGATATAGGAATCCTCCACCTTTACTTCCGCTTTCGTCCAAAGGCCATCCAGCGGTATGGACAACCAATCCTTCCTGGTGTTTGTCGGGATCTATATCCCACAGTTCCTTGATACCAATACCGTAGTGTTGTGGGCCAGAATCTTTATCCAGGTGATAGTGCTTGATCAGCTCTTTGCCTAGATGGCCTCGGCAGCCTTCAGAGAGCAGGGTGTATTTAGCGTGTAACTCCATGCCAGGCATATAGCCATCTTTCTGACTGCCATCTTCTGCAACACCCATATCGCCTGTAGCAATACCTTTAACGCTGCCATCATCATTAAAAAGGACTTCGGACGCGGCAAAGCCAGGGAATATTTCCACACCAAGAGCTTCTGCCTGTTCTCCTAGCCAGCGGGTCAAATTACCAAGGCTAACAACGTAATTCCCGTGATTGTGCATGGTTTTTGGAACTAAAAATCCCGGAATTTTTTGAGATTTTTCCTGGCTTTTTAAAACATAGATATCATCATGAGTTACAGGCGTATTGAGTGGGGCGCCAAGCTCCTTCCATTTGGGGAACAGCTCATTAAGGGCGCTAGGTTCGATAACGGCACCTGAAAGGATATGCGCGCCTACTTCAGAACCTTTTTCGACCACGCAGACGCTAAGTTCACTGCCAGTTTCTTGTGCTTGCTGCATAAGACGGCATGCAGCTGACAGGCCTGATGGGCCGGCACCGACGATAACAACGTCAAATTCCATCGATTCTCGTTCCACGCAGTATCTCCTCAAAGTACATGATTTTTGTTTCGTGAGGGCTTGTGCCATCACTTATTAAAAGTGTTGTGGGATTTTAAACGCTCGTTTTAATATTGTCTAACCAGTCGTGCATCCTAGCGTAAAAAATCATACTTAGGTGGGATTTTGCAGGTCAGTAAGCATAATATCGCTAATGAATAGGTATAAGCAGCATCATATATACTTGACCTGACACAGGTGTTGCCTTCAAGATAGCGGCCGCTGGCCTCGCGCATTTTATTCGATATGTGCGCTTTTGGTATGCTGGTATCACGTCTCCGCCATTATATTTACGCGGAGGTATAACATTAAACGGACATTGTACGAGGATTCCATGAAGGTTCTTGTAGCGGTAAAGCGCGTCATTGATTACAACGTAAAGGTCCGTGTAAAAGCGGATAACACAGATGTCGATCTAACCAACGTTAAAATGGCGATGAATCCATTTGACGAGATAGCTATCGAAGAGGCTGTACGCCTCAAAGAGAGTGGAGTGGCAACCGAGGTTGTGGTCGTATCTATAGGCGGCAAGGAATCCCAGGAACAGATCCGTACAGCACTTGCTCTCGGTGCTGATCGTGGCATCCTGGTTGAGACTGGCGAAAAGCTCGGCTCACTGAGTGTTGCCAAGCTTCTTAAAGCGGTGGTAGATGAAGAAAAGCCAGATTTAGTTATTTTGGGTAAGCAGTCTATCGATAACGATAACAACCAAACTGGACAAATGCTTGCTGCTTTAGCAAGTATGCCACAGGGAACATTTGCCTCTGAAGTTAAGGTTGCTGATGGTCAGGTAGCGGTAACCCGTGAAGTAGATGGTGGGCTGCAAACCGTATCCCTGAAATTGCCTGCCGTAGTGACTACTGATTTACGTCTTAACGAACCACGTTACGCATCGCTTCCAAACATCATGAAAGCCAAGCGTAAGCCTTTGGATACCAAGACTCCTGAGGAGTTAGGTGTCACTTTGGGTTCCACTATCACAACGCTTAAAGTTGAGCCACCCGCTGAGCGTCAGGCCGGCATCAAAGTGGCAAGTGTTGAGGAGTTGGTTGACAAGCTAAAGAATGAAGCAAAGGTGATCTAATGGCTATTCTTGTAATTGCAGAACATACAAATGATGCTTTGAATGGGGCTACTCTGAATGCTGTCACCGCAGCGCTTGCTATTGGTGGTGATGTTGATGTTTTAGTGGCGGGCTCGAACTGTTCCGCCGCAGCTGAGTCTGCTGCCAAAATATCTGGAGTAAACAAGGTTTTATGTGCTGACGATGCTACTTATGAGCATCAGCTTGCAGAAAACATGGGTCTTCTCGTTTCTGATCTTGGCAAGTCCTATGGTCACATTCTTGCATCGGCGACAACTGGTGGCAAAAACTTCATGCCACGAGTAGCTGCGCTGCTTGATGTTGATCAAATTTCTGAAATCATTCGCGTAGATAGTCCGGACACTTTTGCTCGTCCTATTTACGCTGGTAACGCAATCGCTACGGTGCAGTCTAGTGCCAGCGTTAAGGTTATCACTGTTCGTGGTACCGGTTTTGATGCTGCACCAGCTGAAGGTGGTAGTGCGGTAGTAGAGTTAATTAACGGTCCAGCGGATGCGGGTATCTCCAGTTTTGTTGGCGAAGAGTTGGCATCTTCTGACAGACCTGAGCTTTCAGCTGCGGATATCGTGGTTTCTGGTGGCCGCGGGATGGGTAATGGCGAAAACTTTGAATTGCTTTATACCCTTGCTGATAAGCTGGGTGCTGCTGTAGGTGCATCTCGAGCAGCTGTTGATGCCGGTTTTGTTCCTAACGATATGCAAGTAGGTCAAACAGGTAAGATTGTCGCTCCGAATCTTTATATTGCTGTAGGTATATCTGGTGCTATTCAGCATCTTGCGGGTATGAAAGACAGTAAGGTAATTGTTGCTATCAACAAAGATGAAGAGGCTCCAATTTTCCAGGTTGCTGATTACGGCCTGGTTGCCGATCTGTTTGAGGCGGTTCCTGAGCTAGAAAAGCAGTTATAAGCTCAAGGCTCTGTGCAAAAAGGCCCACACCTCACGGTGTGAGCCTTTTTTTGTTGACAGAGACAAGTATCTACTATTTTATCGACGTTAGTCTTATTCAATCTCACCCACAGCCCAGCAAGTAGTCGTCAGGTTGTTTGGGGAAATGGAATTCTATTTGGAGGTATACGCTTGATCAATGTATTGGTAGTTGATGACCATGACTTGGTTCGAACTGGAATCACCAGAATGCTCTCGGATGTTGATGGCATCAATGTTTTGGGGGATGTGGCAAGCGGGGAGAGGGCGGTTGATTTTGTTCGGCAATCAGATGTCGATGTGGTGCTTATGGATGTTAAAATGCCGGGGATTGGGGGGCTTGAAGCGACTCGAAAAATAACTCGATTTAACCCCGAAATCAAAGTGATTGCGGTAACTGTATGTGATGACGAGCCATTTCCTTCCCGCCTTTTAAAGGCGGGTGCATCAGGGTACGTTACAAAAGGGGCGGGGCTTGACGATATGGTGAATGCTATCCGCATGGCTGCGGATGGGAAGCGTTATATCAGTGCCGATATTGCTCAGCAGCTTGCCCTTAAACCGTTTCAGGATGAGGAGATGAACTCTCCGTTCGATCAGCTCTCTGAAAGAGAGATCCAAATTACCCTTATGATTGTCAATTGTAACAAGGTTCAGGTTATATCGGATAAGTTGTGTTTAAGCCCTAAAACAGTGAATAGTTATCGTTATCGGATATTTGAAAAGTTGGACATCAGTAGTGATGTTGAGCTGACCTTGCTTGCTGTTCGTCATGGGATGATTGATGGTGAAAGCGTTGCTGGTTAAGCTGGCTTCTCTGTGTAGTGAATAGGTCGAGTGGGTCTTTGTTTTTTTCGACCAGTCTTGGTTACTTTAAGTAACTTTTATATTGGTTATGGCTTTGGTGTTTAATCCTAAAGAGTTTTTGGCGGCTCAAAGCCGTCAGTCTGGTGTTTATCGGATGTACGATAAATCAGGCGAGGTACTCTATGTCGGAAAAGCAAAGAACCTGAAAAATAGATTGTCCAGCTATTTTCGTGTTAAAGGGTTGGCTGTTAAAACGGTAGCTCTTGTTGAGAAAATCGCCGATATAGATGTAATTATTACTAATACTGAAGCTGAAGCGCTCATTCTTGAGCAAAATTTAATTAAAGATAACCGTCCCCCATATAATATTTTGTTACGGGACGATAAATCTTATCCTTATGTTTTCATCTCTGCTGATAAGCACTATCCTCGCCTCGGTTTTTATCGCGGGCGTAAACGGCCTGAGTTCGAGTATTTTGGGCCATATCCCAGCACCAGTGCTATTCGTGAAAGTATGAATATCCTGCAGAAGGTGTTTAAGGTTAGGCAGTGCGAAGATAGCTATTATCGAAGTCGAAGTCGCCCGTGCCTTCAATATCAACTTAATCGCTGTAAGGCCCCCTGTACCGGATTGGTTTCAGAGGAGGAATATCAGCAGGACATTAAGCATTCGCGTTTGTTCTTGTCTGGTAAGAGTCAGGAGGTAATATACGATTTACTTCAGGAGATGGAGAATGCGTCGGGGCGCCTTGAGTTTGAACAGGCTGCAGAGCTCCGTGATCAGGTGAGCCATTTACGTGCGGCCCAGGAGCAGCAGGTAATTGATTGTAAGGGTGGTAATCTTGATGCGGTTGCAAGTTGCCAAATTGAGGATCAGGTTTGTTTCGTAGTACTGTCGATCAGAGAGGGTCGAATGCTTGGCAATCGGAGTTATTTTCACAGGACTAAAATTGATAGTTCTATGAATGAGATGCTTGAAGGGTTTCTTGGTCAGTATTATTTGGGAAAAAATCTCGTGGGAGACCCCCCGGAGGAAATAATAACAGCGAATGAAGTGGGTCAGGCCTTGCTGTTACAGGACGTCATATCAGCGCAGGTGGGTAAAACACTTGAAATACGTCACAGGGTAAGGGGTGATAGAGCTAACTGGCTGCGTTTGGCTCAAAAAAATGCTCGGCAATCCCTTTCTTCTCGAATCAATCAAAATTTAAGCCAGCAGCAACGTTACGCAGATCTGCAGGCGTTGCTTCAGCTTGATTCTGCTCCTACTCGAATGGAGTGTTTCGACATAAGTCATAGTTCTGGAGAGGCAACTGTAGCAGCTTGTGTGGTGTTTGGAGAAAGTGGCCCTCTAAAATCTGATTACAGGCGATTTAATATATCTGGTGTAACTCCTGGCGATGATTATGCAGCAATGCGACAGGCTCTGCTTAGGCGCTACAGCAGGGTCTTAAAGGAGGAGGGTAAGCTCCCAGATATTCTGTTTATAGACGGGGGGAAGGGGCAACTATCGATGGCTTACCAGGTACTGGAAGAACTCAAGCTGACTGAATTGCTAATGGTTGGGGTAGCCAAGGGCGAATCGCGTAAACCAGGACTCGAAACCTTAATTGTACACGGTACCAATGAGGAAATTCATCTTCCAAGAGATTCGGGAGCATTACTTCTTATACAGTCTATCCGAGATGAAGCTCATCGATTTGCCATTACTGGACACCGTCAGCGAAGGGCAAAACGACGTAATTCTTCCCGTCTGGAAGATATAGAAGGAGTTGGTGTTAAGCGTCGACAAGAGCTTTTAAAGTTCTTTGGGGGAATGCAGGGTGTCACCAGTGCTACCGTTGACGAGCTTATAAAGGTGAGAGGGATAAGTAAGCAATTAGGGCAATCAATCTTTGACGCTTTACATCCTGAATAATCACTCTACTATCTAGCCTTTCTGAAACCTAAGGGTCTTTTGATAACCAATGAATATACCAAATGTGCTTACATTGGTCCGAGTCGGGATGATTCCCGTAATTGTCGTCGTGTATTATCTCCCTGTTGCGTGGAGCTATACGGTGGCCGCCACCATTTTTTTTATAGCTGGTCTAACAGATATGCTGGATGGGTATCTTGCTCGTCGACTTAATCAGAGTACAGCTCTAGGGGCTTTTCTTGACCCGGTAGCTGATAAGTTGATGGTTGCAATATCCTTAACGTTACTGATTCATGAGTATTCGAGTGTTTGGATAACCATTCCAGCAATGATAATTATTGGTCGTGAAATAGTAATCTCTGCTCTCCGTGAATGGATGGCCGAGCTTGGGAAGCGGACCAGTATCGCTGTTTCCTATGTAGGAAAAATAAAAACAGCTGCCCAAATGGGCTCTATTTTTTTCCTGTTGGCGGTTCCGGCTCCAGTGGATAATTTTATTGGTCAAGCCGGGTTTGTTTTCCTGTACATTGCGGCGATATTGACGGTATGGTCCATGTGGCAGTACCTGGCAGCAGCCTGGCCTGATTTGACGGCCGCTAATGAAAATGAGGGCTAGTAATGTGCTGTATCTAGAGCTTGCGTTACAAAAAACCTTATTTTGAATCAATAGCTTGACAGTATCAACGAAGTGAATACAATACGCAGCACCTAACGGGGCAGTGCGTTCAGTTCTTTTAGCGATCGTTGTTTTCTTTGTTATTGGTTGTGGTTTTTAATTCGTTTTAATGAATCTTTTTTTGATTTATATATGAATTAATCGTCATCCAGCGGCAGCTGGTAAATATGCTTTAGAGCGGGAATAGCTCAGTTGGTAGAGCACAACCTTGCCAAGGTTGGGGTCGCGAGTTCGAGTCTCGTTTCCCGCTCCAAATATCTGCATTTTTAAGTCGGCATGTTCGTCGTCTTAAGCTCAAAGGCTGAGTGGCAGAGTGGTCATGCAGCGGACTGCAACTCCGTGTACGCCGGTTCGATTCCGACCTCAGCCTCCATTTTTCTTGCCCTTTCTTGCCCTTTCTTGCTCTAGGTTTTTCGGTGGTGACATATTTTTGTATGTCGGCTGTGGGGTTCGATCAGTGCGTTTCTTGCTCTTCCGGTTTACACAAAAACATCCATAAAACAGCTTGTTACAATAGACTCTTCCGTTGTAAACTAGCGCCCGATTCGAGCCAGTCTTCCTCGCTTGAATTAGCCATTGAAATGCCCGGATGGCGAAATTGGTAGACGCAAGGGACTTAAAATCCCTCGACTTAACGGTCGTGCCGGTTCGATTCCGGCTCCGGGCACCATTCCTGCTCAAACACAATCATACCGCTCTCTATTTGAAGATACACCTGTGTCGTTTTCCTCTATTATCATTGTAGGGATTTACGAAATATGCAGCAGGGAGAGCGCATGATTGTTCCAGTTATTTTATCCGGCGGGAGCGGGTCAAGATTGTGGCCTCTTTCTCGTGAGGCATACCCCAAGCAACTTATTCGGATGCTTTCAGAGAATGAAAGTATGATTCAGCAAACTTGGCTGCGAATCGAAGATTTCCCGGATATTTCACCGCCTATTGTTGTATGCAATGAGCAGCATCGCTTCACGATTGCGGAGCAGCTCTTACAATGCGGCGCAACTGAAAAACATATAATTCTGGAGCCTTGCGGGCGTAATACGGCTCCCGCTATCGCAGCAGCTGCTTTGTTCGCCCTGAGCACGTACAAAGATCCAACCCTGCTCGTATTGCCAGCAGATCATGTCATTAAGGATAAGGTCGCATTCCATGGCTGTATTGCTGATGCGGTTCGGTTCGCTGCAAATGGTTCGATGGTTACCTTTGGTGTTGTAGCCGACCGCCCCGAGACAGGCTTTGGTTACATAAAAGCTGGCAAAAAAGAGGGGGATAACGGACTAAGTCTGGAGTCATTCACTGAAAAACCGGATACCAAAACAGCTCAAAGCTTTATTGATAGTGGCGACTATTACTGGAATAGCGGGATCTTTGTTTTCAAAGCTAGAGACTTTCTGAGTGAACTTGAAAGCTTTGCTCCAGAAGTGGTTGCATCCGTTACCGGGGCAATTAGTGATGCCTCCGTTGATCTTGATTTTATTCGACTGGGTAGCGAAGCTTTTGCATCCTCGCCCGAGGTTTCTGTGGATTACGCAGTCATGGAGCATACTCAAAAAGGTATGGTGGTGCCCGCGGATATTGGTTGGAGTGACGTGGGTTCCTGGGATTCCTTTTCCGATCTGCTGCCTCATGATGAGAATGGCAACAGCAGTGGGGGTGAAACAGTTTTGCTGGATTGTGAGAACAGTTACGTCTTTTCCGATAGCCGTTTGGTCGCCGCTATTGGTTTATCTAATGTTGTAGTGATCGAAACCGGTGATGCAGTGCTGGTAATGGATAAAAAATCCTCCCAAAAAGTGAAAGATGTTGTAAACACCTTAAAACAGCAAGGGCGTAAGGAGGCGCAACACCATCGAACGGTACATCGCCCCTGGGGTAAATATGAGGAAATTGATTCTTCGACTCGCTTCCAGGTAAAACACATCAGGGTTAATCCTGGCGCCAGCCTTTCACTGCAAAAGCATCATCACCGGGCAGAGCACTGGGTGGTCGTCTCAGGGACTGCAAAAGTAACTTGCGGAGAGCGCCAGTTCCTTGTTAGCGAAAACGAATCAACCTATATACCGCTTGGAGAAAAACATCGTCTTGAAAATCCCGGGAAAATACCACTAGACCTTATTGAGGTTCAGTCTGGAAGTTACCTGGGCGAAGATGATATTGTTCGTTTCGATGATATCTATGGCCGTACCGAGGTTGGTACAGCAAGCACCACCAATATAAAAACATAGTTAATAGAAAAGGATCAAATTCTTTATGATCAGGAAGTGCTTGTTTCCCGCAGCTGGTTATGGAACCAGATTCTTGCCGGCCACAAAGTCAATGCCCAAAGAGATGATGCCTATCGTCAACAAACCACTTATTGAGTACGGAGTAGAGGAGGCACTCGAGGCCGGGCTTAGTCAGATTTGTATCGTTACTGGCCGAGGAAAGAGAGCGCTGGCGGATCATTTTGATACCAATTATGAGCTTGAGCACCAAATCGCAGGAAGTTCAAAAGAAGCCATGCTAAACGATATTCGCCACTTGATCAGCTCGTGCACTTTTTCATACATCCGCCAGCAAGAAATGAAAGGCCTTGGGCACGCGATACTGACCGGGGAGCCATTAATTGGTGACGAGGCTTTTGCTGTAGTGTTGGCAGACGATTTGTGTATCAACACAGATGATGGCGTTCTCTCGCAAATGGTGAAGCTATATCGCCAATTTCGCTGCAGTATCGTAGCGATACAGGAAGTCCCTGCAAATGAAACACACAAGTACGGTGTGATCGAAGGTGAAATGATTAAGGATGATATTTTTCGTATCAAGAGCATGGTGGAAAAGCCTGCCCCTGAAGATGCGCCAAGTAATATGGCTATTATTGGTCGCTATATTTTAACACCTGACATTTTCGATATTATTCGAAACACAGAGCCAGGCAAGGGTGGTGAAATCCAGCTAACTGACGCTTTGCTTCAGCAAGCTAAGGATGGCTGCGTACTAGCCTATAAGTTTAGAGGTAAACGGTTTGATTGCGGCAGTGTGGATGGGTACATAGAGGCGACTAACTATTGCTACGAAAATCTATATTCTCCCTGAGTCGAGCGCTTATTCGTGGTTTGATGCGCCTGAAAAATATTAACTTGCAATATCTATTGATAAATGACTAGCTGATTTTTAGTGTGGCAATCCATAACCCCTGCACACGCTTTAAGGTCATGCGGTTGCTCTCTAGCTCCCATATGCGCAGCAGGCATTCACTTAATGTTGGGGTAGCTACTGTAATCATTTTTGCATCCTGCTTTGTTGTGGTTGGTTTATATCCAGGTTATCAATTGTAGGGTTCCGAACCATTCGCAGATTCCACAGATGCTACCTGTAAAAATACCTATCAGACCTGAAAAGTACTTATCAAGGCCATTACCACAAGAGACTTAAGATGGAGTTATGCAGCTATGTCAGCCGTACAATCAAAGCTTTTGTCTACATGGCTTCTTGATGAAGCCTGGCAGTTAGATAGCCCTTCTAAATTAACACGGGCATTAGTCGATCAACTGCTTTCGGTAGGAGTGCCGCTTCATCGGTTGCGTATTACATTGCGAATTCTCCATCCGCAAGTAACAGGTTTTAGCTATACCTGGATGGCACGCGATAACGAAATTGAAGAATTCCAATCTCCCCATGAAATGATGCTCACGGAAGCCTACCGCGACAGCCCCTATTGGGCGATTTTTGAAGAGGGGGCGGGAGCGATCAGGCGTCGATTGAGCGGCCCTGATGCCCAACTCGATTATCCTTTGCTTGAACAGCTTGCCGAAGATGGTTGCAGTGACTATGTGGCTTTGCCGATTGTTTTTATGGATGGGAGTATTCATGCCATCACTATCGCTGCCGGAAGTGGGGGTGGCTTTACAACCGATCAGCTCTCCGCAATATATGAAATGCTGCCCGCTCTTTCTCGCCTAATGGAGATACATGCTTTACGTAGTACCTCTAGAGTTTTACTGGAAACATACCTTGGTTCGAAAACAGGTCAGCAAGTTTTGCAAGGGAAAATCAGACGTGGCGACGGTGAACTGATAGAAGCGGTTATCTGGTTTTGTGATCTTCGGAATTCAACAGTGCTTGCTGAACAAATGGGCATCGACGCCTTCATTGATCATCTGAACTGTTTTTTGGAAGTCATGGCAGATTCCGTTGCAGAGGAGGGAGGTGAGGTGTTGCGCTACATTGGAGATGCAATGCTTGCTATTTTCCCGATTGGTTCTCGCGAATGTAGCAAAAATGGCTCTGTTGCAGCGAAAAGCGCCTTCAAGGCAGCGCAAAAATCTATAAGCAGGATGAATACATCGGGCGGTGAACGCCAGAGTTTCGGTATAGCATTGCACGCAGGGATAGTGATGTATGGCAATATCGGTTCAACCAGTCGTCTTGAGTTTACAGTGATCGGTGCGGCAGCGAATGAAGCGGCACGTATTGAAGCGCTTACAAAAAACCTTAACGTTCCGCTTTTAATGTCGCAGGAATTTGTCGATTTGCTTGGCGGTAACTGTGAGAGTGCCGACAGCTTTGAGAGTGCCGACAGCTTTGGGAGTGTTGGCAACTTTGAGCTAAAAGGGGTGAAAGGTAAAAAGCAGCTTTATACATCGCCAGTGTTGCGCCAGTAGAAACTTGTATAACAATAGTTCATCGGCCACCTTGGTAAGACTGAATTGGTCGCACACAAACTATTCCTTTAGGTCGATAAGGCGTGTGATAACGGATTGCAACATCAGACGAGCAATTAGGTTTTATGTATATGTTGCTTGAATAGTTGTTTGGACGGTTGTCAGCAAGGTTTCATGTGCTATCAAATCATAGCTGTCGGCTGTCGGCTGTCGGCTGATTCGAAGGAGCCGTTTTGGTACACTACAAACTCCTATTCGATGAAATGATCGTGGTAGTTATACTGTAAGAAAGTGCTAAAAATAATCCATGGGCTATTTTGTTTTACTTAGGCCTTGTCGGTGTTTTTTTGAACTAGTGGAGATCGGTAATGGAAATACCTGTACGCATAACTGCAACTTTCCTTGGGACGATGTTCTTATCGAGCATGGCGATATCCCAGGAGTTATACATATATCCTGCCAAGGGGCAAAGTGCAGAACAGCTCGATAAGGATAAATATGAATGTTACAACTGGGCCAAGAGTGATACTGGCTTTGATCCGATGGCTGTCCCAAAGGCAACGACAGCCGCTCCCAGTGCCCAGAAAAAATCTGGTGGCGCCATAGCGGGAGGGATCGGTGGTGCAGCCTTGGGAGCCATTATCGGTGATAGCTCAAAATCCGCAAAGCGAGGAGCCCTTGCTGGGGGATTGATAGGCGGTGTACGCCAATCATCCCAGAACAGCGAAACTGCTCGTCAGCGACAAGAGTGGGAGCAGCGGGAAACATCAAATTATGTTAACAGCCGTAACAATTATAACCGCGCTTATTCCGCATGTCTGGAAGGTCGCGGCTATACCGTAAAGTAAAGGAGAAATATTGATATGTTTACAGCAAAGCAATGGCTAACGATGGCCGGTGTAATGATATTTTCCTCTACAGCAAGCGCAGCGTTTGATGGAAGCAGTAAGGTTATTTGCGCAACCCAGTCAGTTAATGAGTGCGTGATGGGGAAGAACTGTGAATCTGTTTTACCGAGTAGTGTAAATATACCAGATTTCGTTACTGTGGATGCCGGCAATAAGGTTATTGAAGGTATTGGCCGAAAAACTCCAATTGAGCGCATAGAAAACCTTGATGGTAAATTAATACTGCAAGGTGCTGATGATGGTGTCGAAAAAGAGAGAGATGGCATGGGTTGGACCATGATCATCGATAATGAGACGGGTAAAATGTCGCTCACTGCGGCTGGCGATGGATTTGCCATCGTTCTTTTCGGGGCTTGTATAGAGCCTTAACTTATTTGGCCACTTAAATTTTTAGTTTAAGTGGCCAGATTTTTTAATGAATTAGTCTTTGTTGTTTTGTGTTTTCCATCCCGCTGGCACCAAATATGCCCTTGCTTTTGGGTCATTCCTGTTTGTTTCATTTATTCCTCTAATCGATATCGTATCGAATCCCCTGGTTGTTATATTGGCTATCACTTATTGATGCAAGCGGGACAATATCACGGCAATCAATTAATAGAAGTGCCCTAAAGAGTAGTAGGCGTTTTGCAAGGTAGCACGGAAGGGGACATAAATTTCAGGGCTTTTCCATATAAGATTGTGCAACGATTAAGGTTTTGAAAAAACAGGTTGTTAAGATGTTTGTGTTTGGGATTTAGGTGTTTCCTTAATTTTATTTTATTTAGCTTTTTGGCAGGTGATCGGTTCTGGTTGTTGATGGATCTGCTTACTGAATAATTGAATTTCAGTTCTTATTTGAAACCGCGATTTTCTAATTAACCGTTTGGGGGCGATTATTAATATTGTGTTATTCTTTTTTATATTCAATTGTGACTCAGGGTGGGGTTGCAAATAGACTGCTCTAAATATTTGTAGAGTTTGGGGATTATATGGATATTCGTGCTTGTTCTGCTGTATCGGCTATTTTAGTTCTGTGTAGCCAATCAGCGTGGAGTGGAGGCTTTTATATTACGGAGTTGGGTACGCCGGGGAGTTTGGGGACGGCAGGTTCAGCGAACCCTACAAACACTCTGACGGCAGATTCTGCCTGGACGAATCCCGCCGCGATGACTGGAGTTGAACAAGATCACGGGCTGGTTGGGGTTCAGGCGATTATTCCCGTAAACAAATTCGATTCTTCTATCGCTGAAGGCGGCGGCGGTGATGGGGGAAATGCTGGATTTATATCTGCGGTCCCCAGTCATTTTTTAACCACCCATCTGACAGAAGATATCAGTGTCGGGTTTTCTGTGGTTGGTATGATGGGGGGAGGATTGGATTACGGTAAGAATTTCGTGGGTCGCTATGGAGCCTATCGCGCTGTTTTAGCGGGCTTGGCCTTTTCACCTTCTGTAGGTTACAAAATCAATGATGACTTCTCTGTTGGTATGGGAGTTTCAGTAGTCCAAACCACATTCGATGAAGATATCGCGGTTCGTCAGCCCGGGTTCTCGGATGGTAGAGTGAGCATAAACCAAATCGATGATTGGGGTATAACCACTTTTTACGGACTCACTTATCAGGCTACTGAGAAGCTTATGGTTGGCGTTGTTTATCGTCCAGAATGGGATGTTGATCTTGAGGGGGATGTGAGCTTCGCTAATTTTGTCGGTGTTACGCCAACTGCAGATGAGGTTGAAGTCGAGTGGGATAACCCCCAGCTCCTGCAAGTTGGATTTCGCTATGCTCTGAATGATATGTATACGCTGTTTATGGACGCTGATTGGGAAGACTGGTCCGAGTTCAGTGATAATACGCTGTCCTTCGAGGGTGGCCTGATTAACCCCATCGTTAAACTTGATCGTAATTGGAAAGACACCTACCACGTAGGGTTTGGCGTGTTGCGTAAGTGGGGGGATCACAGAGTTTCAACCGGAATAGCGTATGACAGTTCACCAGTAAATGATTCCGACCGTACGATAGATTTGCCTGTTGATGAGCAGCTAAAACTCGCTGCAGCTTATGGCTGGAAAGGGGATTCCCTGGATTTTGCATTTGGCGCAACCTTTATGTATCTCGGGGAGGGTGAGGTTGATCAGACCGCTCAGGGAGTTCGTTTTAAAGGAGAATTCGATACAAACTATGTAGTGTTTGCGGGCGGAACTTTGTTGTATGAGTTTTAAACAACGCTTGTATAAACAACTCGGTCGCTTGCGGCCGAGTTGTTTATGTCGGTAGGGATTGTAGTGGATAGAGGGGGTGTTGCCGTACCGGTAGTGGTTGGTGTTGTGTTTATCACAACCAGTATGATTCGTCAGCGTTTGCTAAAAGACATACAAGAAAGAAACTATATAGAGTTTACTTTAATAATCCCAACTAACTTATTGAAAAACAGAATAAATTTATATCGAGTGAAGGATTGTGAATTATTTTTTTGCCTTCAATTCATTTGCTATCGAATGCCGTGAGCTATCAGTCGATCGTTATTTAGCTGGTTTTGTTTCTGCATAAGGGCGAGGATGTGATTAAAGATGCCACACAGCTCATGGGTCGAAGCATCATCCAGGCACATGATCCTGGAGATGATGAGTGTTTCGGATCTTGCGTAATAGGCTCTAAGCTTTTCTGGATTATGGGTGTAGCCTCCGCTTAGATCAAGCAGTTCCAGAGATGACATTACTAAATCGCAGAGAATATTGCCCGAGTTACACGTGCTGGTTGTTCTAGACAAAAAATCAACGGCTTCTTTACCGGTTTGGTAGATTGATTTAGCCGTTTGTAGACCGCCCGGATCGCGCTCAGTGCCGCATTCAAAATGACACGAAATACCAGAAGTCGAATTTGATTCGTAACTATCTTTGTTTGCAAAAATGTCTTGATTTGAAAGGGGTGGTTTAGGGATATTCAGCGTCATTTTTCGAACCTTCCTTGTTCACTGAATTATTGAGCTTTGTAAAGGATAGACAGCTTTGAAAGAGGCGCCTGCTTTCGTGGTATAACAGAGTGCGAATCATCTAAAGATGTGAACTAAATCAATATTATGAGAATAGATAGAAGGGTAGGCGTAGATCGGTTTTCGTTTTAAGGCTTCATTGGTGCAGAGAAAACGTGCCGAACTTTAAATGGTCAATCAGATTATTATCTTCTCTTTTTGCAAATTTATTTAATATTTTTAGTTATACCCCGTAGATTTCTGATTTGCTGCAGATGGGCACGGTGTTACCCAATTACTACCTTCTTGGTTCAGAAGGATCTGGATTCAGGCAGGCTTCATTCCTGTTCTTAGAGAGTTTTAGACGTCCCCCGTATCTTCGGTTTTTTTCAGCTAACCGTTTGATGAATCCAGCCTTGAAACCCTTGATCGATTATCTGTTGGAAAACAAACCCGGATAGTTATCGTTGTGGTGTATGCCCACACTGTTT
>JAUXFT010000158.1 GCA_030622755.1 Aestuariirhabdus sp. | reverse complement strand
TTGGTGTGCATAGTGAAATCGAAAAATTCGTGGTCACCTTATTGGTGATGAGAAGTTTTTCTGTTTTGCCAGGTGCACCAAGAGCTTGCGTGGACTTGCGTGATCCAACCGAGATTTCTAGGATTATACGGCCCGTTGAGCGTTAACCTCTCAAAATCCAATTAGACTAATAATGAGAACGTACCAATGATAAAAACACTGAGTAAGACCTTGTTAGGCGTTGCCGTGAGTGCGGTAGTTATGAGCGCATCCGTTGCTCAAGCAGATATCAAAATTGCATTGGCAGGTCCGGTAACCGGCCCCGTTGCCCAGTACGGTGATATGCAATTTACCGGTGCCAAGATGGCGATCGAAATGATCAACAATGCTGGCGGCGTCAATGGCGAGCAGCTTGAAGCGGTTATTTACGATGACGCTTGTGATCCTAAGCAAGCGGTTGCGGTAGCCAACAAAATCGTCAATGACGGCGTTAAGTATGTCGTTGGTCACCTGTGCTCCAGCTCTACCCAGCCAGCCTCCGACATCTATGAAGATGAAGGCATCCTGATGATTACTGCGGCTTCTACTAACCCTGACATCACGACTCGTGGTTATGAGTTGATCTTCCGTACCATCGGTCTGGACAGCGACCAGGGCCCAACAGCCGCTAATTACATTGCTGAAAAAGTGAAGCCTTCACGTGTTGCGGTTATTCACGATAAGCAGCAGTACGGTGAAGGTATTGCTAGCAGCGTTAAAAATGGTCTGGAAAAAGCCGGCATTGCTGTGGTTGCCTTTGAAGGTGTGACTCCAGGTGATAAGGACTTTTCTGCACTGATCGCCAAGCTGAAGAAAGAGAAAGTCGACTTCGTATACTACGGCGGCTACCACCCGGAGCTGGGTCTGATCTTGCGTCAGTCTGCTGAGAAAGGTCTGAAGGCCAGGTTCATGGGCCCAGAAGGTGTTGGTAACAAGGACATCAGTGCAATCGCTGGTGAAGCTTCCGAAGGTTTACTGGTAACCCTGCCTGAGAAATATGACCAGGATCCTGCGAACAAGCCAATTGTTGATGCCATCAATGCTAAAGGTGAAGATTCTACCGGTCCTTTCGTATGGACAGCCTACGCTGCAGTGCAGGCGATGGTTCAGGGTATGGGCGATGCATCTGACGGTTCCGGTGTTGCGAACTACCTGCGTAGCAATACAGTGGACACCGTTATGGGTCCTCTGGAGTGGGATGCCAAGGGTGACCTGAAGGGATTCGACTTCGGTGTATTTGAGTGGCATGCGGACGGTACTTCCTCTTCACTCAAAAAATAATAGCCGGAGTTGTTATCCAGGTAGCAAGGAAAGCGCTTTTCACTATTATTGGTGAGGGCGCTTTTTTGATAGACGAGAATTCATATGTCTGAGTCACTTCTTTATTTTATTCAACAGCTACTGAATGGCCTTACGGTCGGTAGCACCTATGCGCTGATCGCCATCGGTTACACCATGGTCTACGGGATCATCGGTATGATCAACTTCGCCCATGGCGAGGTATATATGATCGGTAGCTATGTCGCTTTCATTGTGCTGGCCGCATTGGCCATGCTGGGTATCGAAAGCTTGCCAATTTTATTATGCGCTACGTTTTTGATCAGTATGATCGTAACCAGCAGTTACGGTTGGACCATCGAACGCATCGCCTATCGACCGCTACGAGGCGGTAACCGATTGATACCGTTAATCTCGGCAATCGGTATGTCTATTTTTCTGCAAAACCTGGTTCGCATGGCGCAGGGTTCTCGCGATGTCGCGATGCCCAGCCTTATTACCGGAGGCTGGGAGTTTGGTCCGGCGGATGGTTTTAATGCCTCGATCTCCTATATGCAGGTCATTATCTTCTCGGTTACTTTCGTCAGTATGACAGCCTTGACCCTGTTCATTTCCCGCTCGCGAATGGGTCGTGCCTGCCGTGCCTGTGCCGAAGATCTGGGTATGGCTAACCTGTTGGGTATCGACACCAATCGTATTATTGCCCTGACCTTTGTTATCGGTGCGTCGCTGGCTGCGGTTGCCGGTGTGTTATTGGGAACCTACTACGGAGTCATCAATCCGTACCTGGGTTTTATGGCGGGTCTTAAAGCATTTACTGCAGCCGTTCTCGGCGGCATTGGAAGTATTCCCGGCGCGGTGCTGGGCGGCTTGTTGCTCGGTATGGCCGAAGCCTTTACCGCTGGATATTTCAGTACGGAATACAAAGACGTGGTCGCCTTCCTGTTGCTGGTGTTTGTGTTGCTGTTCCTGCCTTCAGGCATCCTCGGTAAGCCGGAGGTGGAAAAGGTATGATCAATAAACAAGGTTTTACCAACGGCATAATTGCTGCGGTGGTACTGCTGATTCTTTCGGCCTTGTTGATGGGCGTGCAGTTGGCCAATGAAGGCACCGGATTGGTGGTGAAGTTAAAGCATGCAGAGTCCCTGACCTTGATCGCAGTTGGCGCAGTTATTGTTTTTCTGTTCCAGCTGTTCCGTCAGCCCATCATGGGCACCATCGGTATGGCTAAAGGCGCGTTGCCAGCAATGCCTGTACTACCTGACCTGAAACAGAATCCCAAGTTGAAAAATCTGTTGATGGCGTTCGGCCTGGCCGCGTTGCTGATCTGGCCCTTCACCGCATCACGCGGCGCCATCGATCTGGCGACCTTGACGCTGATCTATATCATGTTGGGTCTTGGCCTGAATATCGTAGTGGGCCTGGCCGGTTTGCTGGATCTGGGTTACGTCGGTTTCTATGCCGTGGGCGCTTATACTTACGCACTGCTGTCTTCCTATTTCGGGCTCTCATTCTGGGTGTGTTTACCCATAGCGGGATTAATGGCCGCCTTCTTTGGCTTTATTCTGGGCTTCCCGGTATTGCGTTTGCGTGGTGATTACCTGGCGATTGTGACGCTCGGTTTTGGTGAAATTATTCGCATCATGTTGAACAACATGACCGAGCTCACTGGTGGTCCGAACGGGATCAGCCAGATCGCCAAACCTACGCTGTTTGGTCTGGAGTTCAACCGCAAATTGAAAGAGGGCGGTGATGGCCTGTTCCATGAGTTCTTCGGCCTCGCATATAGCGGTACCTACAAGGTTATCTTCCTGTATATCCTTGCGGTGTTGCTGGTGGTGCTGACCCTGTTTGTGATTAATCGTTTATTGCGAATGCCTATTGGTCGCGCCTGGGAAGCGCTGCGCGAAGATGAAATTGCCTGCCGTTCGCTGGGCCTGAACCCGACCGTGATCAAGCTGACCGCTTTCACTATCGGTGCGGCATTTGCCGGTTTTGCTGGTTCATTCTTCGCTGCGCGTCAGGGTTTTATCAGTCCGGAATCCTTTATCTTTATCGAGTCGGCCATCATCCTGGCCATTGTGGTGTTGGGGGGTATGGGCTCGCAGCTGGGCATTATTCTGGCGGCCATCGTTATGACGGTGTTGCCGGAGCTGGCACGTGAATTCCAGGAGTACCGAATGCTGATGTTTGGTTTGCTGATGGTGTTTATGATGATATGGCGTCCACAGGGTCTGCTACCGATGAAGCGTCCTCACATGGAGATGCGCAGCCAATGAGTAATCCCTTATTGAAAGCTTCCGGCCTGAGCATGCGGTTCGGAGGGTTGTTGGCGGTCGATGATGTTGCCTTGACCATAGATGAAAAGCAGATTGTGTCGGTTATTGGTCCCAACGGTGCCGGTAAAACTACGGTATTTAACTGCCTGACCGGCTTTTATAAACCCACGTCCGGTGAGATCTTTTATAAAGACAAACCGATTCATGGATTGCCGGGTCACAAGATCTCTCGCCTGGGTATTGTGCGTACTTTCCAGCACGTGCGTTTGTTCAAAGAGATGACCGTTATTGAAAACCTGCTGGTGGCCCAGCATCGCCATTTGAAGACCGGTTTGTTGGCAGGCCTGTTCAAGACGCCTGGCTACCGCCGTGCGGAAGCAGAAGGTATTGAGCGTGCCGCGCACTGGCTGGAGCGAGTCAACCTGTTGGAGTTTGCCAACCGTGAGGCGGGTAATCTGGCCTATGGTCAGCAGCGTCGCCTGGAGATAGCGCGTTGCATGGTGGCATCACCTGAGTTGCTGATGCTGGATGAGCCTGCGGCGGGCCTTAACCCCAATGAAACGGATGAACTGAACGAGTTGATCGTTAGTTTACGTGATATTGATGGCATCTCCATCCTGTTGATTGAGCATGATATGAAATTGGTAATGGATATCTCTGACAAGATCTTCGTGGTAAATCAGGGGCAACCCCTGGCAGATGGTACCCCGACCGAGATCGTCAATAATCCGGAAGTTATCAAAGCGTATCTGGGCGAGGAGTAAGCTGATGCTGAAGTTACAGAATGTGTCGACCTGCTACGGAAAAATCCAGGCGCTGGATGATGTTACTGTAGAGGTTAAAAAAGGTGAGATAGTTTCTCTTATAGGTGCTAACGGCGCTGGTAAGAGTACATTGTTGATGACGGTCTGCGGTGATCCTCGATTGGCAAGCGGTTCCATCGAATACATGGGTGAAGATATCTCCCGGAAAAAAACGTCCGAGATTATGCGTAGCGGAATCGCGATAGTGCCGGAAGGTCGCCGGGTATTTTCACGTTTGACGGTGGAAGAGAACTTGCACATGGGCGGATTCTTTACCGAACCCTCCGAGTTCGATAAAACGTTGAAACACGTGTATGAGCTGTTTCCTCGCCTCAAGGAGCGTCAGTCCCAGCGTAGCGGAACCATGTCTGGTGGTGAGCAGCAGATGCTGGCGATCGGTCGAGCGATGATGAGCCGCCCGAAGTTGCTGTTTCTGGATGAGCCCTCATTGGGGCTTGCGCCGCTGATTATCAAACAAATTTTCGACATCATCGAGCATCTGCGCGACGAGGGCATGACTATTTTTCTCGTTGAACAGAATGCCAATCAGGCGCTGCGTCTGGCGGATCGTGGTTATGTGCTGGAGAATGGCCGGATTGTGCTGCAGGACACTGGTGAAGCTTTGTTGACCAATGAAAATGTACGAAAGGCATATCTTGGGGGTTAGATATTTGTTGGTGGTTAGCTAATAGCCCGTGAAGTAAAAAAGCCGAAGTTCGCTTCGGCTTTTTTGTGAGCGGGGTTTGAGTTGGATTGTGTTTAGATACCCGGTTTGTTGTTGATGAATCGGGGGGAAATTTCTTTGATGGCATTTTTCGATGTTTGGATGAACAAGTAATAGTTGAGAAGAAAGATGTATTCGGCCAGCATTCAACAGCTTGGCTTAGCGTAGTCCTGGCCTTGAATTTCAATAGCTGAGGAGGTCTATTCATCAAAATCCGAGAGGATAATAGCCATTTGCCCAAAATTCACCCTGATGGGTTATCAGGTTTATGTGAATTGTCTCGTTGGTGCGATCAATTTCAACAAAACCAGCTGATATTTGGTCATGCCTTACGGGCGACAGGGTGATTTCGTACAGCTTAATATCATCATAGGGATACCTTGCGCTTTCTTTGGGTTCGTCCGGAATCACAACCATATACTTACGAATTGTCTCATGATAACCACTGAACAGATCAAACTCCCAATGAGTGGATGGCACCTCAATTTTAATGCCATGGTATTGCTTGTGCTTTGTCAGGCGAACACTTTTATATTGGGCCTCCTTTTGAGCCGCACACCCTGTCATCGCAATGATTATAATCAGGCAAAGGATAGATTTCATAGGATAACTCTAACGCCAGGTTGAGTAGTTGTGGGGTTCAGGGCTACGACTAAATCGAACAAAAAAGTCTATCTAAACGTCAACGACGTGTTCGCGTTCAATCTTAAGGATTTTAGTTCCGATAATGGCTTCTGCAATAAAAGGATCAGTATTAGTTTACCGGGTAGACCGGATAGCAGTCAGTGATGTTATCTGGTAACGGTTTACCTGGAGAAATTATGTGTAAACATTGCCTTACGGTGGTTTAATCAAGCACCTTGAAACTGCCTGCAGGCGAGACACTAAAACTATGAGAGTGATGAATGATCGATGAGTGACAACAACAAAGAATCTATACCGAAACAAGCGATGATCGTATCGGGCAAGGCGACCGTTACCCTGATCCTGTCCTACCTGGTGTGGATCAAATTCCTGATACCCATGTACGCCGGTGAAGAGCTGGGCAGCTGGCATTACGCCATGATGGCCATGCTGTTCATTAACTACATTGTATTGCGCGTGGATATCATCAAGAACGGTGTTGTGATGACGCCTTACATGATCGCGATCCTGGTACCCTTCATGCCCTTCTGGCTGATCATCAGGCGAGGCTATGTCGCCATTGATATGCCGGAAGACCCAAACAACAAACAGCAATAGTGCGGGTGGTTGTCATGCCCTTTTTGGATAGCGCTTCGCACAGCCTCTTAACCAAGCGCTCAATCAACCACCTTGAAGGTCATGCCGGCGTTGGCCTCCAGGCGTTTGCGTAGCAGAGATCCCATACAGGAAGCCGGAGTCCAGCAACCGCCGCCGACGCTGATTGCTTGTTCATCTTTGGCTAAACACACCACGCTTTCACCGAGCATCTTGCAGGTTGCGCCGTAACCGGGGTCGCGGTCAGCGCTGACTTCGATACGTACATCAAACTCGGGATTTTGTGGGTGTTTGCCTATTAACAGGAAAGAAAATTCACCCGCTATTCTCTCTTCTTCGCTGGGTCCCTCGCCCGGGGATCGCAGGCGATTGCGTAACATTGAGCGGGTGGGTTTGATGGCGGCCAGCAGGAGGAATCCGCTGGATCCAATAGAGGCTGCCAGGCTTTTTAAATAACCGCTGGCCCCTTTACCAGAGAGGGCTGATTCTTCATAGCGGAACGCTTTACCGTAGGCATATTGCATTAACGCATTGCTGCGCCTTACCACGCGCGTATTGGTTGATGCCATAACAAACGGCATGCTCCAGGCATTAAGGTCCGCATCCCAGCAGGGCCCCATCTGATCGCTACCGTCGGGGCCTTTACGTTCTCCGGCAGGGTTGATGCTGTAGGGATTGCCAAGTGTGGAGCGAATTTCAGGGTTTTTAATGGCGGCTTCAACCGCAGTCAGCATGCTTTCGAAAGTGCCGCCGCTAAAACTCCCTTTAAGCTTGGTCAGAAAAGCTTTTACCTTACTGGCGGAGACACCGTGTCGTTGTTGCATCACTTCCTGTACATATTGAACACCAAGATCGGATGGTACGGAGTCGAAACCACAGAAGGAGACGATACGAGCTCCGCTGGCTTCAGCTTGCTCTTGATAGCGATCGATAATCTCCTGTACCCAATGTACTTCGCCGGTAATGTCGCAATAATGGGTTCCCTGTTTCACGCAGGCGGCGACCAGTTTTTCACCGTATTTTGCGAAGGGGCCGACGGTAGTACAGAGCGCCCTGGTTTTTCCAGCTAAGGCTTCAAGTGCATATGCGTTATCACTGTTCGCAATCAGCAGCGGGATTTTGTTTGCGCCTTCACCCAGTTCGTCCCGGACGGATTCCAGCTTTTGCTGATTTCTTCCTGCCATTGCCCAGCGAAGTTCACCATCAACGCCATACTGCTGGTACAGATATTCCGCTACCAAGCGTCCGGTAAAACCGGTGGCTCCCCAGACAATGACTTCAAAATCACGGGTATCGCTTGGCATCTCGTATTCTCCCATTTAGCTGTTGACCTATTTGAATCGTTGTAGCCGTTGCTGATTTGCGCCGCAAACGCGGCGCATCATCCTTGCTCTCTTTATAGTGCCAGCATTCCGGCTGTCATAGGTACTCCATCGGCAGTTAATTTAAAACATACCAGAGAGTTATCAATATGGGGATCATGAGGGGCGTC
>JAUXFT010000024.1 GCA_030622755.1 Aestuariirhabdus sp. | reverse complement strand
TTATTGGCGCAAGGCTGTTTATTGGCGCAAGGCTGTTTATTGGCGCAAGGCTGTTTATTGGCGCAAGGCTGTTTATTGGCACAAGGCTGTTTAACGAGTAGATACCGGATCAGTTGTAACCACTACTGTGACAATGGTTTTCTTAATGTTATATGGAAGTTCTTGATGCATAATCTGAGTCACTTTTCTGCGTAGTAGGGTATAATTCGCGCCCGCTTAACGTTCAGTACCACTGAACATGCTTAACTTGCATAGCTCAACTCATATAGCTCAATTCAGCTAGCTCAAACCATATAAAACCCTATGATTGATTCATCAACCTGTTATATTGCGCCGCCTTGCCATGAGGTTATGGGCATTGTGCATGAAGAGTGTGGCTTTTGGGTTGTCGAAAAACCTTCCGGCTTGTTATCCGTACCGGGACGGGCTCCTGAAAACAGGGACTCAGTGATTAGTCGTTTACAGGATATGGGAGGAGAAGCCTGGGCTGTACACAGGCTTGATATGAGTACTTCCGGACTGATGGTTGTCGCCAGGAACAAACCGGTATTGAGTGCGTTAAGCCGTCAGTTTCAACAGCGTACCGTTGCGAAAGGTTACGTAGCGATGGTGTTTGGTTTAATAAAAGACGATCAGGGAAGCGTGGATTTCCCTCTCATATGTGATTGGCCGAATCGTCCTCTTCAATGTGTAGATTATGATGTGGGCAAGCAGGCTCTTACGCACTGGCAAGTTCTTGAACGTTATCCTGAACGTAATTGTTCTTTGTTATCGTTAACCCCGGTTACCGGTCGCTCCCATCAACTCCGCGTTCATATGGCCGAAATCGGACATCCTGTTTTAGGATGTCGTTTTTACGGTCATGACGTTTCGACAGCGATGGCACCCAGATTGATGTTACATGCCCGGAATCTGGCATTCGACAATCCGGTTAATGGTAAACGACTGGAGTGGCTGGTCGAATCGGGTTTTTAGTCCGATCTCTTTTGTCTTTGGTAATTTAGATGAACCATTCGCACCAGGATGGTGTTGGAGAGTATTGATGAGTACTGAAAAATCAACTAAGCACACAGTGTTTGAGGATGTTCAGGCCTTACTGTCTGCAACCGCGTTAGTGTCTTTGGGTATATTTCTGCTTAACGAGGGTGGTTTGTTGGCGGGGGGGATGACTGGATTGTCTTTGATGTTGCAAAAGCTGACCGGTTATTCGTTTGGGATATTTTTCGTATTATTGAATCTACCGTTTTTTTATCTCGCTCTCAAACAGATGGGTCCAGAGTTTACGCTGAAAACATTTACTTCGATTTTCATGGTGGCGATTGCGACTGAATATTTGCCACTGGTGATTCAGTTGAAAGAGGTGAACGTTGTCTACTGCGCTGCGATGGGTGGGTTAATGATAGGCTGTGGATTGCTGATTTTATTCCGTCACGAGGCCAGCCTTGGAGGGTTTAATGTTCTGGCGTTATATGTTCAAAAACGCTCTAACATCAGTGCCGGAAAACTTCAGATGGGCATCGATTGTTGCATCGTTGGTGCCTCATTTTTTATTGTCACCCCCTGGATTCTAGGTGTTTCAGTGATTGGTGCTGTCGCCGTTAATCTGGCGATTGCAGTGAATCATAAGCCCGGTCGATATATAAATTCCTGAGGGTTTTCATATAGTCTGATGGTTCCATATTAATAGCGCTACGGATACGCCAATGTCATTTTGCTGCTCATAATTTATCCGGGAATATTATCCGGGAATCATGTTCGGAAAGCTTGTTTAAAAATAGTGCCAATCAATCTCTGAATGTGCGTAATTCAGGGTAGCTATCGGTCTGAGTGGGCAGGCAGTGGGCAGAGGGTTGCGGCAGAGAGTAGAGGCAGAGAGTAGAGGATAAGCGTTATAGAACCCATCAACAGCTCACTGTAGAGAAATCATGGATCTTCACTCCAGTTTCTTTCTCTTGTTCGTATTGCTCTTTGATGAGCCAATCTTCTTACGTTTCTGGCAAATAATACGAGAAGAAATAACAACCCCAACCCTCCCCACATACTTAAGCCGTGAGCGATATTCACAGGTTCCTGCGGGAGTGATGGGCTTACCGAGCTTCCAGTCAGGTCATAGGTTCCAGGCTGTATGGGATAACTCACCTTAGCTGAATGGTTAGCATTAATACTGTCGGCGTTGCTAGATTGTGGGCTTGTTTGAGTGCTTTTCGCTGGAATGGCCTGATCCAAATCAAGTGCAAGATAACTGGAGCACGTATAGAGCAGGCTTTGTTCTCGTACTGTTGTTTGAGATTTAAGTGTTTGAAATTTAAGGTTGGAGGTGTCCGAGAAGTTGGGCTCGAGAATAAAGAACTGCAAGTCGGGCTCGAGAATAAAGAACTGCCTACCTGAGCTCAGGTAGGCATGATCGACAATAGAATCGCAAACTCCTGGCGCCAGCTGAGTGGCGACCGGGTAGGCATTTGCAGTCAGACTGAAAACACCTGTGAGTATTGCGCACAGTAAAGTCTTGCACTCAGTGCTCACGTCTTTCACCATTTTGGCCGTTATCCCTATGGCTCTTATTTAGTGATTATTATTATTCGCCTGATTATTGTATTTCTCTTCACATTCTATAAGCCGATTAAGCCGGCTGCCTCGTCCAAATGGACTATTTGCAGGCCTGAATCGCCCAACTCCTGTAAGAATGGGTGATAGCGAAGGTTATGGATAAGAAATAAATTGATTTTTGTGATCTGGTTCCGGTTATTTGGGGTTGGAGTAATCCCTTTTTTGCCTGCCTGCCTGCCTGCCTGCCTAAGCTATTATATTGAGTTTTTATAATATCATAGCAATCCGCTATAGGTTATGAGGGGCTGATTGATGGACTCAGAGTCCTATCGAAATGCTGAGCTGCTGGCATTGTTTACTCAGGGATTGACGGAGCACTCTGCTCTTGAGGCTGGGCTGAAAATGCTTGAAATAGAATTTGGTGCGGCTAACGTGCATATTATAATGTTACATGATGGGCAGTTTCCTTCAATGGTCTCTAGTGAATTCGACCAAAATATCATGGAAATATATGGCCGAAATATTGAGCATGATATTTGGCTTAACCGCTATAAGGAGCTTGGAACGCAGAGCGTTATGCGTAGCTCAGATATAGTGTCATTCAAGGAGCTAGATGGTAGTTATTTTAAATCTGGATTTTTAAAACCAATGGGTCTGGGATGCTCGCTTGGTGCTGGGAAGCAAAATAATGATGGTATGGCAATAATTTCAATGCAGCGAGGTAGACACGATTTTTCTGAAGAGCAGGTTGTGCGGTTAGAGCACTATTTCAAATTGTTGGAAGGTTTTATTGCAGCAGCCCAGCGTATGAGCCAGTTAGAGCGTTCGAATTTTAGTTTATCTGCAATGGCTGATCGGTGCCCGGATCCTGCATTAGTAGTTGATAAGCATTCACATATTATCTGTTGCAACAGTGCGTTTGAACAAACACCGTTAAGCGGTGTGGAATGCCTGAGCCAGCAGTTGATGGTTAAAAAACATCCCCTGCACCATTGGTTAGAAAAATGGCCTGAAGGAACTCAGAGTGAGATGGTCACGGCATCTGAAGAGTGTCCTGTTGTAGTGGAACGCCTCTATCCCGCTGAATTGTATTTTGTAACCTGTTATCGAAAGGGAATTGCGGGCAGTGCGACCCGTCTAAAGTTACTACAGGCCTGTTATCGTTTGACCCTTGCAGAAACTGAAATGGTGGGTTTACTGGCGAAGGGTTTAACGCTAGAAGCGATAGCAGAGAAACGTTCGGTCAGCTATTACACCGTGAGAAGTCAGCTACGATCTGTTTTTTCGAAAACCTGCTGTCATCACCAGAGCGAATTATTACTGCTGGTACGATGAAGAAATCCCCTTGAGTAATATTCGAACTGAAACAAAAAATCCCTTCGATTTTCAGTAAATCGAAGGGATTTTTGTTTGAGAAGCTGGGAGGAGATATTTCTCCAAAACTTTTATCAGCAATTACATCTTTTCGATACGAGCTTCCAGTTCGCTGATCTTATTATCCACCACTTTTTGCAGATGACGTAAATCACGTAATACCTGTTTTTTAGCATCGACCTGTCGGTTCTCTTGCTGGGTGATCTGATCGAGCTCGGCAACTACGCTGCGCAATGCTGGTGAAATCTCGGTAACGTCACGATATTTTTGCGTACCACTGTCTACCATTACGGTTTTCTTTTGACGTGGGAACTTGAATTTTTCGCTCTTGGCGAACAAAGAACCTTTTTCTTTATGGTAGTAGATTTTCAGAATATCAAAGTCCGCCTCAGATCTCAGGCTGTAACTATCGATGGACTCGTGTTGTTTGATACCCATACTCTTCAAGTGTTCATACATAGCAGTGTCTTCCTTAAATCAGCGCCAGTTATTTCTGACTAGTGCAATGTGATATTTCTAGTCTGGCAGAGAAGAACTCAGCTAGCGATACGCATTTATACCCATTATATGCGTGATATGCAGCCAAAAGTTGTTGCCATTCACATATCTGCAGTGAGCTTGTTATTGTGAGGAAGCCTAGTCTTTTATGATCATCAAGTCGATTTTACAGTGTTCAGCAATTTTTGAGGTGACAGAGCCCAGGAAAAACTTATCCAGTTTATTGCTGTCGTGATTTGCCATTATCAACAGGTCTGCCCCAATACGTGCTGCTTCTTTTAATATTTTTTTATAGGCCGTGCCATCAGCCACCTGAATGGTACGACTGATGTCATTAGGAATATGTTCCTCTGCAAATTTGCGCAGCTTATTTTTTACTTCTTCGTGAGCTTTGACCAGAATGTCGCGTGGCAAGTAGGTGGATACCATCGGCATGCTGAATCCGGGAATAACCGTCATTAAATGAATGGATGCATTACTGGCTTTTGCTTGGAAAATTGCAGCATCAAGCGCTCTCTGTGAATGCTGCTCATGGCTCATATCAACCGGTAACAGAATTTTCGTAAACATAATGATTCTCCTCGCTATCAGACTGAAGTCGCTTGCAGAAGCTGTTCGCGTTTAAAGCGACGCCTTTGGTTCAAATAAACACCCGCTAGCAAAAGCAGAGCTGGAATGAACATCCACTGTTTAGGTGGTCGTTTCGAGGGAATTTGTAGCTCGCTGATCTGCCAGTCAAAGTCGAGATCTGCTTTATTGGCAGGGCCACCGAAGTCCACCGCATCAATGGTAACTGAATCACCATCAATCAATAATTCCATCCCAGTGAAAGCTATGCGTTCCTGACCGCTGACCATTGGTCCCAGGGGAAGCTGTACAATTTTTTCGATCTGTTTACCATCCAGGTTTTCCCCGCTAACCTGAAAGCGCAGATCAGCATTTTCGGGTAACTGCTCAGCGACTTCGTAAATGTTTGCTGCGGGCACCATGGTGAGTTCGGGATAGGGCATGTCCCACCAGAAGCCAGGACGGAACAGAGTGAAAGCGATCAGTAGTAAGGGAATAACTTCGTACCAGCGGGTGCGCACCATCCAGAACCCCTGGGTAGCGATGGCAAAAACCAGCATAGCCGTCAGGGCGCTGGCGACAGTAATAGCCAGGACAAATAAACTATCTACCCCAATCAGCAACAGCTGGGTATTGAAGATAAACATGAAGGGTAAGATTGCGGTACGTATATCGTAAATAAAACCCTGAATGCCGGTGCGAATCGGATCGCTCTGGGCGATGGCGGCTGCGGCAAATGCTGCTAGTCCGACAGGCGGCGTATCATCGGCCAGAATGCCAAAATAGAATACGAACAGGTGTACGGCAATGAGGGGGACGATCAAACCGTTCTGGGCTCCCAATGCCACGATGACGGGTGCCATCAACGTCGATACAACAATGTAGTTGGCGGTTGTGGGCAGACCCATTCCCAGAATTAGACTGATAATTGCAGTAAATATCAGCATCAGGACTACACTGCCACCGGAGATGAATTCGACAAATTCAGTCATCACCAGTCCAACACCGGTAAGTGTTACGGCACCTACCACAATACCTGCCGCTGCGGTGGCCACACCAATCGCAATCATGTTGCGTGCGCCACTGGCCATGCCTTGTATCAGGTCAGAAATACCGGTACCGAACGCTTGCTTGATCATCGTTTCTTTGCGAAACAGTGACATTAATGGACGGTGGGTGATCACGATACAGATCATGAACATAGTTGCCCAGAAAGCGGAGAGGCCAGGTGAAAATCGCTCAACCGTTAAGCACCATACCAGCACTACAATCGGCAGCAGGAAGTAGAGGCCACTTTTTACCGTGGGGCCTACCGGTGGCATGACGACGTGGGGAGAGTTCGGGTCGTCTAGTTTTAACTCAGGCACCGTGGCTGCGTAGCGTACCAGTCCTACATAACTTAGCAGGACGGCAATACCGAGGGCCCAGGTAGCAGCGGCGCCAAACACCTCTTTGGTCCAGCCAATACCGTAATAGACCGCAGCTGTCAGGATGCAGATTCCGGTGATGGTGCCAAAGAAGTTCATTAAAGACTGTGCGAGCGTTGGCTTATAGGGGCGCTGTAAACCCTCCATACCTAATTTTACCGCTTCCAGATGCACTATGTAGAACAATGCCACGTAGGAAATGGCCGCTGGCAGGATGGCATGCTTAATGACGTCAATATATGGAATACCTACATACTCAACCATCAGGAAAGCGGCAGCACCCATAATGGGTGGCGTTAACTGGCCATTGGTTGATGCAGCCACTTCGATGGCGCCGGCTTTGGTGGCTGGAAAGCCCACGCGTTTCATCAACGGGATGGTAAAGGTTCCGGTGGTCACAACGTTGGCAATGGATGACCCGGAGATGATTCCGCTTAAACCGGAAGATACCACTGCGGCCTTGGCTGGCCCGCCCCGGTAGTGTCCTAACATTGAAAAGGCAACCTGAATGAAATAGTTGCCGGCACCAGCCCGGTCGAGCAAAGCACCGAACAATACAAAGAGAAATACGAAATTGGTTGAAACACCCAGCGCAACACCGAAAACACCTTCTGTGGTCAACCAGAAATGTGACATACCCTTGCCGAAACTCGCGCCTTTGTGGGCTATGACGTCCGGCATATAAGCACCGGCAAAGGTGTAAATCAGGAAAATAATGGCAACCACCATCAATGGTGGCCCAAGGGCACGGCGAGTAGCTTCCAGCAGCAATACCATGCCGATGCCGGCTGCCCACAAATCCATAGTTGTCGGAGCACCTGAGCGGTTGGCGACCTCTGTGTAAAAAAGATAGAGATAAGACGCGCAAAAGGCCCCGACAAGAGCAAATACCCAGTCCTGTATAGGAATGTGGTCGCGGGGTGAGCTGGTCAGGGCTGGATAGGCCGTAAAAGAGAGAAAAATGGCAAAAGCCAGGTGTACGGCTCTTGCTTCAGTGTCGTTAAATACACCGAAGTGAAATATGAAAGGTAATGGGGAGCTGTACCACAGTTGGAACAATGTCCAACAGATCGGAATCAGCAATAACATTTTACCAGGAATGCCCGCCGGGCTTCGTGAACCACTATCGGATTCCGCAATCATCTGTTGCAATTCAGCGTCTGGAGCGATGGGTTTTTCCTTGGCGAGTGTCATAACAAGCTGTCCCTGTGTTGAAATTTATACTCTACAACTGAAAGCGGGACACGATTGTGTCCCGCCATTTATAACTATCTGGATTACATCAAACCAGCTTCCTTGTAGTAACGTACGGCGCCGTCATGCAGGGGAGCGGATAGACCATCCTTAATCATCTCTTCTTTCTTCAGGTGTACAAAGGCCTGGTGCAGCTTCTTGAAGTCCTGGAAGTTACTAAATACCGCCTTAACTACCTGATAAACAACATCGGGAGAGGTGTTAGTGGAACTTACGAAGGTAGCACCCACACCGAAGGTTATTGTGTCATCAGGGTTGCCGCTGTACATCCCACCAGGGATAGTGGCTTTGCGGTAGTAGTCGTTCTCTTTAACAAGCGCATCTACTTCAGGTCCCTCTACAGCCACCAGAACGGTATCGCAGCTGGTGGTTGCTTCCTTGATGGAACCACTTGGGTGACCAACGGTAAACACAATAGCGTCTACTTTATTGTCGCAAAGTGCTTTAGCCTGTTCTGCAGACTTGAGCTCAGAAGCGTAGGCAAAATCGTCTTTGGTCCAGCCCTTGGCTTGCATCAGTACTTCCATGGTGCCGCGCTGACCTGATCCCGGGTTACCGATATTGACTCGTTTACCCTTGAGGTCATCAAAGCTTTTGATGCCGGAATCACGACGAGCGACCACGGTGAAGGGTTCAGGGTGTACGGAGAAAACCGCACGTAATTCCTTGTTAGGGCCTTGCTCAGAGAACTTGCTGCTACCGGTATACGCGTGATACTGCCAGTCAGATTGAGCAACGCCCATATCCAGTTCGCCGGCACGGATAGTGTTCAGGTTATAGATGGATCCGCCGGTGCTTTCGACAGAACAACGGATGCCATGCTCTTTACGTTTTTTGTTGACCAGGCGGCAAATCGAACCACCGGTTGGGTAGTAAACACCGGTGACTCCACCCGTTCCGATAGTAATAAACTGTTGCTCGGCCAGCGCCGGAACGCTGCCAAGCATGGCAACGCCCAGTCCGATTCCTACGACGCCATAGGAGAGTTTTTTGAATAATGACATAGTACCTAATCCTTTCGTTTATGTTATTTGGTCATTGATAGTAGTTTGACTTTATTATTCCCTGATCAAACTGTCAGAGCACATACACCACTATAGCTGAATATCATATATCTGCGACTCCAGCACGGTGTTAAGGATATATGAGTTTTTATAATTTGTTGGTCAGTTACCACAACAACGTTTGAACTTGCGGCCACTACCGCAAGGGCAGGGAGAGTTGCGTCCAGAGACAGTGTTTGTTGCAGTATTGGGATCGATAAAAGCCCAGCCTGATCCCTCTTTTTTGAACTGTGATCGTTCGTGATGACACTGCAGGGTTGCGCCCTCATCAAGAAAGTACCATGCCTTGAACTCAACCTCTCCCTGTGTGTCCTGGCGTTGACCTGCCAAGGTGTCCAGAATCTCCAGTCGTTGCCAGTTTGTGCGGGCTATCCAGTCGGTTAATGATTTCCTGTCCAGCTGATGACGTTGTGCGATGCTGGTTGTTTTAATCAGGTAATCTACATCTTCGAGAACAAAGGCGCAGTAGCGTGAGCGCATCAACTGTACGGCAGAGTCTGCCTTGACTGTATGGTTATGCAAGGGTGCGCAGCATTGCTCATAGACAATGCCTGATCCACAGGGGCAGGGTTGTTGATGGAGAGTATGGAGAGATGTTTTCACGCGAGAAAATACCTGTAGGGTTCGCGATAAATTGTCACTTTCAGGAGATTATCCTGATCTGGTCAGGGTAAGGCAATCGCCATAGCGGGATTAAGTGTGTTCTATTTTAGGGTGGCCTAATGCTGTCCCCTAAGTTCTGCTTGCTTTAGAATATCGGCCTTAAGTTTACCGGTTTAATACTGATTTCATATTTGTTGTTAACACGTCGTTAACCATTGCTCTGGAGTATCATTGATGTCGTTCGCGCCCCCGCGATTATTAGCCTGCCAGCTGGTTCTGCACTGATGCTGAAAGACGAACTCAAACAGAGTATCCAGAAAGCCTACCGCCAGTTTCTTGAAAGTAAGAAATTAAAGGCTCGCTATGGGCAGAAACTGATGATTGCCGAAATTGCACGCTCATTGGGTGCGATCAAAGCGGATGATGATGGTAAGCGTTGTTCCGATCCAGCAGTAGCGGTAGTCGAAGCAGGTACGGGTACCGGTAAAACCGTCGCCTATGCCCTGGCCGCTATTCCATTGGCCCAGGCGGCCAAAAAACGTTTGATCATCTCTACCGCAACGGTTGCCCTGCAGGAGCAGATTGTCTACAAGGATCTGCCAGAGATTATGCTTCATAGCGGTCTCAAGTTCAGTTTTACCCTGGCGAAAGGTCGGGGTCGCTATGTGTGTCTGACCAAACTCGATAATCTGTTGCAGAGTGGCAAAGAGAGTGTGGCCACGATGGAGCTGTTTGCCCAGGAAGGTTTCAAGATCGATGTTGATGATCAGGCGGTCGCCATGTACCAGCAGATGATCGATAAACTGGCGTCGAATCGCTGGGATGGTGATCGGGATTCCTGGTCAGGTGAACTGACCAATGATATCTGGCGAACGGTGACTACCGATCATGGACAGTGCAGTGGACGTCGCTGTACCAATTTCGGGCAATGTTCCTTTTATAAGGCTCGAGAAGAGCTTACCCGAGCGGACGTGGTGGTGGCGAATCATGACCTGGTGCTTTCTGATCTGGCGCTAGGGGGAGGAGCTGTGCTTAGTGCGCCTGCCGATAGTATTTACATCTTTGACGAAGGCCATCATCTACCCGATAAGGCCATTAATCACTTCGCGCATCAGGGGCGCTTGCGTGCGACTGAGAGCTGGCTCGAACAAAGCAGTAAGACGATAACCAAACTGGTCGCCCAGCAGGCTTTACCCGGAGATCTGGGGCGTATGCTGGAGCAAGTGCCGGCGCTATTGCAGGAAACCCTGGAAAACCAGAAGCAGATGTTTATTTTGCTGGAATCAGCGGTTGAGATACCAACTACTGACAGTTATCGCGCTACCTTTCGTTTTGAGCAGGGCGTGGTACCTGAACCGGTTCGTGAATTATCTGGCTTTCTCAAACAGCGTTATGGTCGGATTTGTGATCTGTTGAGCAAGGTCTGTGATGAGCTTAAGGAGGCAATGGATGGCAAACTGGACGGTATCGATGGCGTGGACGCGGAAGGTTGGTATCCCTTATTGGGCGCTATGCTGTCTCGTTCCGACGCGAACCTGGGGTTATGGCAGTTATATGCCCTGATCGATCCTGAAGGGCAGCCCCCTATCGCTCGTTGGGTGACCTTGATCGATAATGATGGGCACTACGATCTGGAAGTAGCTTGTAGCCCTATTCTGGCAGCACGCACACTACGGCAATCATTGTGGAACAGTTGCTATGGTGCGGTCGTTACTTCGGCAACACTGACTGCGCTAGGGCGTTTCGATCGTTTGCAGATGCGTGCAGGAATCCCGGATAACGCAAATTGTGTGGTGGTTCCGAGCCCGTTTTATCACCACGATGCGGCGACCCTGCGGATACCGGCTATCAACGGAGATCCCAAGGTACCGGAACAACACACACAGGCGATTATTGACCTGTTGCCAGAGCTGATGGGGCAACAAGTCGGGTGCCTGGTATTGTTTTCATCTCGCCGGCAGATGCAGGATGTTTATGCCAGGGTAGGGCGTGAGTGGCAACAACGTATATTAATGCAAGGGGACAGTTCCAAGCAGGAGCTCATGAATCAGCACCGCGAGCGAATAGATAAGGGTGAAACCAGTGTCATTTTTGGCCTTGCCAGTTTCGCCGAAGGTGTCGACCTCCCGGGACGTTACTGTGAGCAAGTTGTCATCGCAAAAATTCCTTTTGCGGTCCCCGATGACCCTGTTGAGGCCGCCCTGGGCGAATGGATTGAATCTCGTGGTGGTAATGCGTTTATGGAAATCAGTGTGCCAGATGCATCCATTAAACTGGTTCAGGCGTGTGGGCGGTTATTGCGATCTGAAAGTGATAAAGGCGTCATTACCATCCTGGATCGTCGTCTGGTGAGTGCTCGCTACGGCCGGGCTCTGTTGGAGGCGTTGCCACCTTTTCAGCGTGATATTCAATAGCCAGAGCTGTGGCAACCAGAATTGGAAGTCAACCCTTTTAACGCTCTTTAAAAGCACGTAAGAAATTCTAAAAAAAGTTTTTTAAGCAATTCTTTACAAAGTTCTTAAGAAATTCTTTACAAAATAAGGGATCAGAGGACTGCAAGAAAGATGGATATGCCACTGCAACCACAAGGATATTTCGATCTGCGTTTTGAAGCATTGAAGGATGCATTTGTTGATAACTTTGCTGCAGGCAGGGAATCCGGCGCGGCACTATGCATTAGTATTGCAGGAGAGGTGGTTGTCGATTTGTGGGCCGGGGTTACTGATAAGGAAGGATTGGAAACCTGGCAGCAAGACACCCTGGTGAATGTTTTTTCGTGCACCAAAGGGATTGCTGCAGTGGCAATGTTAAAGCTTGTTGAGCGAGGACTGCTGAAGCTGGATGTTCCCGTGTGTCAGTATTGGCCTGAATTTGCGGTTAACGGTAAAGAGCAGATTACGATTGAGCAGCTGTTGTGTCACAGCTCAGGAATTTCGGCGATTCATCCGCCCGTTAAGGATGAAGAGCTGTTTGATTGGCCGACTATGGTGCGTTATATCGAACAGGAAACGCCATGGTGGCCACCCGGAACCAAGCATGGCTACGCTCCTGTTGTTTTTGCCTGGACGATTGGCGAACTTTTTCGGCGGGCTGCTGGAGAAACTATGGGCACGTTCATTGAACGTGAAATCATGCAGCCTTTGTCGCAAGAGTTGTATATCGGTGTGCCGGAAGCCCTGGATGATCGGATTGCTCGTATACTGAGTGCGCCCGCCTCTGAGGTGCAAGATACAACGTTACCAAGAGAAATTATGGGTAACCCGCAAGGAGTTACCTCCCGGGCTTTCATTAATCCAATGTCGATAACGAATTCTTCTAACAAGCCTGCATGGCGCCGCACGGAGTTGTGTTCCGCTAACGGTCACGGCAATGCGCGATCATTAGCAACGCTTTACGATATGTTGGCTAATAAAGGCTGTTATGGCAGTAAAAAATTACTGGATGAAACGCTCATAAACAGTGCCCGAAGCGAGTGGGTTAGCGGGCAAGATCAGGTGTTGAAATGTTCAACACGATATGGTCTGGGTTTTCTGCTGCACCAGGAAGGAAAGTTATGCGGCTTGGGAGGTGCAAAGAATTTTGGTCATCAAGGTGCCAGCGGCGCTTTGGGGTTTGCGGATCCACAACGTGGCATCGGTTTTGGGTATGTATGCAACCGTATGGGAACTGAAGCATTGATCGATCCGCGTGCTGAGCGGCTGGTGAATGCGCTGTATGAATCGCTTAACTCAGTATGCCTGAATACTTCTTGAACCTCCTTTTTGATAAAAAAGCAGGGTTCAAACGAAAAAAGGCCTCGATAGTATGCTCTGTCGAGGCCTTATAGGTTAGTAGATAGTATCTATTCGAGGTAGAGAGTCTTTAATTGTTCTACCAATAGTTCAGCTTTTTCCAATTGCAGGGGATTTAACTGCGAGGCAACGTCTTGCTGGAGTTGCCTGGTCTGCTCTTGCACGGGGGAGGATTGCTCACTGCTTAAGCTGGACCAAAGGTATGCACTAATCAGGTTGGTATCGGTGCCCCGGCCTAAAGCGTAAGCCTGAGCTATATAGTATTGCCCGAAAGGATCACGGGAGTGGGCAGACTCGGTGTAGAGCTGGAACGCTTTTTGTATATCCTTGTCGACGCCATTGCCTGTTTCATAGGCGTGGCCTAACAGGGCTTGAGCGGTAGGGTCATTATTTTTTGCGGCGGCTTCCAGCTGTGAGATCGCCTTGTCTCCATTACCGGCAGCAAATAGAGCCTGGGTTTCGCTGTAGAGGTCTGCTTGGGCGGTACCGGCTATAGCGAGCAATAAGCAGAAAAGAGGGGGTAGTAATTTCAGCATGAAATGATCAAGTCCCTGATTGTATGTAGAAATTGTATGAGGAGCATTATAGAGCATTCCCTTGTTATTCCCAATGACCAACGCCGTATTCGCGAATCCTTCGAATTATTTACAAAGAGACACTTTCTTAGGGCAGATTCAGCGGGCCAGACTCGCTATAATCATGCGCCGTAGTACGGATATAACATCCGTTCTGGAACTGTTTTTATTTTCTGTGAGTTAGCGACTTAATGGATATCTATAAAGATATAAGACCCTATCGTGACCATGAGGTACGCGATGTACTGGATAGATTGTTAGATGATGAGGCATTCATTTCAACCATCAGCCGGTTTCGATTTCCTCGCCTGAGTGGTTGGTTTCCCTCCTCGTTACTGTCGCTGATACGTTTTGTGCTGCGCAGGGAATTAGCCAATGTTAACGATGTGCACAGTTTGCAAGTTAAAGTAGGGCGTTACGTCGGGCGCACTATTAAAAAGACGACTCGTTCGTTTAGTTATGATGGTTTGGAAAAATTACGTGCCGATACCCCGTATCTCTTCATGACTAACCATCGTGACATCGTTATGGATCCGGCCCTGGTAAATATTGCAGTCTATTATCAAGGCTTGCAGACACCACATATCGCTATTGGGGATAATTTGCTGAAAAAGCCCTTTGTCAGTGATCTGATGCGTTTGAATAAGAGTTTTATTGTAATACGCTCTGCTCAGGGGCGGCGCGAAAAGTTGGCGGCATTCCAGCAGTTATCCGGATATATCAACGACACTATTGCCGGCGGTGAGTCAATCTGGATTGCCCAGCGTGAAGGGCGGGCAAAAGATGGTAATGACCAGACCGACAGCGCCATTATTAAGATGCTGACGCTGAGTCAACGCAAGAAGCCGTTTGCTGAAGTGATCGACAAGCTTAATATTGTGCCTGTCTCGATATCCTATGAGTATGATCCCTGTGATTATCTCAAAGCACGGGAGCTTTACGAAACTGAGCAGCATGGCCGTTATGAAAAGTCTGAAAGTGAGGACGATCGGAGTATTGTTGCGGGCATTATTGGCCAAAAAGGACGTGTACATCTGTCATTTGGTGAGCCACTCGGTGCCCAGTATGAAGATGCTCGCCAGGTGTCCGATGCGGTCGATAGACACATGTGGCAAACCTACCGATTGTTCCCATCAAATTATCTGGCATTTCAGCAGGTACAGCGGGATTATCCGGATCTGGCATCAGTGGTGTTGGATGAAGAGCTGGGTGATGAACAAGACCGCAGAGAATTCGAACAACGTATACAGGGTTGCCTCGAAGAACATCGAACTCATTTATTGAAGATGTATGCTGCGCCAGTGGTGAATCGGTTACGGTTACAGGCTAAATAATAGCCTGTTGGTTATTGCTCCTTCGAGTAAGTTTTCGATTTAACATGTCGTCATCTGCTTCCTTGATGAGCTGTTTGATGCTGGTGGTTTGATCGGATGAAGGTGAACTGATGCCACAGCTCACCCGGATCGGCACCAGCTTACGGTTCATCAGTAACGGATTATTTTCAAAGTATTTTTCGATGCGCTCGCGAATAAACCGGGCGTCATATCGATTCTGCCCCGCTACACACACAACAAACTCATCTCCGGCAAAGCGAAATACCCGGTCGTTGGCGCGGACCAGATGATTAAGCCCTTTCGCGACGTGAACCAATACGGCATCTCCATAGTCGTGTCCGTATTGATCGTTGATCTGCTTAAAACGATCGCAATCGATAAACAATACTGATATTGACGCGTTGTAACGTTCACACCTTTCGAGCTCTTGGGTCAGGTGGGTTTCCATCTCGCGGCGGTTTTGCAAGCCTGTTAATGGGTCTCGGGTAGCGAGATATTCAAGACGTTCCCGGGTGATTATGTTGGACAGGCACAAGGACGCTTTAACGGACAGTTGTTCCAGATGCAGGGTGCCCAATTCCGGGTAGTAACGGCCACTATCACTATCACCGAGCATAATGGCACCAACCAGCTGTTGATCAACGGTCAAGGGAATGACTGCAAGTGAGTGAACTTCACCAAAATATTGGGATGGTGTGAGTTGGCTTAGCTCATCCATGTTGTTACACAACAGCGGTTTGTTAGCCGATTTGTTGAGTTTGCTCAGCCGCTGTGGGTCGATTAGATGGAGGTGATGTTTCAACCAATAGGAGTCTTGAAACTTTTCGCCCAGGTCAGGAATCGGATTGGTGTTAAGCAGAGTAAGCCAGGCAAAAGGTATATCGAAACGGGATTTCACCAGCTTGATCAGTTTTTCAAACAGGTCATAACTGTGTTCGCTGGAGAGAATACTGACTTCGATCTCGAACAGCTTGCGAGAAATGTCCTCATTGGCTTTCAGGGTATCAATGAGGTGCTGTATATCACTCACAGTAGTCTGACCCTCTATATGTTTTTACTATTGGTTGTTGGATTTTTGCGTATCGTAACGAACGGCCAGTTCTGAAAAATGCAGTTCGAACTTTGGATGTTTGAGACGTCTACCAGAAACCGTAGCATATTCAGCCATGAGAAACCGCAGTTTGTCCTCACAATCGTTACACAGGGAACGAATGTAATCCTGTTCCACCCAGCGCTTTATCATACGGTGTAGAAAAAAATGAAATAACAGTGCGCTGAGCGTGGTCATCGTGATAATTACGTATACCATTTGTAGTACCTGAACATCATAATAGTGACCAGTTAATTGACCATTATACTGCATCTTTTGCAGAGCAAACGAGTTTGCAGGGAATTTCACCCAGAGGAGTAATGTGTGAAGAAGCAATATTGGCTAGTGGTATTATTCAGTTTTGTGTTTTTAACCGGTTGTATGTCAAACCTCTCAGGACAAAGCTATTCTCGTGACGAAGCTCGTCAGGTGCAGAGAGTAAAACTGGGTACGGTTCTCGATGTGCAGATGGTGCAGATTGAAGGCACTAAATCAGGCGTAGGTGCTATGGCTGGAGCTGCTGCTGGTGGTTTGGCCGGTTCCTCTGTCGGTAATAATAAAGGCAGTAGTATTGCCGCGATCGCCGGTGCAGTCGCTGGCGGTTTGATAGGCGGTAAGGGCGAAGAGGCCTATACCAGGACCCAGGGTATTCAGCTAACCATCGAACTTGAGGATGGCACCTATATCTCTGTGGTGCAGGAATATGACGAAAATGTCGATTTCCACAGTGGGGATTCCGTTAAGCTACTTACCTCTAATGGTGTGACTCGAGTCATCCAGTAATTTTGTACCTGACCTATCATCTGGTTTATAAAAGGGGTGCTGAATGGCACTCTTTTTTTTGTTTGCATTTTTTGTTTAAACGCTTTGCCTGAAATGCTGTATTCAAGTCAGGGATCTGCTTGAATGAAGCTTGAATGAAAAAAAGTCCTTTGAAAGATTATCGCAGTGGATGCTGTCCTATTGGTCATGAACGATAAACAGAAGTTATTTAATTCTCTGGTTGAAGCTTATCAGAAACCGTTGTATCGCTATGGTTATTGGTTGTGCGGTGACGGGAGCATTGCTGAAGACCTTGTACAGGAAACCTTCTTGCGCGCCTGGCGAGCCCTCGATTCGTTGCACAATACCGCTGCAGCTAAATCATGGTTGGTGACTATATTACGTCGTGAAAATGCCCGCCGTTTTCAGCGAAAGGCTTTTGAATACAGCGATGTCCCGATGGAAAGTCTTGTTGATGAGGGTGCGGGAGAGGTGTATTCGGCAGAGCTTGAAACTATGCGTATCGGAATTGAGCGTCTGGATGAGAAGTATCGTGAGCCATTATTGATGCAGGTGTTGATGGGATTTACTCAAGAGGAAATATCTGAGCAGATGGAGATTCCTGCGAATACTGTCGCTACCCGCTTGCGTCGGGCCAGGTTGCAGTTACGAGATTTTTTAATGGCGGATGAGGATGTTGTGGGAGGGGTGAAATAATGAATTGCATGGACTTTCGGCGGGTCTCTCTCGAAGATCCGCAAGGTTTGTCGGAAAGTGCGACGATCCATGTGCAAAGCTGTTCGGCTTGTAATGTCTATTATCGCCAATTATTGAAGCAGGAACGGTTATTGGAAAGGGCTCTTAATGTCGGGGTGCCGGAAGATCTGGTGGCCCACACCTTACTTCGGCATGGCTTTGAACAAAAAGATATTCCAGCAAAAACAGGTAATAACCAGGAGCTGGATTCCACTCTAACTCCAATAAACTCCTCTATAAATAGTAGTTTTAGTTGGCGCAGATTTGCCACCGGTTTTGCGTTGGTTGCTTCAATCGTTGCGGTAACGATTGGCATTAATGTGCAGCAGTTGAGTGATCCCGAAGAGATAGCCAGGATGTTGGTTTCCCATATTGAGGAGGAAGCGCATACCTTGAGTGCCAGAGATACGGTATCAAAGGGGCGGCTGACAAATACTTTGAGTAATGTCGATATTCAGCAGTTGGCGCATCTTGGAGACGTTACTTTTGCCGGTAATTGCCTGGTCGATGGTAAGTGGGCTGCGCACCTTGTGATGAAAACCGAGCAGGGCCCGGTAACCGTATTGCTTATGCCAAATAGCAAACTGCGCTCTATTGATCATCTTGGTAGTGGCGGTGATCGCGTTCAGACAGTGGCGCTGCGAGGCGGCTCTATGGCGTTAATTGGATCAGACCGAAAAGAGTTGGATCTGGTGCGAGAGCGGGTGGTGAGTTCTGTTCGGATTCATCATATCTAGAGATAAGGTAGATTATGCCTGGTGTTGCTATCGAGATACTGTCAACTCATCCTTGATCAGCTGAAAGTATCTGGCTTTGAATCAGCGGTTTTACTTTTGTTGCTCAGAAACCTGTTTTAATTTGTAGGCAGCAGACAGGTTAGAAAGCGCTTTCGTTGCCTTTTGGATCTCCTGCTTGAGTTCCTCTTCCAGCGTTTCACGTTGTTGATCCTGAATAAGACGCTCGGTGATAGGCAATGAGCGGCGAGCCTTGTGCGTTGCGAACTCTCTTGAGCGCAAATACATCTGATCGATTACGCGAAACTCTTTCGATTCGAGTAGTTCCGGATCCAGTTTCTCAAGCAATACCTTAAGGCGGATGCATCCCTCGGTAGGGTTCAGGTCCTGCTCTACCATGGTTCGGGTAATGATGTTGATAGCATCCAGCAGTTGCTGTCGTTGTTGCTGCTGAAGTTCGGTGATTTTCCTGTTGTTGACGAACACCTGGCGCCACAGAACAACAGCATAAATTAATAAACCAATAATCAGTAATGAGCCGGCGAAGACTAACGTCTGGCTGATCGATATGCTCAAGTGTTGTTCTCCAATAATGCTTGTATTACAGGTCGTAATGAAGCGACAACCTCTGCCGGAAGCACCAGGTTGTGATCCTGACCTGGATCGATTACCAACGCGATGGTGTCATCGATTTCAAGAAATGGCCAATAGCCCGGTACGTCGATCTGTACGCACTCTAGCACAAGCTGAGACTGTAATTGTGCGGCGGTGTTCTCACTAGTGAATAAGGCTAAGGCGGTGACTGAATCAGAAACTTCCAGTTGCAGGAACTGCGGTTCACTATCGTCCTCTGTGTCTATGCCTAGAAGCTGTATCTGGCTGGTGATCAGGGCTTCCAGAATAGCATCCAGGTCTCTCTCTCCGCTTTTGGATGTTGCTAGCAACGCGTGTAATAGCACTATACTTGTTCCTTCAGGGAGGCCACATAACGGCCGCTGAATTGCAGTACGGGGGAACCTCGTCCAATAGTAACTTCGAGCTGTAAACTGGCGCGATTTTTATTATTCAAATCAGTAATGAATTTTTCTTTTACCGTTAGATCACTAAGGGAACAGTGACTAACAAGCCTACCCTTAAGGGGTTTAAGGTAGCGTAGCTGGCTGTCTGCAACGACAACTTCGTTGTCTCCCACATGCTCGGCCAGCAGCGTTGTATAGCACCAGCCGGTTATGGTCGCCAGAGTTGCCAGGCTGCCACCAAAGGCCGTGCCTTTGTCGTTGATGTTGGCATCCAGCGGTGCACTGAGCTGCAGGGTCTCGCCGTCGTATTGATCAAAGGTTAGATTCATTGCCTTCAGCATAGGAATCTTGCGCAGTATTTTCTGTTCCAGTTCCAATGCTTGCTGGTCGGGCTGAGGCGCGGCACGTTGCATGTTAGTTATGGGTTTCATCAGTGTCTTCTTTGCGTGCACTGGCATTTTGCTGAATGCGACTGAGAACTCCGCGAAGAATATTTAGCTCCTGCTTTTCAGGACGAGCACGATTAAATAATCGACGGAGGCGGTTCATTGATCGTCCGGGATGATTGGTAATAATAAAACCCACATCATCGAGTGTTTGTTCGAGATGATCATAAAAATATTGCATCTCGCGACTAGCCGGTAACTCTTCGGTGTTTACCTCGACGGGTTTATTGTCTGATTCCTGAGGATAGCTACTGCAAGCGACCTTGACCTCATAGCAGAGCAGTTGCACGGCTGCGGCCAGGTTGAGTACCGGGTATTCTTCATTGGCAGGAATATAGGTATGAAAGTTACAACGTTGTAATTCGTGATTATGCAGTCCCATGGTTTCTCGACCGAACACCAGGGCTATCTGATTATGGGGAGCTTCGCGAGCGATCTGTTCGCCACACTGCCTGGCACTGAGTTGTGGTAAAGACAGGCTTCTGTTTCGCGCGCTGGTTCCAATAACAACAGAACAATCACCGATCGCTTCTTCCAGGGTGTCGACCACTATGATGTTGTCGAGCATATCCTTGGCACCGGCAGCCATCGCCTCGGCTTGCGGAGAGGGAAATTCTCTGGGGTCCACCAGGTAGAGGTGACGAATTCCCATGGTTTTCATGGCCTGTGCTGCAGCGCCAATATTACCCGAGTGAAAGGTATTGATCAGGACGATTCTGACGTTATCCAGCATATAAAGATCTTCATGTGCGCAAATGCAGGGATTATACGTCACTGCAGGCGTCAGGGTTAGTGCTGGCTGATGCTGAATTCAGTCATTAAATCCAGCAAATAATAGAGCATGTCCAGAATACGGTTGGCTTCGTGCAGGTTGGTGTGTCAAAGATTTTTTGTGAAGGGAATTTTCAGGGCATTGTCACCCAGCGGCGCGTAGCTACCACTATACGGAGCTTCATGTTCTACCCGATCAAACGATTTGGCTATGTCCCATTGACCGGTGTAATCAAATTTGAGAAAGCAATATTGCGTCCAAATCAACTCGAAACAGAGCGTTAGCATCACCTCAACATCACCCGGCGTCATCAGTTCAGCGTTATCATTTTCGATGGCAGAGAGTATTCACTCGATAAACAGAGGGTCTCGAGATCGGCCCTCTTTAGCCGTTGGGGTTTTTCCTTGCATGCGGGCCAGGAATGATTGTGCAAAGCGCGGATAATTGGTTTGCCGCTACCTGTGTAGCATTGTCGGCATCCCTGATGATATCGTGCATGCGCTGGTGAAGCCCTGCGCGACGAAATAGCTCTATTTTCTTGGCCTGGCTGGCCGTGAATCTTCGGTCAGGTCATCAACTGCAGCTGATATCCATTCCGGGCCCAGGTTCAGTTTGCTGAGTAACATGCCTGCGGCCTCTACCTTACGTGTTTCTTCACTGAGGTTTTCTAACCGCAAGTCACGCGCCTGATGAATGATATCGGGCAATAGGTCGATAGCTTCGCTTAACTTCTGTTTTTGTGCGGCTTCCTTATTACCGGCAGTGAGGTTGTAAAACAGTTTGAAAGCTATTCCCGGCATGCCTGCGATAACGAAATAGGCGAGGAAATAGATCGATCTATCGAAAGGGATAATCTCCCCATAAGCAATATAGTAACCACCAGGAGCGGTGAGGTAGGTAGCGGGCTCTGCTGCACAGGCCATGGTGGCAACAGTAACTCCCCAGGGTTCTTTATTGGGCGCAGTATCTACCCGATGTAACCAATGATGACCCTTTTACTCCGAAGAACAGCATCGGAGGGTTCGGGTTGTCGAAGTTTGTGTGAGATTGGCCAGAACATTTGAGAGCGCGTGAGCCGTGCAGATTGCGTTGCACGGATGGTAATACCCAGGTGATAGTGCGTATATATACGCATATCGCATCATACAATAGTTACCGCTGAGTCAGCTCTATTTCGCCTGTTTCCTCGACGCGAACGCTGGGGACCCACCAGTCTTTAAGATCCAGCTTCGCATTGAATTTATAGTTGAGTTTTTCACGAGGATTACTCATAAGTTCATGCAGTAAACGTACCCCGTTCACCATATCGGTTGAAGTGTTAACTGAAAACTCAAGTTCGCCGTAGCCCGGGACTTCACCAATATCACCGTTGACGCCACTGAGTAATTCGTAGCCTTCAAGGCTGACAGTGTAATAGATTCCCTGCAAGGCTATGGCGTCTGCATTCGGATTAAGTACTCGTAATCCAATATCAAAGCGTTGATTGAATCCTTCGGCAGGGAGTAGTGTAATACTGGTTACGTGAAGCTTTGGTTTTTCATAGTCGGATTTCATAGACGCACAACCTGACAGCTGAGCCAGTATCAGCAATGCAGTCGCTATAAAAACCCCTGTTATTCCTCGACACTTGCTTATCATTTGCTTCATGCGTATTGCCCTGTTAACAATGCTAATTCTTTTGACTGGGAATTTTCAATGACGGTCCTGATTAGCAGTTTTTAATTCTGTGTTTGACTTCAGAGTTATGAGTGAGGATTCCTGAACTCGAAGGAATAGCTCGGTAGGTCTTCCCCAGGAGTCTGTCGGACTTAGGGTTGCCCTACTGCGAAAAAGCCGGATTTGGTCATTTTCTATGCTCTTTCTTGTTTAATAGAATGACTATTCGCCTCAAAAGAGTCTAAAAACTGCCTCAAACCGGTCTTTCTCTCGTAACGAGCACCTAAGTCAGACAGACTCCAAGTGGCTTTCTTTAATTGAAAGCTTTTTGAAAACCTATCGATAGAACATACCTCAATAGATCTCCGGAATAAAAGTTTGCTCATCAATAGGGGTGCGAATATAACCCTCTTTATTGATGGGGGGAAGCTCGATTTTTGGATACTCAATGCTTTCGTAGGGCACAATGCTGAGAAGGTGGTCAATACAATTCAGGCGCGCCCGTTTTTTGTTGTCAGCGTTGACCACAAACCAGGGGCTGTGTTTTGTATCGGTATAAGCGAACATGGCGTCTTTTGCCTTGGAGTATTCTGCCCAGCGGCTGCGTGACTGGAGGTCCATAGGGCTGAATTTCCAGCGCTTTAATTCAGTCGTGACGCGTTCCTTAAAACGCTTATCCTGAACCTCGTCCGACACTGAAAACCAGTATTTTATGAGTAAAATTCCAGAGCGTATCAGCATGCGTTCGAATTCAGGACAGGTGCGCATGAACTCTTCGTACTGGTTTTTGTCACAAAACTCCATGACGTGTTCAACGACAGCACGGTTATACCAGCTACGATCAAACAGTACGATTTCACCGGCGGAGGGAAGCTCGGAAACATAGCGTTGGAAATACCACTGGGTTTTCTCTTTTTCCGTGGGAACCCCCAGGGCTACAACGCGGCAAACCCTGGGATTGAGCTTTTCAATGATTCGCTTGATGACGCCACCTTTACCCGCGGCGTCGCGACCTTCAAACAGTACCACGACTCTAAGGCCTTTAAGCTTCACCCATTCTTGCATCTTGACCAATTCGGTTTGCAGGTGTTTCAGCTCTTGTTCATAAGTATCGTTGCTCACCTTTTTTGGCTGCTCTGCCATATTTATCTCCCTTAAATATATTCAAGAATACACCTGTAAACTGTATCTCTATATTAGCTTAAGAGAGTTGCTTCAGAACTCTTAATTTGTTGATTTAGCACAATAGGAGTGGCATTACGGACCAGCTTGTCCAAGGTGTCGGTTGCGTCAAGCTGTGGGGCGATACTGCAGAAAATATCCACTTTAAGATCTGAGCCGTAGCGTGATTCAAGCAGCTCCATAACGTTCTGGTGAATACGTCGGCATAACCTTTCTGTTATCTGCAGATCTGAGCTTGGCAGAAGTATTAACAGCTTGTCGTTGCTGTAGCGACCACATATGTCAGAGCGCTCGAGCCAATTTTGACAACATTCAATAATGGCTTTAAGCACCTCTAACTGAACGTCAGTGGCTGAGGAGTGATTCGCAAAACGACTTTCTTTTATATGCAATATTGCGCAGCTCTGAGGCTCACCTTTTTTTTGCCATTGTCGCATTGTTCGTTGGGCATATTTAAGCAGAGACGTACTACTTAACGCACCGCTAGGGTCCAGCTCATCTCCATTAATCGAGGCACGATAGCGGCGATAGTTGAGAATTTGTTCTTTAACGGTTTCGCTGAATGCGGTTGCCTGGCGTAGCTGAAGGTTGGAGAATTCGCTTTCTGTTTCCGGGCTGATCAAGATAACAGACCATTCCTGGCGCCAGCAGTAAAGGGGGATAGCCGCATGGCAGCTGTTATTTTGCTGGATCATAAGCGGATGAGGTTCTGCAGAGCTGTTTTGTAGCAGCATGGCTTCACCTTCGCTGGCCACGCGTTCCAGTAATTTGATACGCCCGCTGATTTCCAGGCTAAAGAACTCCTCCAGTTTTCGGTTGTTAGTGTGAATTCTGATGCTGCCATAACTGCCGTGCAGCAGAGCACACCGACGGATCCCCATAACTTCACCTAATGTGGCAACGAGATTCAGGTAGACCTGTTCTTCTGAACTCTGCGAGTGAATCGATGCCAGATACCGGGTTACTGTATCCGCGCTATGGCAGTGTTTCCTCTCCTGTGCAATTCGTTCATCACTTTCCCTGGTAAGTTGCTCCGCGCGAGCCTTCTCTTTTTTCAGCGAACTAATGCGATCTGCCAGACCTATAGACAGAATAAGGGCTTCGAGAGCTGCGGCTACATGGAGACCGTAGAGCGTCAGAGCGTTTTGGCCAATAAATCCCAGTGCGCTGAGGACGGCAATAAAGGTGGCGGTGAGTATAAATATCCAGCCAGCCAGGAAAAAGCGTGCCTGTCGGCTGCCTTGGCGCATGGCACTTACTGAAGCGATTACCAGAAGCGGGGCGAGAGCTAATTCGATCCAGTTATGCAGGCCCGTGACCACTGTGTCCAGGGTACGGATGTTCAACAGACATATCGCGGCTATGGCTAGCAGGAATACTTTGCAACCAGAAATGACCTTGTTCAGTTGCGGAGTGTAGTGAGCAAGGTTTACAAAGGATTGGTTGAAGTGTGCAGCCGTCACTGCAGCGAGACAGGCAAAAATCACCATCTCCTGTGTTCCCCAGCTTGGCCATGACAACCAGGGTATATGATAGGTAGCGGTTTCCAGAGTCATCAGGAAGGTGCAGAGTGCCACCATATAGGCCACATAATGCAGGTAAGTAACGTCTCGCAAAAGGGTATACAGCGATAAATTATAGAGAGCCAATGCCAGAATAATACTGGCGATGGCCGTCATGAATATGGTCTTTTGGGTGTCATGCTGCCGAAGCGCTTGCGGGCTCCATATTTCGAGTGCAACGCGAACCGTCAGGCTGTCTTCAACATAAATATAGACCGGGTGCTGTTCGAGAGGGAAAACGGTAATGTCGATGTGGTTGTGATTCGCTTTGGGTGATGTTCCGTTTTCAAAGTGATCGAAACCAATGGAGGTTCGCTGATAGCCTGTTGGCGTTGGAACAAACACCTCGAATTTTTCGTAGAAGGTTCGGCGGACAGCGAGAGTTTTCTGGTGTTGTTCTGTGTCAGCGGAAGATAAAAGCACTCGCAGCCAGATTCCATCCCGGGTGCGAGGCAGCGTCAACGGAGAGCTTCCCTGAAAGCTGAATTGTCCCTGTTGATACGCACTTTCGACACGTTCCAGGCTTACAGAACTGCGATTGGTTCGCCAATATTGCAGCTTGGGTGCGAGATCAATATAGGATTCATCGCTAATCTGAATGGTTTGTGATTCTGCAGCTTGTGATTGTTGTATAGCAAGAGCAGCGTAAAAAAAACAGCAGTAAAGCAGAGCTGAGACCGTATTTCAAAACATCGGTCAAAATCATTTCCTTGATTTTTGTTATCTCCCCAATTTGCACGATGGGGAATTATTATTGGTATTCAATAAACTCTATCACGGGCTCAGTCGCTTGCTCCAGCAAACTGAGCGAGAATGTGATCCGTTTTTGAATATTATCTTTATGGGTAAGTTGTGTCAGCCCTTTCCAGTAGCAGAAAACCGGTTGGTCGGGATCGGTAGGTAAGGGCTGAATGGTCGGACCGAATGGACTTCAACCAGTGATGGATCTGTGAGGAGATATGAGGGGGAATAAAGGGGTTCAGGGTGAGGGAAAAGTTTGGCTGCCAAGTGGTTTTAATGTGATCTCCTTCCAGGAGTTGGTCGAGATATAGCTGGAAGGAAATCTACTGCGATATAGCCTGTACTATATATAGAGCGAGTGCGAGTCAGACAGCCTCTGCGGTTTGTTGTTGCGGCTCTCCAAAATGCTCGATTGCGTAATTTACCCGATCTTCGATGCTTATGTCCGGGTGTCTCATCGCTTCTACTTCTTGCAGTCTTGGCAATAGCCCTGTGCCGTTAGCGATCTGTACTGCGAGCCCGGGGCGAGCATTAAGCTCCAGAATTAACGGGCCCTGGTTGACGTCGAGCACGATATCCGCACCCAGGTACCCCAGCCTGGTCATTTCATAGGAGGAGGCCGACAGCAGCAGGATCTCTTTCCAGTGGGGCACGGCCAGTTCAGCGAAATGTTTGCCAGTATCGGGGTGATGGGTCACCGGGCGATCGAACTGAACCGCGTGCAGGCTACGTCCGTTGGCAAGATCAATGCCTACACCTACAGCTCCCTGGTGCAGGTTGGCTTTACCATCGGATTGACTGGTCGACACGCGCATCATCGCCATGACGGGAAAGCCTTTGAAGATAATGACCCGTATATCAGGCACGCCTTCGTAACTGAAATCGTCGAATACCTTATCGAAATGCACCAGGGCCTCAACCATCGCTACGTCCTGTTTGCCGCCGAGGCTATAAAGTCCACTGAGAATATTGGATGCGTGGCGCATAACGTCAGGGATAGATACGCGCTCACCGCTGGGTTTCAGGAAGTGGTCGCCATCTCTCCCGGTAATCACCAGAATACCTTTGCCCTGACTGCCCTGGGCCGGTTTGACCACAAACTCGGAATAGAGCTCGAGAATGTGGGTGAGGGTTTTGACCTGATACTGGTGTTCTACTACACCAAGTAATCTTGGCGTAGACGCCTGGGCTTTTTCTGCCACCAGTTTTGTCTGCAATTTATCATCAACCAACGGATAGTAACGTCGGTCATTGTAGCGAGAGATATACGAGACATTGCGTTGGTTCATACCAAGCATGCCGTGCGCTCTCAGCTTAGAGGGCGTGGTAAAGAACATTTAGCGGTCCTCTACCATGGGTTGAAAGCGACGTAATTCGGTCAGCCGGTAGCCGGTATATTGACCGACGAGCATGATAACGCCCAGTAGAACGAGCAGTAGTTCCGGAAAGTTGAACGTAAGATGCTCAATCATGGTATTACTCATGGCCAGATAAGCCATCACCGCTACCAGCAAGCTACCACCACCCTGCATCAAGACCTCTTTAGGACCATCCTCTTCCCACAGAATGGACATTCTCTCTATGGTCCAGGCAAGGATGATCATCGGGAAGAAGGTCACGGTAAGTGCCTGGGTGAGGCCGAGTTTGTTACTCAGTATGCTCATTGCGGCCATCAGCATAATCACCACAATGACCACCGATGATATTCGTGCCACCAGTAATAAGTTGAGGTTACTGAGATACGATCGGATCCATAAGCCGATGGAGACGATGACCAGGAAGATGATCAGGCCGGTCAACAGTGTAGTCTGAATAAAGGCCAGCGCGATCAGAATCGGCATGAAGGTACCGGAGGTTTTGATGCCAACCAGAATTCGTAAAAACACCACTACCAGAGCGCCAATCGGAATCAGCAGGATATGTTTGAAGGTGTTCTGAATCTCTATCGGTAAGCTATAGATCGAGAAATCCACCAATGCGGCGTTAGTGTCTTCACCGAGGGCAATAGCCAATGTTTTGGCGGGGCGATTGTTTTCGATTACCGAGAAGGTAACCCGTGAATTACGGCCACCTTCAACATCAAGCAGGGATTCGCCACCGCGCTGCCAGAGTACGAAGTTGACAGGCAGGCCGGTTTGACCGGTAGCAGGGTTATAGACGATCCAGCGTTTGCCGTTGAATACCTCAATCAGTTCATCCAGGAGTTGCCGCTTGCGACCGTCTTCCAGTAGCAAGCCACGCACCAGACGGGAAGGAATTTTTGCAACGGCTAACACGCTCAATATGGTATTGGCTTTAGGGCTTGCGGATGACAGCCAGCGATTATTCATGAGAAAATTAATATCATTATCACCATCGACAAGATTGGTGAGGCGGACTAATTCTTTAGTGAAGCTCAGGGCGTCGGCCGATTGTGAATGGATCTTCTCGACTAAATTGTTGACCGCGACGGTGGATGCTTCATCCAGCTCGGGTATGGTTGGTTCTTCAGGGAGTTGCTCTTTATCGAGGCCTGCCTCTGTTGGGGTATGGAATAACTGAACTCTGTAAAACAGACTTTGCTTGCCACTGGCTTTACGTTTCGCCCATTCTACCCGTTGTTGTTCCCCTTCGTTATTCCAGCCGAATCCGTAACCGGGTGAAGTGAAATCTTCGCTGAGAATAACGTTATTGGGATTGCGGTTAGGCAGCGCCAGAGATGCTTTTACAGGTTTGCCTTGCGCCTCGAATTC
>JAUXFT010000102.1 GCA_030622755.1 Aestuariirhabdus sp. | reverse complement strand
TCCAGCCAGCCAATGTTCCCTCAGAGCTTACCCGTTATGAGCTGCATCGTGTGTGGCATGTAGTAGGTACCTTGAAAGAGGGTTCGCGTCATATCTATGCCAAGCGTGAATTTTATCTGGATGAAGACACCTGGCAGGCAAGTGTGATTGATCATTACGATGGTCGTGGCGAGCTGTGGAAAGTGGCTCATGCATACAATATGCACTTCTACACCAATGATACTCCATGGTATGCGATGGAAACGTTGCATGATTTGCTTTCAGGACGCTATCTGGTACTTGGCCTGCAAAACGAAGAGCCTAATGGTTATGAGTTCGGCTTCAAGGTGGATTCCTCGTCATACACCCCGGCGGCCTTGCGTAGAGAAGGTCGTCGTTAAGCGATCTTTGATTTACTTGCTGTATTAATCACAGATGATTGCACAACAAAAAAACCGGGCAAGGCCCGGTTTTTTTGTGTCTGAAGAAAGGCCGAAAGGGAACTACAGAAAGGGGTGTCCTGGACAATAAGATCGTGGCTGATGTGATTGTTAGTGTGAGTTTCAAAGGTAGCAATTAAGTATGAAAGATGAAGTTTGCAGAGGTTTTTCTCGACGGAGTGACAGGGCTGAGAGTTGTTTTATCGTGGCGCGGGATGCATCAGTGATTCATGAGTTTCAGGAGAACAGTCGAGAGTGTGTTTACCTGAGATCATATAACTCATTATTTGATCTGTGTCTGTGATGTATAAGTGGACTGTAGTCTGTAGAGTGGTATCTGCATAGTAAGCCAAGTTGATTTGAACGCTAACCTGACGGCATAATGCGGTACGATAAAGTAACGATTTCCATTCAGTTCATCGTTGCAAATAATCACTTCAGGGTGCCCATGGCAGAGAACCGAGAGTTAGATATATCCCAAGTGGAGGATGGTGAGCACCGCACTTATACTGCGTCGCTACCGGGCACTATTTTGGGTATGAAGCTCTATCGCCCCCCCTTGCCTCATGGTCATATCCCCCGCCTGCACCTACTAAAAAAACTCAATAGCTCACCTTGCCATCTTTTTGTCATCAGCGCACCAGCGGGTTTTGGCAAGTCTACGTTAGCCATAGAATACCTTCAGCAGTTGCCAGGCGATCATAAAACCTCCTGGTTATCACTGGATGAACGAGATAACAATTTACAGCGATTTCTTACCTACATAGTGCATGCATTCAGTCGTTGTCTGGAGGAAGGTGCAGGGGATGCATCGCTTCAACAGCTTGAAGTGCACCAGGCGCATCAGCCGCTATCATTTGAGTCGGTATTGAGTCCCTTGCTCGATGAGCTGGCGCAGCTCACTGATCCGATAACTGTTGTGCTGGATGATTATCATGTGATCAATCGTGAGTCAGTACACCAGTGTATGCAGTTTCTGTTTCATCATTTACCTGCCGGTATCAATCTTGTGTTAACCAGTCGTTACCAGCTGGGTGTTGCGCTTGCCAAGTTACACTTGAACCGACAGCTGGAAGAGTTAAATCATCAGGATCTGTGTTTTAATCATCAGGAAATCACCAGTTTTCTGCTGAGTGAGGGCTTTACTAACCTGAGCGCCAATGACGTCAGGGTGCTAGAAGAGCGCAGTGAAGGATGGATTGCCGGGTTACGGCTATTTACGATGGCGGTTCTCCGGTCCGAAGACCCTTCTCAATACATCTTTGCGCTCAAGGGTTCCGAGCAGCTGATAGCGACGTATTTGCTCGAAGAGGTGTTTGCTCGTCTTCCTGCGGAAGTACAGAAGTTCCTGTTGGATACCGCGATACTTGACAGCTTTAATGCTGAACTCTGTGATGAGGTCCGTGAGAGTGATGATAGCTTTACACTGCTTGGGCAACTTCAGCGAAAAGGGGTGTTTTTAGTACCGCTTAATAATGAAAACACCTGGTACCGTTATCATCATCTGTTTTCAGAGTTTCTGGAAGGTCAGAGTAGTAAGCTCGGGGGCCAACATAGTAAGTTGGTTTATGGGAGAGCCAGTAACTGGTTTTATGAGCAAGGGCAGATGCAGCAAGCGGTTGATTATGCGTTGCGTGCTAATGACCTTGATGGCGCCTCCCGGTTGGTGCAGAGCCTGTCTGAAGAAGAGCTTATAGCGGAACAGAATTTATCGCAGATATTGTCCTGGCGCTCGGAGTTGCCCGAAACACTGATAACTGATCGGCCCCGTTTGGTGGTGGTTTACAGTTGGGCGCTGGCATTGAGCTATCAGTTTGCTGAGGCCGAACGCCTGGTGGCAAATTTGTTGAAGCTGGAAGAGGCTCAGGGCCCATTTTATCAAGGTCATGAACAAGCCATACAAGCAGTTATAAAGCGAGGACGAAGCGAGCTTGTGGAATCCGAGCAATGTGCACTACAGGCACTGAAATTACTGCCTGAAGATTCTTTTGGCGCACGCATTCTTTGTTTATCTACGTTGAGCAATATCAGCTTGTCTCGCGGAAATCTCGATGCTGCTCGCCAATATAATCGCCAATCGGTAGAAGAAGCGCAGCGCTCGGGGAATGACCAGTTCGAACTCTTGACCTGCTTTGACCATGCCACCATACAGTTTGCTCGAGGGCACTTAAATGTTGCTTTGCGGCATGTGGATGAATATATAAAAAGACTGCCTCAGAGTGCTGGAACTACCAGCATGGGGCGCTTATATATGTTCAAGGCGCTGGGTCTGTGGCAACAGCACGATCTGGATGGGGCGGAGTGTTTGGCCCGACGAGGCATAAAAATAGCCGAAGAGTCTCGCGACGTTGCCGTAGTTCTGGGTTATACAGTACGCATTATGGTGTACCGCAATCGCCGTGATGTGGGCGCGGCATTCAACATGCTGGCTGAAGTCGAGCGCTTGATGAATCTCTGGGATATCCCCCAGGCATTCTATTTGGCATGGCTGACAGCGTTAAAGTGTGATTTATGGATATATCAAGGTAAGTTGGAGTTGGCGCGCAGTTGGTTGGAACGTTTGCAGGCTCAGTATAAAAACGGAAAAGCCTGGCCACCCATGTATTTCCATTTTTTACCGGGATTAATTAGCCTGGTGTACAGCCGGTTATTGATTGTTGATGGCAATCCTGAGCAGGGAGTCCAGGTTGCAAAAAAGGCCGGCGGGCATTCTCGACAGTTACGCTCTCCGTTGTACCATGGTGTCGCATTGGTGTATGAGGCATCGGCTCTGGAAGCAGCCAAGCAGCATCGTATGGCTGAGCTGAGGCTTGAAGAAGCAATAGCGCTATTGGAAAAAGAACAGGTGTTGTTTCCTTTTTTAGAGTTGTCAGATCTGGTGTCAGAAATTTTGAAGCGAATTAACAAAACGGAATTTGCTATTCAGATAATACAGATGCTTAGCCCTGAAGGGTCAAATGCCAGCGATGATGATCGACTTCTTGAGTTAAATCGTCAGATTAGTGAGCCGATTAGCAGACGTGAAATGTCGGTATTAATACTCATTACACAAGGCTTGTCTAATCAACAGATAGCCGACAAGTTATTTATCTCCTTGCATACCGTTAAAACTCATGCGCGTCGGATTAATAATAAGCTGGAAGTGCGCAGTAGAACCCAGGCCGCCGCACGAGCGCGAGAGCTGGGTTTGGTGTGAGTTAACGAAAATTCAAACAGAACCTAATCATTATTAGATCGATCCTTAAGATTACCCTGCCTTTACATTTAATCTGTTAGATTGTGAATTATGTCATCCGGGAATCATTGCTCAGGGTTTATAGTTGCTCAGTTCGATATCCAATTTTAAATTAGAGCGCAGAGTGGCGAACAAGGCTTCTTTGCAATAAAGATTACACGATAGGAAAAGAGTTCATGATTAAAAAAATTGCAGTACTTTCATTAACCGGTCTGTTGTTGGCAGGTTGTCAAACCCAGAATGCTTACACCGGCGAAGATGAAATAAATAAAACCACGAAATATGGTGGTATTGGCGCGTTGGCTGGAGCCGTTGTTGGCGGACTGGCAAATGGTAAAGAGGGTGCATTGGCTGGTGCGGTTATCGGTGGCGCGGCAGGTGCGGGTTATGGTTACTACACTGACCAGCAGGAGGCGGCATTGCGTCAGCGCTTACAAGGCACAGGAGTTCAGGTGCAGCGTAACGGTAACGATCTTAAGCTGATCATGCCGGGTAATATCACTTTTGCTACTAACTCTTATAATATTCAGGCGGGTTTTTACGATGTGCTGGGCTCTGTTGCCATAGTGTTGAAAGAATTTGATGAAAACAGTGTAGAAATTGTCGGTTTTACCGATAGCACCGGTAGTCGTGAAACCAATATGGTGTTGTCCGAGAAGAGGGCCAGGAGCGTTGCCAGTTATTTGATTAACCAGGGTGTCGCCGGTCAGCGCTTTTCTTACTATGGTGTTGGTCCCGATCAGCCGATTGCCGACAACAGCACCAGCAGTGGCCGTGCTATGAATCGTCGGGTTGAAATTAACCTGCGCCAGCCCAGTCAGTAAACTTTATTTACGGTACAGTAAGATAAGTAAAAATGACTCGCCCATATTTACTATAGATATTTATTATAGATAGTTGCTGTAGATAGTTGCCAGGGGGAGTTAACAGAGAGTAAATACATAAGCCGGGCCCGATAATAGGGCCCGGCTTATGTGTGTCTGGGGTAAGGCTTATGACATACTTTCTGCGCAGCTAAACTGCTAAACTTACACCTTGAACAAAACTGATGTAGAGGTTCGATGAACAATGTCAGCAACAGTTTGTAGATTATATTGATACAGATTTTATTGATGCAGTAAGTATTGAAACCCGTTGCAAGGCGGTACAGGAGTGAAGCAATGAACAGTGACCGAGTCATTATCTTTGATACTACCCTGCGTGATGGTGAGCAAAGCCCCGGGGCTTCAATGACCCGAGAGGAAAAGCTGCGTATCGCCAGGGCGCTTGAGATGATGAAGGTTGATATTATCGAAGCGGGATTTCCAATTGCCAGTCCGGGAGATTTCGATTCGGTAAAGGCTGTGGCTGGGCTGGTAAAAAATAGCACGGTGTGTGGTCTTGCACGGGCGCTTGATGCAGATATCGATCGCGCCGGAGAAGCTTTGCAACCGGCTGCTTCAGGGCGCATTCATACTTTTATTGCTACGTCTCCCATCCACATGGAACATAAGTTAAGGATGCAGCCTGAACAGGTGATAGAGCAGGCTGTACATGCGGTTAAACGAGCCCGCAACCTGATTGATGATGTCGAATTTTCTTGCGAGGATGCGGGTCGATCCGATATTGATTTTTTGTGCCGCATTATTGAGGCAGCTATTGATGCAGGTGCCCGTACCATCAATATCCCTGACACAGTTGGCTATGCCATTCCTCATCAATTTGGCGCAACGGTAGCGGAGTTGTTGCAACGTATTCCTAACGCGGATAAAGCCGTCTTCTCGGTGCACTGCCATAATGATCTGGGATTGGCTGTGGCCAACTCCTTGTCGGCCGTTGTTCAGGGAGCACGGCAAGTGGAATGTACTATTAATGGGCTAGGTGAGCGTGCCGGTAATGCTTCGCTTGAAGAGATCGTGATGGCTCTGCGCACTCGTAAAGATCTGTTGTTGTTGGAAACCAATATTGATACCAGACACATAGTATCTATCTCTAAGTTAGTGTCTGGAATTACTGGTTTTCCGGTACAACCTAACAAGGCGATTGTCGGTGCCAATGCGTTTGCCCATGAGTCAGGTATTCACCAGGATGGCGTCCTCAAACATCGAGAAACTTACGAGATAATGAGTGCCGAGAGTGTTGGCTGGACAACCAATAAAATGGTGTTGGGCAAGCACTCCGGACGTGCCGCCTTCAAGAGTCGCCTGAAAGAATTAGGCATTGATTTTGGCACTGAATCTGAAATGAATAATGCCTTTGCACGCTTTAAGGAGTTAGCGGATAAAAAACATGAGATCTTCGACGAGGACCTGCAAGCCCTGGTTAGTGACACCTCTGCCTCAGAAATACCAGAGTTTTACAAATTGGTGTACTCAGAAGTTTGTTCTCGTACGGGTGAAACACCCGTGGCTAAATTAACATTAAGTGTTAATGGTCAGGAGCATAGTGTGGAATGCGCAGGAGATGGTCCGGTAGACGCAGTGTTTAAAGCTATAGAGGAGATAGCAGATTCACAGGCAACCCTGTCGCTGTACTCGGTAAATGCGATTACCAGGGGCACTGATTCCTTAGGTGAAGTAACGGTCAGATTGGAAAAAGGCGGACGTATCGTTAATGGTTCCGGTGCCGATACTGACATCATCGTGGCTTCTGAAAAAGCATACATCAATGCGCTTAATTTGTTATTGGGTAGCACCGAGCGAGCCCATCCGCAGATAGCAGATGTATAGCGGTTGTAATAGCAGTAAACAGTAAAAGGAGATAGCGTGCAGGAGCAACGACGTCAACAGTACCTTGAAGCGATGGGTATACAGCCCTGGTTTTCCAGAAAGGTGCTACCCAATGCGTTGCCGTCGGTTCGTTGTGAGTGGCAGTGGCCAGAGACAAATGATGCAGTGCATAGCTCAGGGTCAGGCATGGCTTCTGATAGTGAGGTAGTGAGTGACCTAAAGAGCGAAGTAAAGAGCGAAGTAAAAAATGATCCACAATCACTTTTATCTATGGCGCAGTCTGCTATTGATCGAAAAGAATCGACGGCCCTTTCACCACAACATTCCCCACAGCTTTCCGCAACTGCTGCGGTTCCTTCACTGCAACCAGCGCAACAGCCCAGCGCCGCCGTGCCTGTTACGAAGGGTCTTGCGCAGATAAGTAATTTACTAAAAACACCTGCTAAGCAGGAAGCAGCAGTGTCTGCTGTCTCCGAGAGTTTACCCGATGATTCCGGGCAAACAGAGAGCGGCCCTGAATCGCAAATAGGTACGAATGAAGTACCCCGGTTTCGTCTTGAGGTGATAAAACTGGAAGACAACAAACTGATTATCGCTGAAGTGCCTCACAGCGCTGTAGGGGGGTTCAGCCGTTTCCATCAGCAATTACTAGATGATCTTTTGCGCAGTATTGACTGGTCGGCAGAAACGGCAGCGCGCGCGAGTTTCCATTGGCCAGTTGTATCGAATGGTTCTATTGATCAGGGCGAAGGTGTTGCCCGTGATGCGCTACGGAGTTATTTGCAACGTGACTTCTTCTGGGATCACCCATTGGATGTGCTGTTGCTAGGGCGTCAGTCCATTGAGTTTATTGTTGGTGGTAATGGAGATAGCCCCCATCAATTTACACAACGTATGCAACCTGGGGAAACGCTGAGTCAGGATGGGAAAACACTGGTGCTTTGTCATAGCCTGAACGAGATGATGAAGTTACCCGGTTTAAAATGTGAAACCTGGTTGCATTTGAGTAGCATGAAATAGCGTTTGGAAGTACTGGGGAATGGCTGAATATCCACCAACAATGACGGCTCCTTATTGGTATTAGAGAAGGTGTTGAGAAAGCGTTTGCAGGGTATCGAGAGGATTTTGAGATTGCTGGATTATGGTGAATATTGCTTTCGTGCGATGACCCCTGAAGACCTCGACTCGGTTATGGAAGTCGAAGTACGTTCCTATACTCATCCATGGACGAAGGGTATCCTTGCAGGATGCCTTAAGCCCGGAAATAGTTGCTGGGTTATTGAGAACGGAGTACGCCTGATTGGTCATGGCGTATTAACCTCTGCTGCTGGAGAGGCTCACATACTCAATATTACCGTCAGTCCGGAGACTCAAGGACAGGGGGTAGGCAGACGCTTTTTGCAGCACTTTTTGGATATTGCCCAGGGCGTAAAAGCGGAAACCTTGTTTCTTGAAGTGAGACCCTCAAATATTGCCGCTGTAACTCTGTATGAATCAGTTGGCTTTAACGAGATAGGCCGACGGAAAAATTATTATCCTGCAGTTAATGGAAAGGAAGATGCGCTGATAATGGCATATACCATTTTTGCTGATGAGTTATGGAATAGTTGACGCAGAATAGTTGACCCGGAATTCTTGAAGTAGACAGGTGATTAAACTCGCCCGCTCTGGTAATAATCGCGGGCGGCTGGAAGCTTACGACAAATTAAAATAATAATATTTTTTTACTACGTATGGATGTGGTATGCGCTCTTTATTAAAAGCACAGTGGGTTCGGTTTGCTCTTGGCGTAGTAATGTTGTCGGCCTCTTTGAATGCCCAGGCGCAGAGCCTGACGGTATTGCATACCAATGATTGGCAATCCCGTTTTTTGGGGTTTGGTCCCAATGCAGAATACACTCCGGAAACCCTTAATGATGATTCAACCGTAGGTGGGCTGGCCCGATTAGCAACGTTGATCTCCGAACGGCGTACTAGCGCGAGCAGTAAGGGGGCAGTGCTTTTATTGGATGGCGGTGACTTCAGTATGGGCACACTGTTTCACACCATTACCAGGGAAACGGGTGCAGAGCTTCAGCTTATGACGCGTCTGGGTTATGACGCGGTTACACTGGGCAATCATGAATTTGATTTCCGTCCAGACGGCCTGGCGCAAATGTTTCGATCTGCAAACAGCTATGTGGAGTCTTTGGTGCCGGTGGTAACATCTAATCTGGCATTCGATCCTGATGATCCAGCCGATGATAGCTTGCAGGAAGTTGTCTCTGACGGATTAATACGGGACACCCTGATCATCGAAAAAAATGGCTTGAAGATTGGATTGTTTGGTTTGATTGGCTTTGACGCTGCTGAAGTCGCTCCCAATAAAGCCCCGGTCACTATCACCGATCAGGTTGCGACCGCGCAATCAAGGGTAAAGCAGTTACGGGAAGAAGGGGTGGATCTGGTTATTTTACTGTCACATATGGGGGTTCTTGAAAGCGGAAATGGAACCTGGGGTGGCGAAGAAGTAGATCTTGTGAAGCAGGTTCCGGGGATCGATTTAGTCATCGGTGGCCATTCCCACACGCCATTACATGATCCTGTCATGGTGAATGGTACGCCAATTGTGCAAGCGGGTTCAGAGGGGCAATACCTGGGTGAGCTTCAATTGGAGATAACGCCAGGGGAAGTCACTGTGATGGATTATATTCTGCACCCTATTGATGATCGTATTGCAGGCGACCCTGAAATTACGGAGCTTGTTGAGGGATTTAAGGAGCAGGTAACCCAACAGATTCTGCAGCCAGCAGGATACTATTTTGATCAGGCATTAACGAAAATCCCTCGAACTCTCACGCGTGAATACGAGGATCGTGTATTGGGTAATCTGGTGACGGATGGATTAAGAGTTGCCAGTGGTGCCGATATAGCGCTGACCGGAAATGGCACCATTCGGGATGAGGTCTGGTTAGGCGATACCGGGATACAAAGCGTTTCCGACTTGTTTAGACTGGAGCCGCTAGGTATTGGAGAAGTGGATGACAGCCCCGGATATCCGTTAATGAAGGTTTGGTTTACCGGGTCAGAACTCAAGAGTATTTTTGAAGTATTACTGCTGGGGTATCAGTTGCGAGGTGATTCCTATTACCCACGGGTTTCGGGTGTCCGTTTTACGTTTAATAACTATCGACCACCGTTTGACCGGGTAATGAGTGTGGAGGTGGGTAGCGTTGAAGGTGGCTATCACGCCGTGGACCTGAGTGGGGCCGATGACCGTCTCTACAGCATTGGGGGTACCACCTACGTTGGCAGTTTTACCTGGCTGATCGATGAAATCAGCTATGGTCTCCTGTCGGCGACCCCTAAAAACCAACATGGCCAACCTGTTGCTGATATTAAACAATCCTTGATTGATGGTGATACTGATCTTGCAGGGGTACAGGAGATCAAATCATGGAAAGCGATAATTGATCATCTTGCTGCCCTGCCTGATATTAATAATGATGGGTTGGCTGATGTTGTGATTAACCAGAATAGCGATGAGTTGCGAATCATACCGCAGCATAGTCTTGCTCCATCTGCTTTGATGAAAAACGCTGGAGCCATAGCCAAGACAGTCTATTTTATTATTTTTCTGTTGTTGATACTCAGTGTATGGCTGTTGTTACGTTTCTATAAAGGACGTAGGAAAACAGTTTGATATACTCAACAGAACTACTTCAGGGTATGGGTGAGGCCGATGACTGAAATTACGCAACTCTTGAAAAATAACCGCGAGTGGGCTGAAAGTATCACTAAGGAAAATCCTGATTTTTTCCATAAATTGAGTCAACAACAGACTCCGGAATATTTATGGATAGGCTGCTCTGATAGCCGTGTGCCTGCTAATGACATCGTGGGTTTGCTTCCGGGCGAACTCTTTGTGCATCGTAATGTGGCCAATGTCGTAATCCACACAGACCTTAACTGTCAGGCTGTACTGCAGTATGCGGTAGATGTACTTAAGGTAAAGCACATTATAGTGACGGGTCATTATGGTTGTGGTGGTGTTAAAGCCGCACTGGGTGATGAGCAACTTGGATTGATTGACAACTGGTTGCGCGCAATCCGTGATATCTATTATCGCAATGAAAGCCGGTTCAGGGTTATTAGTGATGAGGAAAAGAGAACGGACCTGATGTGTGAGCTTAATGTCATAGAACAGGTTGCTAATATTTGTCACACAAATATTGTGCAAAATGCCTGGCGCCGCGGTCAGGAGCTATCGGTTCATGGCTGGATTTATGCGGTGAAGGACGGCATTATCAAGGATTTGGGAGTCAAAGTGAACAAGCTGGAACAGGTGGCAGAGGCTTACAGAATGGGAGTATCTGATGCCACCAAATCTGATTATTGAGGCGTGGGGAGGTTGTTCCGATAATAGCGCTACAATCATCCTGACACAGAGGGGGAAGCAGTGATCATCGATGGGCGCGTTGTGAATGACGCCGTGATCGGACAATGAATATCTGGTGGGGTCGTGCAGTCGGGGCCGCAATGATAGTTGTTGCGTTACTGCTAATGCAGGTGTTTCCAGGCAGTGTACCCTGGACTATACCGGGAGTTTCTAATCCTGTTGTAGCGTTTGAATTTATCACCAATAGTGAAGAGCTGTTGCTTTTATTTGGCGATGACCCGGAGTTGCGACGGGTATTATTACTAGCGATGGATGCCGGTAACCGTCTCGATCTTTTGTTCGCCGGACTCTACAGCTTATTGTTAGGAATATGTGCTAATTGCTTTCTCCCTGAAGGGCAACAGCGAAGAATCTGTTATGTCTTGGCGTTTATCGTTTTCAGCTCTGATCTGATAGAAAATTGGGCTTTGCTGTCACTGTCCACCCAACTACAGCAAGTAGAACCTGTTTTGATGTTTGGATTGTTGCCGGGTGCTATTGAATCATCAATCGATGATGCGCTCTTCACCTGGTTGCAATGTGCGACATGGAGTAAATGGTTAGGCTTGGCTGTATTGTTGCTGGTAGTTAATCAAGGATCCTGGAAGCTTGGAGTATTGCCTCGTCTCAGTTTGTTGCTTGCCGTTGCCTATGCTGGATTTGCATTTTTGGCGTTAACCGATCGTTTTTGGGTTGGCGTTATGAGCGCATTAGTGGCGCCTGCATTTTTGTTGTTGTACCTCAGATTGTGGATGCCATCGGTAAGCGATGTTGCGCTCGCCAGGGTTTAATTCAGGAACAGGTTTAATTCAGTCAGGATTAACTCCAGGAAACATCGAGCTTGCTGGTAACGTAGCGAAACTTACCGGATGGTTCTCTGGGTAGCTGTGTTA
>JAUXFT010000044.1 GCA_030622755.1 Aestuariirhabdus sp. | reverse complement strand
GTCAACTCCTTGGCTCACAGAACGACATGGCTACGATCCGACTTTGAGTTACAACCTGATGCGTTTGGCGAGGCTCGACTCCGGCTAAGCTAAATGGTGATACCGGCTGAGAAATATCTGTAGGCTTATGGGCAGTGCAGTGGCAATCTGTGGCGAAAATTCGGGATAAAAGGCCATAAAGTGATGATTCACGTCAGTCCATGGCCGCTACGAAACCCGGAGAAGTATGAACCGGAACGGAGAAAGAAAAACAGGGTGTTTTTTTAAAAAACATTCATTTATGGATGGGCACTAGTTATGTTGTGGGTCTACGGATCGACACTAGCTCAATAGTGCTGATGCCGACTAATACTGCTACCAAGCCCCACATAATTATTTTACCAAGGCTAGTTGCACTCACCGTGCCGAAAAGCAGCCAACCAGCAAGGCACAACCCGCCACACATATTAATTGCAATTGCACCACTTAAACCTAGACCTTGGCCAGAGCTTTTGACCTGAATGAATAGCGCGATTCCGATGCCGAATAAAACCGCTCCAAGAATACTTACGTAAAAATAAGATTGTGCCGAAGGCAAACCCAATGTTGTAATTGTAGCTCCCGGAAAGAATCCAAGTAACATTCTGCAGCACGAGTGCTTAACGATATGGTAATTAGAGCGGAAGAGCGTGCGGATCCTAGTGATGTGATGAGAGATCAATCGGGAGAAATAAAAGAGTATTTAAAACTTATTTATAAGAAATCCCAGTAGGATCGTATAGGGTTAGGTACCCCAAAAGTGCTGACAAGCTAAGAAGTTATGTTGTGGCACATCGAGAATTGATGCCTGATGTTAATCACTTCACAGAACGATACGCGAACAATCGCGCCGAGCAATCGCATGAATGCACCAGGTTACGAGAGCGGGGCGTGCAAAGGTTGAAATCTACTAATCAAGCTCAGCGATTCCTGGCTATATATGCCGCTGTAAATAATTTATTCAATCTAGGTCGACATCTTATTGGCGCTGAGTATTATCGGAACATCAGGATAATTACGTTCATTGATTGGAAATTAACGGTTGCCTGATAATGGGTGCTCGCATCAGATGTATCCGATGAAGTTGACTTGTCAGCACCTCGCAGTTTGCACGCTGTTTCATTGAAGAGGCCGTTCAGTCAAGCTTGATCGATCCATATTGGTGGGATACAGGCGAAAATATGCAGAGTGGAGCGCAACATTCCAATTTTCGGGTGGGTTGCAGCCGATGTTTACGAAATTGACCGAACGCCATGATATTTGATGGATATTAAATTGTAAGAAACTAGTTTACAAACTGCGGTTACAGTCCATATTTGCGCATTTTTTCCCAGAGATTTTTTCGGCTAATACCTAATGTAGTCGCCGTTTCGGTGATGCGCCCCTCATGTTGTGCTAGCTCATCCTTGATACGGTCACGTTCACAGACTTCAATATATTCTCGGAGAGAATAGTCTTTACTGGATTTTTCCTCATGCAATTCAGGGGATTCGAAAAGCGTGGCCTCCAAACGTCCGTTATCAGCATAGATGCAGGCTCTTTCAATCGTATTCTTCATCTGACGAATGTTCCCAGGCCAATCTTGTTTAACCAGCCAGCTTTCGGCAGCCGCTGTCAGTCGATAACAGATTGTGTTGTCTATTTCGTTACATCCCTTCACTAGGCGATGAGCAAACCAGATAATATCTTCTCGGCGCTCAGACAATGGTGGTAAATGTACGGAAACCACGTTAATTCGGTAATACAGATCCTCTCGAAAAGTACCTTTTTCTATCATCACTGATAGGTCTCGGTTGGTAGCACAAACTATGCGTACATTAACTGGAATATCTTTAACACCACCGACACGGCGAACGACGGACTCCTGTAAAGACCTCAATAGTTTGACCTGCATTGATAAAGACATTTCACCAAGTTCATCCAGAAACAGCACGCCTCCATCCGCTTGCTCAAACAGCCCTTGCCGCTGTCTATCAGCACCGGTAAAAGCTCCCTTCTCGTGACCAAATAATTCAGCTTCCAGTAAACTCTCTTGGACTGCTGCGCAATTGATTGAAACGAAAGGTATTTTTTTTCCTTGAGAAAGACAGTCTCTGAAGTAACGTGCAGCATGCTCCTTGCCCACTCCGGAGTCACCGGTAATCAATATGGGTACCGGAAATCGTATTGCCCGTTGAAGTTTTCGTTCTATTTGACGGATTGGTTCAGAAATCCCAAGAATTGCTTCCTCTGTGTCATCAGGAAGGTACAGTTCGGGACAAATTTTTCTTAATTTGTTTAGTAGCTCATCGAGATCAAAGGGCTTGGTAATATAATCACTAGCACCCATCTTAAGCAGATGAACAGCCTGTTCAACAGTACCGTAGCCGGTCATAAACAGGGTGGGTAACAGTCCGACTGGACTGGCGAGTATCCGCTTAAATAGTTGCTCACCAGTCATGTCTGGCAAGCGAATATCACTAATCAACGCTGCATAATCACCTCTGATCAATGGTTCTAGCGCATCTTCTGCGGATTGATACAAATCGCAAATTACGCCCTCTAGCTCGAAACGCTGCTGCAGAGACTCTCCCATAATAGGGTCATCTTCGACCAAACAAACTTTAGCCATCAGCCATCACTCCATTTTTATTTGAGATTGGAATGTGTATATGAAAGCGGGTTATCCCTTCTTCAGATAGCACTGCGATCTCACCTTTTAGTTGTTGCACAATTTGATAGGTAACCCACAGCCCCAACCCATTGCCTCCGGGGCTATCATGACCGAAGGGTTCGAATAACTGCCCCATTTGTTCTGAGGGGATTTCTGCACCAGGATTTTCAGTAAGTATCACTAGATCGTTAGGTTTGAGCTGCACTTGACACACGACTTCCTTTCCTCGCGTACAAGCTCGAATAGCATTAAGACCTAGGTTGATCAGGATCTGGCGAATAGGGGTAGAGGGAAGCGGGGCTTCAGTCAATCCATCAGCACTAAAATTAAGTGTGACCCCTGCTTTTCGTGCATCCGATTTGAGTAGGGTTGCTATATCTTCTAGATCTTTTTGAGTGAAAGGGTGGCTTTCAGGGCGCGCTTGAACCAGCAGCACAGAAACCGTATCTCGAATTTGTTCAAGACCTCGTTCTAACATCGAGGCGGTTTTTTCGGTCAAAGGATCTGCCTGGCCATAGTGTTTAAATGTATTGATTGCATTCATCATTCCCCCGAGAGGGTTGTTGATCTCATGGGCGACACCTGCTGCAACTCGCCCAATCGCGGCTAATCGCTCAGAGGCAATCATCTGGATTTCGAACCGTTCTTTTTCTGAAAGGGCCTGTAATAGCTCCTGAAACTGCATCCCCAAGCGACCAATTTCGTCTTTTCGCTGAGGTATTTCGTAGTTGATTGCTTGTAACGGCTGTTTGCCGATCAGCGCCATGCTATCACTTAGGTGCATCAATGGGGCCACCATCCGTTTCCCGATCTGCCAACCGACTGGGATCAGTAGGGCTATAACAGCTAAGGTACTTAAAGTTACGCGCCAATACAGTTCGTAGAGTTTTGGTGTTAGCAGGCTTTTGGGGTAACCCATGATCAGTAGACCGATGCGTACACCGTCATCCATCAGCGGTAGCGTTACGTAAATAGCTTGATCGTCACGAAGCTCATAGAGCTGGGGCGTCAGGGGAGAATCCACTTTGATATTTGCGATTAGGCGAGCAAACTCCGGATCGAATTCAGCAGGTCTGCTATTGACGGGAAACGACCGGGGATTGTTGGAGACATAGACTAGTCCATCTAAATCTATGACGACCAACATGCGTTGGCTGACGGTCTCTGATGCAGCTCCAGCACCATTGAGTATTTGATAAGCCTGCCAAAGATCGTCATGACGCATGGTCGGTACTAGGGTGTTGACCAGCACCCCCCCCACGTCTTGGGCGTTATCATACAGTTCATCGCGCAGGTCTTCTGCGCCTCTGGCGATCAGCACTCCGGTAATGACTACTCCAGAGATAAGTATCGCCAGAGTTAAACTGATCGGTACTTTAATGCGGTAACTGAAATCGTCGAGGAGCGGAATCAAGTTAGAGTTGCTCCGCTAAAGTGGCGATTGATTCGTAAAGCCCAGGAGGGACTAACGTGAACCCATCAAGCTGTAGCGTTCGTAGCAGGATTTGGCCCTCGGGATCGGCCGACATTGAAATCAGGGCTTTTCTTAAAGCTAAAGCGTTTTTATGACCGTCAGTTCGCGTTAGAAAAGGTGGGAAGCCAAACTGCGCTGATTGTTGAACCACACGGGTATGTGAAGTGAGTTCGGGATCGACTTTGGCCAGAGCTTCCCAAACATATCCATCGACGGCACCGCCATCCGCCAGCCCATCTGCGACAGCCTTGACCACATTACGATGCGACCAAGTAAAGAAACTGCGGCGGAAAAATGAATTGGCGCTTTGCCCCTGACTCTTCAACGCAGCTTGGGTAACGAGGTAGCCGGAGTTGGAGTTCGGGTCAGAAAAAGCGAATATTCGGTTGCGCAGGTCATCGATGGATTCGGTGACTGTATCTGTACTACTGACTATCAGATAGGAACGATACAAGGGCTCACCATTGAATAAGGGTACTGCTAAGGGTTTTAACTTGTCTCTGTGTTGGATATAAGGGAATCCACATAACCATGCTGCATCCAGCTCACCATTAAGGAGTAACTCCGTTATTTCTCGATAGCTCTGTCGTCGCACAAAACGTACGGGGTGGCCCATCTTACGCTCTAGATAGCCTTGCCAGCGAGTCAGAAAAGAGAGCTGTTCATCGAGAAAGACCGGCGTCAAACCAATGGCAATGGGTTTTTCCGCAGCATTAAGAGCGATGCTGGTAAACATCATGAGGCAGAATGCTAGCAGTTTTGCCACCCAGGCGCGGCGCTTGCCACGGACATCAGGAAGTGAGATAGGCATTTTTTAACCTGCTTTTATTATTGTAGTACTCATTGTGTCTGTGAACCCTCTTGGCGGTCAACCTGTTCAGAGAGCTTCAAAATGCCATCACCTCTGTATAGCCAGTAGCCGCTATGGTTTCCTATTTGCAGTTTGCCCGGTGCTATTTGTAACCATAGAGCTAGTTTCGGTTGATCAATGCTCAATCCTTCCTCTGGTATTTGAAACCGTAGCCGGTTAACGCCAGGGGGGAGTGAATAATCAATCCAGTATTTCCGTTCCGTTTGCAGCCAACCGAAACGTTGCATAGGTTGCCATTCCCCGCTTTGGTTCTTTATCAGGAGCCAGAGTGATCGACCGCTGGTTCCACCAGGGATCGCGTGGGCTGTTCGGTTTTTAATTATCAAATAAATGGAAGGGTCACCCGCTTCCTGTACCAACCAACGCAATGTTACCGCCTTCGATAGTAGATCGGGGCTATCGGGGCCACGGAAGTTGTGATCGATCCCAAGGTCGGAGGGGCGCATATGGCAGTCTATACAGTTGGCTTTGGCTAATGCTGCCGGCCGGCTGCGATAATGGCGGTACGTATTCTCAAGCGGGGCGTCGTGACAGCGTGCGCAGACATCAGTATCCATAGTCGCCGTTACTTTCAGGTGAATCGATTCGCCATGACAATCGTTACAGGTTACCCCATGAGCGCTGCTAGGCGCATGGCAGTCAAGGCATGCGATCGCATTATCCGCATCTTGCCATTGTTCCTTAAAGTTTGCGGTTTGCGCTGCCCTGCTCATTGCGCTCTGATGAAAGGTTTTCACTTCGAAAGGGTGGCATTGAGCACAGTTTGATTTATCGTTATCGGGAGGGGCTGCCGATGACATGATGGGTGCCAGGAATATCATGATCAACAGAGGGTTTATCCCCATGCGATTGATCGTTACGATGCCAACCGCTGCAAATGGATTGATTCCGCACTTTGGGCGGGAACTCTTCATCGGTTAATGCGCAGGAGGTTTTGGTTCAAAGCTTTGCTTGTCGATTACCATAGCCGGTTCGGCAAGTTCACAGATACCTCGGGGTATGAGAAAATATCGAGGCTGTGAGGTGATGGAGTTGGTCTGTTGAGGATCTGGCCGAATGAGTTCAAGTCCAGCATTTTGCCAGTCGACGGATGTTCCTTTGAGCCAGTGTAGGGTTAGTTGGTGTTGCTCTGCATAGCGATTCCATGTTGATTCTGTTTCCAGACTTATTTGAAGTGGGGCGATTACCACCAGTTCGGTTACTTGGTCAGGAAGACCTAGCGAATCTGGTCCTGACGTCACGATAAATGCTATCTCCGGTACGCCGGCTGCCTGTTCGATGTCCGAACGAATATCGATCACCCATAGCGTCGATTCATCCTGTCGCTGAAGTAACGTTTCTGCATTTATATCGGCGGCATGAGTTTGCCAACAAGTCAGCATCATTCCCGCGATTAGCCCAATGAGTCGTGTAATCATGCAGCAGGTTCGGTATCTGCTAGTTGAGCCGTAGGAATACGCTCGAGCGGGTTCATCTCGGTAACGACAGCTTCACCTCCCAGTTGTTCGAATCGTTCTAATGAGAGTATCAATGCGTCGCAATTGCCCTCGCGTACTAAATTCTGAATGTGTTTGAAATTCCAGGCCCCTCCGGACAACCAGATCTCACCGGAGAATGCGGCGCGTGCCGTGGCAAGCATATCCAGCTCAAGTCCTGTTCCAGTGGCTTCAGCTTCAGGGCAGTCTAACCAAACACCACAAATTCGCTCAGGGTTCAGGCCCTCTAACCATTGGCGTAAGCCGATACCCAAACCAGGTATTTGAAAGCCACTCAGGGTTGCCGGGTCCGGGGCATAGAATGTGAACCCGCTACCGTGCTTAGATCGATTTAGACTGTAGCTTGGTTGGGGGCGAGCGACTCGAATCTTAATAATTACTTTGCTGTCGTCGGGTGAGGTCGCTGCGTTATCAAGTCTGCTTGATTCCGATACTACCTTGTAGATTGTTTCAGAAGCTGTAGGTATTTTGGTATTGTCGATAGCGCAGATCGCAGCACAATCAACATCCCATCCTTCGGCCCGCTGAGTGAGCTGGTCTGGTGCGATGACCAGACCTTGACTGTGCGAGAGTAGCTCAGGGTTGGGTAAGGCGTTGTGTTCCGGTTGGTAATCAATAAAAACTCTATGCATGATCATTAAACGTGTACTCCTGCGGTTCTGTTGATGGCAAGCAAGACTATTCGTCGAGCAGCGGCTCCCAGAAGTCGGTGTGGCTAGTGTCATTAGAGTGATCGCTTTCGCGAGCCTGAAATGCGCGATATTTCTGCTCCTTAAGGACCGCGCTGGTGAGCTGATCTGCCAGTTCGTTGAAGCGTGACGCCGTGACGCCACCGGCCTGTGCCGTCACCATTGGCTGACCGCTGTCGGCAAGTGCCTGCGCGTCTGGATCAATGGCGATGCCGCCCAGATACGCAACGCTTCGATCGGATGCTAGCTGCTTAGCGGCTCCACTTGGAAATAACTGTTGGTGTTCTCCGCAACAGGGGCAGAGGTAGCCGTCCATGTTTTCGATCAAGCCAAACACGGGAATGTCGAGTTCGTGAAACATGCTGACCGCGCGGCGAGCATCGGTGACGGCTAGCCGCTGTGGCGTAGTCACAACTAGTGCACCGCAGATGGGAAACTGTTCAAGGATGGTTAGTTGTATATCGCCCGTCCCCGGCGGTAAATCGACCAGCAATACGTCAACCTCAGGCCACTGAACCTCTCGAAACATCTGCGTTAGTGTTTGAGTGACCAACGGGCCTTTCCATACCAGCGCAGCCTCGGGAGGCATTACTGAAGCCACCGAGAGAACAAACACGCCATGACATTCTGTTGGTTGAGCAATCCCGCGATCGTCTGTTTTCAGACCTTCGCTAGCGCCAAACATACGTGCTATGGAAGGGCCATAGAGGTCCGCATCCAGTACACCGACCCGTAAACCCTGATTGCGCAGACTGACAGCCAAGTTGACCGTGACGGTTGATTTACCTACGCCTCCTTTACCGCTGGCTACCAACACAATTTCACCGATTCCCTCAATGGGTTGAGGGATATTGTCCTGTGTTTGAGAATCAGCAATATTAGTCAGGGGAATCTGTTGGCTGTTGCGTGACGTTGATTTGCACTCACTCATAATTGGGCCTCCGATGGATGATGGGAGCGCTGTCTTAGCTCTGGAAAGACACCGGCTATGTTTCCACACAATCGTTCAACGACTGGAAGCAGTGCCTGGAAAGCATCCCTGCCGGGCTGGATCTGTGTGTTAAGCGTACCGCTGTCTGCCGCTGCGGCCACGGCAGGATAGAAAGGGATAGTAGCCAGTAGCGGTACACCAATCTCTTGGGCAAGAGAGCCTCCGCCCAATTCGCCAAACAAGTGATTGACTTGTCGGCAACCCGCGCAAGCAACCCCGGCCATATTTTCGATCAACCCTATGCAAGGAACAGCCAGATCTGCAAACATCTCCATCCCTCGGCGCACATCATCAAGTGATACCTGCCCGGGAGCGGTTACGGTGATGACGCCATCGAACTCATTGGTACGTAGCGCGGCCAGATGAACATCAGAGGTACCCGGTGGAAGATCGACTAACAAAAGATCCAGTTCGCCCCAGTCAACGTCGGTAAAAAACTGTGACAATCCTTCATCGACCAGTGAACCTCGCCATACCAGAGCTTGATCATCGGGAAGTAAAAAACCTAGCGACATCAATCGGATACCCTGGGCGACTAGGGGTGTCATTTTTTGATTGTCAGGGTTTTGCTGAACAGGGCCATGAGCACCGAATAATATGGGTAAGGAAGGACCGTATATGTCGGCGTCCAATATGCCGACCTTAATGCCAAGATGGGCCAGCATCAACGCGAGCTGGGCTGTTAAGGTGGATTTACCGACCCCCCCTTTACCGCTATGGACAGCGACGACCCGTTTAACGCCAGCGATGCGGCGTCCGCCAGAAACTGCCTGAGGTCGGGGTTTAACAATGACACGCTCTACGCCGGGAATATCTTTTAGCAACGGCGCTAACGACTCGGCCAGCATCTCCTGCTGGGCTTCGTCTAGCGTGTCTGTGTTCAGAAAAACACGCATAACTTCACCCGTTAGGGCGATATCATGCACCTGCCGGGCGTGGATCAGGTCGGCACCCTCCGGTTGTAACGACATGCGCGACAGAATATCTAGCGCATGGCGCTCAGCAGTGTTGTATCCGCTGTTGGGATCGATCAGGGGCATAACAAATCCTCCTTCAAATACTGTTTAATCTGTAAGGCCTCACCAATAGTGATATCGGCGTCGGCACCTTGCAGGGTTCGCATCGTATCGACCACGCTGGGTCTTAGAACTGGCGAATATTCTTCGCATAATGCTTGAACTGGCAGTTCGTGGCAGCCTGCACAACGCACTTCAAACAACGCTTTAGGGCCATGGGGTTGTGCTGCATACCTGATGCCCACTATGATCGCCGTGATTATCAATAGGGTTGATACATATCGCACCAACGTCACTCACCCAGCATCGACATCCAGTCATCATCAAGGGACTGCTCTTTTTCACAGGTCGGACACTGGGTAACCGATGCCGACACTGGTATAAATGGATGCCCGCAACTTCTGCAGGGTTGTTGTTGGCGGCGCATCACCACCTGGTGCTGGTTAGTCAGCTCAGCAACAGAGGATAGCGCATCGATATGAATTGCCGACGTAGGACAGATGGCTTCACACAATCCGCAGTCACTGCACAGATCCTGTTGGAAGCCTAGAGCCGCAATGCCTCGTTGCTCGATACTAATTAGTGCCCCGGTGGGACAACGTTTACCGCAGCTCAGACATGCGCTGCACTCATCGCTAACCTGGTGTTTCCGCCAAGGCAAATTGGCGGATTGGCTCCAGGGTAATTTGTTTGCCTCTGAGGCTAATAGTGCAAGGCTTGGGCGTGGACTTTGCGTAAACCCCTCGTGTTGATAGAAAGGTAATTCATCGAGTGGGTCGGGTTCCGGATCAGTAGGTAGTATCCATTTGGCGGCGTTCTCGACCCCGTGAGTACCGGTAAGACGGAGAAAATTTCGGCGGCTGATGCGGGTTTGATGTTCTGCTAGGCGCTCACCCTCGGCCTGTGTGTCAGGCGTGAGATTTAGCTGGGGAGCGGCATCGCCAAACCAGTCGGATAGTTGCTCAATCATAGTTTGTGTGTGCTGGCGTGCATCTCCCCTGAGACATTTTTCACATCGATCCAAGCCGTGCAGGGACCACACGGATGCTCCCCGGCCAAGTGCCGCGGCGATCAGTTCCGCGTTGAGGGTAAAAAAGCAGGGTATAATCACTCCGCCACCGCCATTTCTGCTTTCCCGACAATGTAGATGGGGGCTTTCTGAGGCCGCAGCAGCCTCGACAAAACGTACCGGCGAAAACCCGCTCAGCTTCAGCGCCGTCGTTGGACAATGGCTGACACAAGCACCGCAGTTTTGGCAAAGGTCACGGTTAACACTAACTTCATCGATACTGAGATTGAGGGCATCGGAAGGGCAGGCGTCGGTGCATCTGTTGCATAGCTCGCTCCGGCCGCGCAAATTGATGCAGAGCTCGGCCTCGATGCACAGCTCATTACCTTCCAACGATAGTGCAGGATGCCAGGGAATCGTTGCGCCCATCAGTCGGCCTCCGCTGTGGTAGTTAATAAACCCGTGTCGGAGGAAGACAATGTCTCGACCTTCCGCCCCAGCCAATGGGTTAGCGCGACGGCCCCCACCATATTAGTAGCCAAGGGAACGTTGTTGAGATCACAAGTACGATAGAACGGAGTAATGTCCGGCTCATCTGTAGCAGATGAAACCGGGTCACGGATAAAAAACACCGCACGGATGCAGTTGCTGCAGATCAGTCCGCAGAGTTGAATTTCCCCACCCTTACGGCCGGAAAACATACCCGTAACCTCTAGTTCGGTTTCTAGTTTGATCGCATCGGCCGTTTCTTCCGTTGCGAGCAGGCGATAATGCTCAAAAACATGCAGGCGTTTTTTGATCAGTTTAACCAGTTCTACGTTTTTGCTTTCATGGGCGATCAATATGATGGTTTGCGCAGATGACATTTGTTGTGCTCCTACAACGATCCGGGTTTCAACACCGGTGTCCCAGTGCAGTGTCTGGAGCTTGGTTGGATTAGACGAGCATAAATACTGGTGTGAGCGTCAACCAGTTGCCGCAATAGTAGTTGTGATCCAGATCGCAACTGCAGCCCTTCTTGCAAACTATCAATGTGTTTGTCGTCAATTAACCACGTTAGGGCCGAATCCAGTGCTAAGGGATCTGTCGCGGCGTAAGTACAGCCATCCTCGAGTTCATCGAAATTAGGGTGGTTAACTAGATCACTGCGTAGAACGGGGGTGCCGAGAGCAAGGGCCAGGTCAACCAGAGGACTATCGCATTGCATCTGATAGGGCATCAGTAGTAAATCAGACTGTTCAAACAACCAAGCAACTTCTCCTGCGGCAAGATAGCGGTCAATACTGCTCACCTTCATTCGCTGTTGCAGTTCGGTGTAGAGTACCGACGGAACCGAGCGTTGTAGCCCTTGGCCAGCCAAAATCAGGTGCAGACCAGTTAAATCTTTACGCCGTAACAATGAGCGACAGGCAGCTTCGGCACCTTTTTTGCGCCCTCCGTAGCCAAAGAGTAACAGTTGCTTATCGCCTCGAGTATGGACATCCAGTTCATCAACTTTCACACGTGGTATTAACGGATGACTGAGCAGATTTGGACTGCCCTCTATCACGCAACTGCGCTCACAAGCGATTCCAAGAACCTCTTGCAGCCCCCAGGCGATGTGACCATCGCGTGCGATAACCGCATCTAAGTGTTGATAGAGCAAGCGGTACAGTGGCTGTAGCGCCCAGCGGTAACGATGGGGCAGCAGGTTATGAGGAGTGTACAAAACGACGACACCTCGTCGTTGGCAGAATATTACAAAATGCAACGCTGCCAGTGGGTTACCTACCCACTGCAAATGAACGCAATCCGGCTTAAACGCTCGCACCTCGGCGCGAAGTTGCCGCCACGCACCGAGTCCGTCACCAAAGCAAGCACGTTTGTCGATTGGCAAATCAAGCCCGTTTAGCTCGTCTCTACTGCGAGTTACCAGCCTGACGCGATGTTCACTTGCAGTAAGCCCCAGCGCCAGTGCGTGGCTGTAGTGTGTCAAGAAACCATGGCCTGTACCTTCTACCAGTAGAATCCGCATCGGCCACCTCAAAGTCCAGAAGCTTTACGGAAGTCCGCGTCGTAGTCCAGTTTGGGAGGCTTTCTACGGTTTAACTCGGTCAGTTTTTTCAGCGTTTCGTTGCTACCTACAGCAGAGAGATCGGCCCATAGGTTTTGCTCCACTAGTGTCAGTAGTTGCTGATAGAAAGGTTCATACGACGCTTTGGCCGCCATGTGGCACCAACCGGGCGCCCAGTTTCCTAATTGCTCTATTAGAAAGCGTGTTGAGCGTTCTGCGATCGTATCTCCCGTTTCGTTATCACCGGCTCGGCGTGCATCTGCTTGAGCCTGCAACTGAATGGCATGGAAAGAAAGCATGACACCCAGATGATCTGGGAATTCGCCACTCATATGACTGCGAAATGTCCACCCCGCCGCCCTATATGCTTTTTCGGCACGGTCTGCCGGTTCCTGAAACATACGTCCGGTTTCGAACACCGAGGCATAAGGCATGGCGGCTCCAGGGGCTATTAGCAAGCCCGTGTATTCTTCAGCTAGCCGTTCCAGAACTACATCTTCGGAATCTTCGATGAATGAGGTGTTTGCGATAACTCCTGCTTCGGCCAGAGGTTCGCGTAATTCACCCCGAAGCATCGTTAGCAGGGGGCTGTCAATTTCACTTTCCAGTAACCGCCCGCAGAGCCGGTAAAGGCCGGCTTGTGCTTCGAGTTCATCGATTAAAGTTGTTACGTTTGCTGAGGTCTGCTGACCGCCTTCTGAGTGCTGTTGGTTTGCTGAGATCATGAATTTACCCCTATCAATGTCCGCCGGACTTCATTGTTGGTTTGGGTAGATTATCCCAATCAATATCCACTTCTTTGTGGTTTTCACGATGCATGTCACCGTTGTAGGCAAAGCGCAGGGTTTCTTCGTAGTCCTGCAGTGATTTCTCAACACTGACGTTAACGTCACCGTACTGGTCACCATCTTGCGCCTTCTCTACGGTGACAACGGTGTCGTACCAACCCTGCGAACCGCCAATGGGATCAACCTGCAACTTTATGATCGGGTTGGGGTGAACACCCTTATCATCCCACCAGACGTTGTTGATTATGTCCGGGTCGCCACCAAGGGCCCACTCGGCATCTGCTTGCTTGTGTTTTAGCTGGGCGAGCCGGCCATAAGCCGAGTGACCACAGGCAGTGGATATCGCCATCACGTCGGGGTGTATTCCTTCGGTGATGTGCGCTCGGGTAACGATATGCCCAAGCGAAGAGCTGACGCGAATAAGCTCACCATCTTTAATGCCCCGAGCTGATGCCGTTTTGGGGTTTATCCAAGCAGGATTCTTATGATACAACTCAGCTAGATATTTAAGCGATGCGGTACGGCTTTGGGTGTGCACGTTAACTTTGTAAGTAGTGAGCACCAGTTCGTTGGCTTTCTTTTCCCGTGAAGGGAGACGCTTGTATGTCGGTAACGGGTTGAAACCGTACTTTTTGTAACTCTCCTTGAAGAGGTTGAGCTTGGGGGTCTCTCCGCCAAATCCTTTGTAGTTTTTGCCATCCACATGAACGCCGATTGCGTTACCATCTTTACGGATCAGGTTGTCATCACCAACAACTGCGCCAGCCATATCCAAGGTACTTATTTCGCTTTTATGGAGACCGTAACCTGGGTCTACTTCGTTTCCGTTTTTATCGACAATCTTGGCAGTGACTGGATCAACCTTGCCGTAGATAGGCCAGACGCCTTTCTTCTTCATGAAGTCCCAGCCGCCTTCTTCTTTAAGACCAGGGATGTTGTCCATATGGGCTCTCATCCACTCTTCAGGGCTCTTGAAAGCGAAGTATTGCTTCATCCCCAGTGAACCATCAGGATCTACTTTTTGAATGACATCGATCAAAGTCTGTCGGAATTCTTGCGTACCTCCTAGAGGCTTAATCACGGGCTGTCGAATCGACAGGCAGGGGTAAAGACCGCTAGGCATCGATTCTGGATCATGGCGTTCAAGGTAGGTGACGTCGGGGATGATTAGGTCTGACAGTTCTGTTGTTTCCGACATGTAGGGACTAAACGATACAAGGAAAGGTATTAGGCTTTCATCTTCCAACATATCTTTCCAAACATGACTGGACGGGTAGGTGTAGACCGGATTGTCGTAGTAGGACATCCAAATAGAGACTTTGGCCTGGCCTTTCTTGACCATGTAAGGTGCATGGGTCGAGACTGCGTGGGAGGCAAGCGGATACTCCGGGGGGGCAGCCATGGCGCTGGCCACCTTACCTGCAGGTGGTACGGGTTGTGGCTGCGGCCACCCCATGCCTCGGGGCAAGCAGTAACCGCCTTTGATCTCCACGTTGCCCGTAATTACGTTGAGCATGTTTATGGCCGCTTCTTGGTAGGATCCATAGACGTGTTTACAGGGGCCGCGATAGGAGAATGTAGTTGCTGGTTTGGTGGTGGCGAACTCACGGGCGATACGACGAATATCCTTGGCCTTCATGCCAGATTCCTGCTCTGCGAATTCTGGTGTGTAGGGCTTTAGGTGTTCCTTAAGCTGATCAACGGTGACATTGGTCCAGTCGGTAATAAATTTCTCGTCGGCTAATCCCTCATTAAGAATTACATGGTTCATCGCTAGGGCAATCGCACCATCCGTACCAGGAAATGGTGCAAACCATTCATCAGACCAACCGGCAGTATTAGACAGTCGCACATCGAAGGAAACGATCTTGGCTTTATTGTCGACCACTCCATCCACACAGCGCTGAGCGTTTGGGTTCATAAAATAAGCGGTCTCCAGAATATTGGAGCCGAAGTTCAGTATGTACTTGGTGTTGGCCCAGTCACAGGACTCGATATCAGGCCCCCAGGTGGGTTCCAGCCCTACCTTTTTTGATGACTCGCAAACATTAGTGTGGTTAAGCATTGCGTTAGAGCCCAGCGCATGCATAAAGCGGCTGACGGCTCCACCTGTGCGGTCACGTCCCCACTTGAACACCATTTCGTTGAGGATCTTTAGATCGTGCTCGGAATTAGCCCGATCAATTACCTTACGTAGTTTTTCAGCCAGTAAGGTGGTGGCTTCGTCGTAGGATATTCGCTTCCATTTGCCCTCGCCGCGCTTGCCTGTGCGTACCAGTGGCGTCATGATCCGATCTGGATCATAAATATGTAAGAAGCCAGAATTTCCTTTGGCGCAGAGCTTGCCACGGGTGTTCGCGTGGTCCATGTTGCCCTCGAGCTTAACTACACGACCGTTTTCTACGTAGGCAATACCGCCATCTTCAATGTTACAGGTCATGCAGGTATAGGGGACTGATTGGCGCTCAACACCTGAGGTCGCGGAGAAATCCGTGCCGCCCAGGTTTTGCTCCATGGCGACAAGACGATTGCTGGTAATGGAAGCGACACCGGCTGCAGCACTTCCCAGCCTGATAAAGTTCCGTCTGGAAATTTTGGCTGATTGAATCATTATTACTGCTCCTTGATCAGTAGAAACTCATTGGCAATTGACCTGCCACTATGATGACATCACGAAATGTGTAGGCGCCGACAGCGCTTAACACAGCGGCACCAGTTACCATTATTGGAGTAGATGGCCCCATTAACAGCATCCCCAGTGGTGCCAGAATTCCCACGATTAATGTGATTACCCAAAACCTGGTTGAAAGCTCACTGTTAATTAATGCGAGAGCCTGCATCTCTTCTGCAGTCCCGTAGGAGATACGCAACCATTCAGCAACAAAGAGGATAAGTGTGACTAACAGTGAGCAAATCAAGATGTTCCTGATCAGGGTGGTGAGGTTTTCATTCTGTTTTCCCTGAACCATTGCCAGTAACGAAACCAGCGCAGCCGCGGAACTGATAGATAGCACTACAAACAGCAGAGGAATTGCCGGTGAATGCCACAGCTCGCGCGCTTGTTGCGCCATTAGGTCCCAGCCGGTGTAGAGCGGCAACAATACCGCTAGTACCGTCCCCGCTAACCCAAGCGGCTTTAGTAGAGAAGATTTACCCATTATCTGAGCAGACAAAAAGCCAACAACGCAGATCCCGAACAAGACAAAGAACAATGATCCCCAGGATAGTGGTGAACTGGCATGGAAATAGATGAGAGGATAAAGGAAGCGGCTGGGTTGACCGAGGTCCATTATCAGTAACACACTGCAGATTGCCAACAGGACTAACACCAGCATTGAAGTTGAACGTTGCAGGGGTTCGAACACAGACATAGCTCCGCCGATTACGTTGGGGGCGGCAACCATTGCAAAGCTCATTGATGCCATGCCAACGAGGAAGAAGTAAACTGCTAATTCCCAGCCCCAAGGCGAGATATTGAATTGCATATACTCAAACATGACCACTTCTCCCTAAAGGACGCCGCCAAAGAAACGACTGCCTCGATTGTGGTTAAAAAATGCGTCGGCATCTGAGCGAGCAGCGTAAGATTCAGGCGCGGCAAAAATCTGTTCAGTGATGCTTCGATCCGGCTTGATGTAGTAGACTTGCGGTGCTGTGCCTTTCTCTGGTTTCAACACTACTGTCTTGTGTCGTCCAACCAAACGCGCAATTTCGCTGGCAGGGTCGTTCAGATCCCCAAAGATGCGTGAGCGACCGAGGCAGGTTTGTACGCAAGCAGGCACGAGACCTTTTTCCACCCGATGGTTACAAAAAGTGCACTTGTCCACGACACCGCCAATTTTGACGTTGGATCGGTTGGTTGGTAACACGTGTCGGGCGTTATAAGGACAAGCAGCTACACAAGTGCGGCAGGCGATGCAGCGTTCATAACGTTGCAGCACAAAACCATCTTCATGTTTGTAAGTTGCTTCCGTAGGGCAGTTGCGCACACAAGGAGGATTATCACAGTGATTACACAACCGTGGCATGAAATGCCGGCGGGTATTGGGGTAAGCGCCGGTATCTTTAACCTTAACGATAGTACGCCATACACCTAGGGGGACATCGTACTCAGCCTTGTCGGCACAGACACATGCCATACAGCCGATACAACGACGAAGGTCGATCACCATTGCCCAGCGTTTTTTGCCTGGCACCCCGAGGGACGGTTCAGCTTGCAGACCGATTGCCATGGAAAGACCCTCAATATTGTTGTTGTGGATTAGCCTTATGGCTTAATCAGAAAGCCATGTTATTTATAAGGCTATTTTCATGCCAATATTGAAAAGTTGGCGATTGGTGGGGCATAGCAAGAGGTAGTTATGATTGGGGGAGCTATAGGGAGGACATCTGTGTTACCACTCGGGAACAGTCAGTCGAGCGAATGTTACCGATTGGTAGCGTTCGATTAGGCATCGAGTATGCAGTAAAAGCGAAGGCCCTCTGCGTGAGGTTTTAGACGCAGTTTAGTTAATAGCACTGCGGTTACCGGAAATCGCAGGATGTGCCGCTCAGGATCGTAAGGTTCACCGAAAGCACGCCCGGTAATACGAATTTGTTGGCGTCGATGCCTTTCGTCAAGATCATCCACTTCCTCAATGCTTAGTGTTTCAAAACTTTTGAACACCAGCTGATCGTTCTCCATACGAAATAGCACATCCGACAGCAAACCGACTAGTGCAGTTTTGTGGTCGAATCCGTACCAGGAGACGGTATAGCTATCACGCTCGATGACTTTGTCTTGCTCCCACATATATAGACAAAGGGCAGATATTGCAGCATTACATAAGGTCTTTTCATCAGCGGCAATAATCTCCATGCCAACACCGCCCTTGGGTTCTTCTACAAAATTGAACTGCGCCATGTCGTATCTCTTTGGTTGGTCTTTCTAAAAGATGTAAGCATAGATCAGTCCAGCTATGGAATGTTTTAGTTGTAGTAGCTCAGAAGTTCAGCTAGTGGGTTGATTCCAAAAAAATACCTGATTCGTGCCGAGTTGCCCCAGGGTGGCCGCAGACGCACAACTTTCGGCACGGCCATGGTTACCCCGATGGGATGCCCGAGTGGGCCGAGATTTGGCAGAGTGATGGAGAGTGGCGGAGGGTGGATTGAAACTGAGATAAGTACGCAGGGGATTACTTGGTTTTCGATTTAGTTTTAGTTGCCTTCGCGTTACCTTTCATTTTCGCAATCATCTCAGCCCGTTTGGTTTCCTTAAGTTGCGCCGCCTCAGCTACATCATCATGCAGATTGGTCTTATCCTTGATTAGTGGCTGCATGCTAGCTTTGAATAACTTAAGGTCGCTCATGGTGTGAGACATCGACTGTTTATCGACGGGCAACATGACAGATTCAGTGCGCAAGATCGCCGCAAGGAAGCCATGGTTATTTGCTCCTTTGGACTGGAAGAGATTCCTGAAGATGAGAGCTTTGAAGGGTTTATTTGGAGAGTTGGTTTTGGCGGTTTCGGCGATATCATTCAGGGCGATCCATTCATTGCTGAAGAAACCACCACCGACATTATCTGTGATGCGGAAGTAGAAGGTCTTGCTGCTCGATTTATGACCAATGTGGTAAGTGAGATCACCTTCAGCGCGGTATGAGAGTTTAGGGGGAGTGGATTTCTTGAGGATGGTAATGGTTGTATCTGTCATGGTAGTGCCTCGTGATGTTGATTGAAATTCGTCGGAGAGGCTTCTCCATATAAGATACTGATTTTTGCGCGATTGGTTAGAGAGTTGGAAAATTAATGTCTATCAATGACATCAAGAATATTACCTGATCAGGTTAATGATCTAACCTTTTCTCGATGTAGCTCTACTGGCTAATTGGATTTGATGATCGGTTAAATTTTCTAACATGATTCACCCCAACAAGGGACTATTGGTGTTTTCGGCTGAGTCGATACATAGCCACCAACCCGTTAAAGGAGTAAGTATGAAAAGTATTAGAATTCCGTTTTTGTTAGTGGCTATTTTTTTGTCATCAATTGTTAGTGCGGGAGACGGTTACGAGATCACAGGAAATGCTGGCATCATGTACTTTGTCGCAATAGATTCTGCTCAACAAAATAACGAGGATGTTTATCGTTTCGCAGTCGCTGAAGCATGTGCTGGTAAAGCCAAATGTCAGGTTCAATACTGGGTTGGTAGGGCGCCAAGTTCATTCCCGCTAAGCGATAGTCAATTTGATTCAAAATTAGTTCATTGGCAACAGAACCTAAACACTGATTTGCGCCGATGGCTCGTTAAATGCGCTGCATCAAATCTATTTGCAAGTGAAAGAGAGTGCATGTAAACCCACTATGGGGATTGGGTGACTTGAAACCTCTCTAGTTCTGTACAGCCTTGAATCTTCCCTGAAAGAGATGGCCTACACGCCTGTGAAACGATTAAATGTTTGCGTATAGACACCATTGGGCTGCCGCATTCCTCTTGAAAGATTGCTGTCGGGAGTCTCAATCAAAAGGTGATAGTGATTATCCATCAAACAATAGGCATGACACACCCAGTTACAGGTTGAGCAGGCATCCGCCATGATAGAGAGAGGAGTGTCTCCCTGTCATGATCATTATTATAAATATCGTCTCGGCCATCACCGCGAGCAACGATATGATTCAGCACCTTTTGGATTTACAAGAAGCCCTAAATCCATTGAGCGCAAAATACAAGACCTGATGATCATATAGAAAGCCCCTCCGAGTAAGCGGTAAAGTTAGAGGTTACTACAACCCTGACAAAACTGCTTCGCGGAGGAGCTAAGAATGAAACTATATGGCGGAATTGATTTGCATTCAAATAATTGTGTTATCCATTTGATTGATGAAAACGGCAGTGGTGTTTTAAAAAAACGCATGACGAATAACTTGCCTATGATCCTT
>JAUXFT010000043.1 GCA_030622755.1 Aestuariirhabdus sp. | reverse complement strand
GCTATTAAGACCAAAGAAATCTGGCGTACAAATAGCGCCGTACTGTTTACCTACCGATTGATCTTCATCGATAAGATAGGCGAAAGAAAAACCATGCTGTTTGGCAAAGTGGATCATATTCTCTGGCGAGTCCGCTTCCACCGTTTGATAGTCATTCGACATGATCGCCAGAACATTAATACCCTCTTCCATCAGTAACTTTGTATCATCAGCAAGGCGCTGGGCTATTCTTTGTACGTATGGGCAATGGTTGCAGATAAAGGCAATCAATAATCCTTTGTCACCCAGATAATCATGCAGGGTAAAACGCACACCATGCGCATTGGCTAACGTGAAATCAGGCGCCTTCCATCCATAATCACAAACAGGGGTATCAAGCAGCATAGTGAGATCCTCATATAGCCCGGGGTGGATTGTTACAACAGATTAGAAAAATAAATCGCACCAACTGACCCTGACCTATGAATACTATGAAACGGCGTCTAAACGATTTAAATTTGGATAATTTTACTGTGGACACGAATACATAAAGAGGTCTTATAACTGATACAGATCCCCGTTAAAACTGACCGTTTCAGATGCAATTAAGTAATGCTTTCAGGCATCGACCTGACCGAGCATTATTTGATTTTATTCATCGGTCAGCACTATTTAAATTTTCTTCAATCCATTGTACTGAACAAATAAATTACCATTAAGAAGGTTACAAACCAAAAGCCTGAAATCAGCTTCCAAAATAGTAAGCTATTGGTGTTTTTTTCAATCACCGGATCAGTTTTCAGGAAATCCGGATTCGGATTGGTAAGGTCCCGCATAAAGGAATCGATATTAGGGTAACGCTGCTCCAGGTCAAAGTTGGTTCCTTTTTCCAGAGCGCCATCAAACCAGACCGGTATGGTGGAATTGAATTTCGATGAAGACCGGTAGCGCAGACGGTCATATTCAAAAGCCGTTCGACACTCCTCGACTTGAGATCCATAAGGCAGGTGCCCACAAAACATCTCATACACAATAGTTGCCAGGGCATACACATCTCCCTGAATACCCGGATTTTTCCCCATAAGGTACAACGGATCTGAATAGCTCGCGGTACCCAGGGCGCCTTCATGAGTAAGCGGTCGATGTAATTCTGCAAGCCCGGCGACATAGACAGAGCCAAAATCGACAATTTTTACCGTGCCGTCGGCCTTTAGCATGATATTACCCGGCTTTAAATCCTGATGAATCGCTTCATTGTCATGAAAAACTTTCAGGCCTTCTGCGATCTGTTTAACGATGGCGATGGTTGCTTTCGGGCTGGGCGGCTGGTGTTCCTCTATCCAGCTATCAAGGCCTTCGCCCTGTACATACTCCATAACATAATAGAGTGCCGTTCTGGCGCGTTTTTGAGGAATCACCTTGACCACGTATTCACTGTGAATACGACTACCGATCCACTCTTCCTGTATAAAACGGTCTATGTAACTGACATCATCATCGTAGTTACGCGATGGTGTTTTCATCGCATAACGTTGATTGGTTTCTTCATCAACTACCAGATAAAGTTGGCTTCGGCTCGAAGCAAACAGTTCTTTCTCTACACGGTAACCATCCAACTTCATTCCCGCACTCAACTCTGGCGGAAAAGGCAGTTGCGTTAATTGCACGCTGTAATCTTCCAGGCTTTCCTGCGGTAGAGTTATCACCTCGGCCACGATAGCGCTCAGATTATCATCGGTCTCATTTTCTCTCGCGCAATCTTCTATCGATTTTACAATATCTTGCACAGAGGTCCGGGAAGCCAGTAATCCTGTTAACTTTTCCTTATTTATAAAGTCATGCACACCATCACTGGTTAATAGCAGGCGATCCCCTTCCTGTAACTCAGTTTTTCCGTAATCAACGTGAAGTCTACTATCCATCCCCATCGCACGAGAAAGACAGGTACGATTGTCACCCATGGTCGCTACGTGATCAGTCGTGAGTTGCTTAAGTTCTCCTGACCTGAGCAGGAAGATACGGCTGTCACCAACATGAAAAAAGTGCGCAATACGGCTCTTTATAATGATGGCGCTGAAGGTGCATAAAAAGCCTTTGCTCTCTGTTACAAAATCGGTGCTTTTACGATACAGGCGCAGATTAACTGTGGATATGATCTTTTCGCCACTACGCGCCACCGACCAGGTATCCGGGGTTTGGTAATACTCATCAATGAACCGTTCGATGGCCGTTTCGCTGGCTTCCTTCCCAGCTTCAGCCGTGGAAACCCCATCGGCAAGAGCAAGCGTTACGCCTTTGCTCATTAGAGAGTAAGACGCCTCCGGCACATGCGTTCCGATAGCGTCTTCATTGACCGGTTTAACACCTGCTTCAGAGAAGCAGGCGATATTTATCTTAAGTTCTGCCAACACCAGACCTCATTAACCAACGTCAATCATATGAACCGTGCCATCAGGCAACGTTTCAGAGATTTGACCCTTAGGCTCATCTAACATCATCGCGATGAAGAAGACAATAACAGCAGATGCGCCGATCAGCATGAAGAAGGTGCTGTAGTCAACGAAGCTTAGGATCGTTAAGTAAGTCACTGCGCCTACGTTGCCGTAAGCACCCGTCATACCTGCAATCTGGCCTGTCATACGACGCTTCACCAGCGGTACGATGGCAAACACAGCACCCTCACCCGCCTGAACAAAGAAAGAGCACATCATGGTGGCAATAACCGCGAGTGGTATCCACCATCCGCTATTGACCTGAGATAACAGGAAATAACCACAGGCCAAACCACCAATCAGAACCATCAGTGATTTACGGCGACCAAAGTAATCGGAAAACCAGCCACCGGTCGGGCGTGCGATCAGGTTCATAAACGCAAAACCTGAAGCCAACAAGCCAGCCTTAACAGGATCAAGCTCTACGAAAGTCTCCAGGAAGAACAGGGGCAACATGGAAACCACTGCAAGCTCAGAACCAAATGTCACAAAGTAAGACCAGTTTAATATAGCAACCTGCTTGAACTTGTAATGCTCCAGCTCAGGCACCCCATGAGTGAGATTTTCTTTGTTAACTTTCCAGATCTGGCTTACCTGAAAAACAAAGATTATCGCCAGAACAACATAAATGCTGTTGGTTGCAACTTCACTCAACAAGCCTAAATTCTCTGGAGAGAGTTTCCATGCAAGAACTGCCAATGCCACATACATTGGAATATTCATCAACAGATACAGGTAAAAATCTTTCCAGCTGGTAACTTCCAGGCCACCGGCTTTTTTCGGTTTGAAATAAGTAGAACCTTTAGGCGTATTACGCGCAGCCTTGTAGTAATAGATTCCATAAAGGCCGGCAACAACACCTGTGGTTGCTATGGAGTATCTCCAACCATTCTCACCGCCATATATCAGTGCAAGTGTTGGCAACAACATAGCGGATGCTGCAGAACCAAAGTTGCCCCAACCGCCATAGATACCTTCGGCAACACCCACACTTTTATGTGGGAACCACTCGCCTACCATGCGTATACCAATAACAAAACCGGCACCAACAAAGCCCATCAAGAAACGGAATAAGGCGAGCTGCTCATAGGTTTGTGCAAAAGAAAAAGCAAGACAGAGAAAGCAGGATATGACCAATAATCCACTATAAATTTTCCTGGGGCCCACCTTATCCACCATAATACCGATGATGATCCGTGCGGGAATAGTGAGTGCAACGTTCAGAATCATCAGCGCTTTCACCTGCTGAGACGTCATATCGAACGCTTCTTTCATGAATATCAGTAATGGCGCATGGTTAAACCACACCATAAAGGTTAGAAAAAACGCAAACCAGGTAATATGGAGCGTTTTAATTTTAGGATCGCTTACAGCGAGCAGGTTAATCTTGTAATCTGACATAGTGTCTCCGATCATCAAAAAACTATACGGGGCAATACTGAGGCTATTAAGCAACAACTCCGTTGACCTACATCAAGAACAGACTAGGTGTTCACCCACAGATCCCGCCAGGATTTGTCTGACTTACCACTTTTGCGCAACAACCAAATACCATTAAGCTCTTTATTAACAGTAGCCACTACCTATTTAGTGGTATACCAAATTGCCCCTATAAAGCTTCGTGGGTAGAACGTGGATAGAAACACCTGCTTTAATTAAAGTAATAAGTTATTTGACGAGTAATATATCGATGGTGGCACAAATAGACAATCCACTTGCAGCCAGGGCACTCACCTTTGCCACAATTGCGTTTGCTGCAAATTTTTCAGTATGGACACTCTACGCTGTAGTCGGTCTGGAACTTCAACAGAGCCTCAATCTGAGCGCAACCGAGTTAGGCGTGCTCTTTTCCTCACCCATGCTAACCGGCGCGCTTACCCGCATCCCCTTCGGGATATTGGCAGACCGTTATAACCCCAAGCATCTGTTTACTTTCCAAATGCTTATAATCATCCCTTCATTGCTGTTACTGCCTTACATGGACTCTTTCGAAGAGTTCCTGATTCTCGGGTTGTGGATAGGTATTAGCGGGGCGTCTTTTACTCTTGGTATTCGCTATATCAATGACTGGTTTGAACGTAACAGACAAGGCACTGCAATGGGTATTTTCGGCGCCGGTAACGCTGGCGCAGCCATCACCCTGGTACTGGCTCCACGGATAGTCGAGAACATGGGAATGGATGCATTAGGCCCCTTCTACGCGGCCGGCATGGCAGCCATGGCCTTGATATTTGCCTGGATGGCCCCCTCCTTTCAACTGCCCCGGAAACGCACGGTACAGGGACTTCCTATCCGGGAATATTTTAGATTGCAGGTGTGGCGCTTCGGCCTTTATTACTATTTTGTGTTTGGCAGCTTTTTAGCACTCATCATGTGGCTTCCCCAGTACTACGTGAATGCTTACGGCCTGAGTACGGAAATAGCTATGGCCCTGACGCTATTGTTTGCCGCCTCATCGAGCATGGTAAGGGCTCTGGGAGGCTGGTTCGCCGATCGCTATGGCGGCCGTTCGGTAAACTGGAATGTCTTCTGGATCTGCATTGTCTGTTTGTTTTTCTTGAGCTATCCACCAACAACAATGACGATCCACGGGGTCAATAAAGACGTAAATCTTACTTTGGAAGTTAACGTTACCGTTTTCAGCATCCTGATTTTTATTATTGGCATCGCCCAGGGATTCGGACGTGCCAGCGTCTATAAAATCATTCACGATAACTATCCACACCAGATGGGTAGCATTGGTGGATTCATCGCAGCCATAGGAGCCATGGGGGGCTGCACACTCCCCATTGCCTTTGGCTACTTCGTCGATTTAATTGGCATCTATAGCGCCTGCTTTATGCTGCTATACAGCGTATTGGCGGCCTGCATGATCGTCATGTTCTTTGCCAACAAGGCGGATCGCTTCAAACAGCGTATGGAAGAAGCCAATGAATACAATTTCCTGGAACAGGACTAATGCGAAAAATTTGAGAGGGATATAAAGGAAAACCTGAGGTTTAATAAAGCGCCCAGCTATGGTCATATCGGTGACCATAGCTGGTTATCAGTCCCCATAAAGGGACATAACATCTGTTAACTTGCTTGCATTACGATTGGCTTTTCTTCGCGGTCAAACACCATATAACGCGCAATATTTTGCCCGCTCACCAAATCATTGGTCATTTGATTTAAAAAAGGTTCAGCATCTTCGGTGGTGGGAGCCTTGTCACCATCACCGCTTAATCCGGCAACAAAAACCATATCCCACTCTTTAGTAATAGAATCAGCTTCTTCAGTCAAAGCTGAAAATGAAGGAACCTCTTCAGGTAGTTTATCGACACACATCACAGCATCCAGAGTGCCTTTTTTATCGTCTCGCTTTTTATTTTTTTTACTGACACTGGATTTAACAAACAGGAACAAAAAACGCTGGGCATCTTTTTGCTCATCTGCATACTTCAAAAGATCATTAAAATTAGAAATCATAGCTACTTCTTATTGCAAAAGGGGAGAATCGGAAACACTAAAATCAAAGCCTTCAATATCCGCATCGGATATTAGAGTTTCGATGTAATGCGCAATCGCTTTTCGCTTTACTTTTTCATTCAGGTAGTCTGCGATACGATCGTTTACCATATCATAGGCAAGAGGCTTTCCTTGCTCTGCATGGTCTATATCAACGATATGAACACCATATCGGCTTTCTATCGGCGAGCTAACCAGGCCTTCATTGCAATTGAACAGCTGGCGTTCAAACTCGGGCACGGTCTGCCCTTTGCTGATTTGCCCTAGTTGACCACCCACTTTCGAAGAGGGGCAACCCGAAAATTGCCCTGCAAGGGCTGAGAACAACCCGATATCATCCTGCAATTGCTTAATAATCACTTTCCCCTGATCAAGCGCTTCTGATCTGGCATTGGCATCATCCGGGGCCGCAGGGATTAATATGTGCCGGACAGATACCAGAGGGGAGGTTTTAAACTTGTTCGGATTGTTACTGAAATAGGCCAGACAATCTTCATCACTGGCGACAGGTATATCCAGCTCCTGCTCGAGCAAAGCATTGATGCTTTCATCCTGGGTGCCTGCATCTTCCAGGCTAATACCCATCTCTTTTGCTCGCTGCTTAATCAATTCGGCAATAATCAATGACTCACAGGCTTTGTTTTTCGCTGCATCCTGTGTTTCTGCAGAATGGTATTGCATCTCCGCGACAACGGCATTGTCGTCGAACTCAGTTGAATTTACTCTGATCATGTTAACAATCCGATTGTGGACCGGAGGCTACTCCGATTGAAAATTCATGGTCTAATCGGAAATAAGATTCCGATACCAAATAGCGCCAAGCGATAATCACTTCTCCAAAACGAAGAAATTCCGACCTGCGATCATCCTGAAGACAATGCAAGTCGGAATTTATCCTGGCAAGCTAAATAATTAGCCTTTTGTTCTAACTACCTGATAGTTACGCTTCAGGTATTTCACTGGAACACTCCAAACATGAACCAGACGGCTGAACGGGAAAAGCAAAATCAATGTCATACCCAGGAAAACATGCAATTTGAAGATGATGTTTACGCCGGCAATGCTATCAGCTGCAATACTGCCATTTAAGATAACAATATTTTGTGCCCAGCTCATCAGCAATAGCATTTCAGTACCATCAAGATGACCCATTGAAACGAAGATTGAAATTAAACCAAGAAGCAATTGAACCAACAACAGGATCAATATCGCATTATCCATTGATGAACTGTTTGCCCGAACACGCTCATTATTCAATCGACGATTGAGCAAGATAATGATGCCGTACAGACAAATAAGGCCGAAGATTCCACCAATGGCCATAGCAGCAACTTGCTTGACTTCAGGGGTTATACCCAACACATGCCAAACGGCTGACGGTGTCAGTAGACCCACAAAATGTCCTAGCAAAATGGCAATCACACCGATATGAAACGGTATGCTGCCTTTGCGTAGTTGCTTGCTTTCAAGTAATTGGCTAGACCCTGTCTTCCAGGTGTATTGGTCGCGATCATAGCGAACGATTGATCCCAACACAAACACGCTAAGCGCGATGTAGGGATAAATACCAAACAGTAAATTGTTAATGTAATCCATAATCACATCCCCTCTACACGTGGTGTTGCATCAGTTGTTGGCGAAGCATTGAAGTCGACCCAGTTGACCGGGACATCCAGATCACGGCGCTGTTTTTCACTGGGGCGTCTGGTGGCTGAATCACATGATTTCTCAAGTGATTCTGCACCAAAGGTTACTTCTTCTTCTTCCCACTCTTTATCGATTGCTTGCGTCGTATCATCTCGCTTTTCTTCTGCGATTTGCTTACGAATCTCGTCAAGCGATAGCTCACTGCCAGCCAGTGACAACAGAACTTCAAACAACACGACATAATCGCTCTGGCGTTTTTCCAGACGACACATTAACAACCCCAAAACATGGTCTACATCCAGCAGCCATTTTTCGGCGTTGTCTTTGCCTTGCGTCGATAAAAACTCGAGAAAAAGAGGAATGTAGTCAGGCAACTCGTGCTGGCTGATTTCCAGCCCTGCTTCACGATAAACACTCACCAGATCCACCATGGCTTGCCCACGGTCACGGCTTTCGCCGTGAACGTGCTCAAATAACCAAAGACCTAATGAACGACCACGCTCAAATAAACCATCGTATTCACTTTGCAGATCCATTAAATCCCTGGCGAACAAAGTGTCTACAAAACCAGTCAGTTTTACTTTAAGTTCTGTATCCAACCCGGATTCATCAATGATTTGCAGAATCTCAACCTTGCTGCTGAACACCTCTTCGCGAGGATAATCCAGCAACCCGGAAACGACACTAAGAATGTCCATCCTAGCTCTCCTCGTGAATGTTCACGATGTTAATCATTGAACGGTTACTTGGCTTGTTACCGCCAAACAAATTCAGGTCGCTATTTCCGTCACTGCAACCATTACCGAAGCTGAAACCACATGAGCTCTTCATGCCATAGGCATCTTCTGCATACGCCTTGTGGCTGCTCGGCACTACAAAGCGATCTTCGTAGTTCGCAATCGCCATATAGCGATACATCTCTTCAACCTGAAGTGCAGTGATACCCGCTTTCGCCAGCACTTCCAGATCTTCCTTGCCTTCTACCTGCTGGGAACGCTTGTAAGAGCGCATCGCCAGCATTCTTTCCAGCGCTTTCAGTACCGGCTCTTCTTCACCCGCAGTGAGCAAGTTCGCCAGGTAGCGTACCGGAATACGCAGAGACTTCAGATCTGGAATCACGCCATCCATACCAATCCGGCCCTGCTCGGCCGCATTTTGAATGGGTGACAGGGGTGGGATATACCAAACCATTGGCAACGTACGGTATTCAGGGTGCAACGGAAGAGCCACCTGCCAGTCCATCGCCATTTTGTAAACCGGCGAGTTCCTGGCAGCTTCAAGCCACGTATCCGGAATACCCTCTTCACGGGCAGCAGCTTGCACTGCTGGATCATTTGGATCCAGGAAGATATCGCACTGTGCCTGGTACAAATCTTTTTCAAGAGGAGTATTTGCCGCTTCTTCAATGCGGTCTGCATCGTAAAGCAACACACCCAGATAACGTATACGACCTACACAGGTCTCGGAACAAACCGTAGGCTGGCCTGCTTCGATCCGTGGATAACAGAAGATACACTTCTCAGATTTACCTGATTTCCAGTTGTAATAGATCTTCTTGTATGGGCATCCCGATACACACATTCTCCAACCACGACACTTGTCCTGGTCGATCAGCACGATACCGTCCTCCTCACGCTTGTAGATGGCGCCGGAAGGGCAGCTGGCGACACACGTCGGATTCAGGCAGTGCTCACACAGACGCGGCAAGTACATCATGAAGGTTTTCTCAAACTCTCCGTAGATCTCCTTTTGCGCCACTTCGTTAAAGTTGTAATCTGCCTTACGCTTGGCGAACTCCGTACCAAGAATCTCTTCCCAGTTAGGTCCCCAATTGATCTTCTCCATTACCTTGCCGGTAATCAAGGATTTGGGTTTCGCTGTCGGCTGATGCTTGCTTTCAGGCGCATTATGAAGATGCTCATAATCGAAATCGAAAGGCTCATAGTAGTCATCAATTTCTGGCAGATCCGGGTTACCGAAGATGTTCGCCAAAATACGAAGCTTGTTACCCTGCTTCGGTACTAACTTACCATCGTTACCACGAACCCAACCGCCATTCCACTTATCCTGGTTTTCCCACTCTTTCGGGAAACCTATACCTGGCTTGGACTCAACATTGTTGAACCAGGCGTATTCCATACCGTCACGACTGGTCCAGACGTTTTTACAGGTAATGGAACAAGTGTGACAACCGATACATTTGTCCAGATTCAGGACCATGCCTATTTGTGCGCGTATTTTCATCGTCTCTTACTCCTCACCTACGCTTCGTCTAACCAATCGACTTTGTCCATCTTACGGACGATTACGAATTCATCTCGGTTACAGCCCACTGTGCCGTAATAGTTGAATCCATAGGCTTGTTGTGCGTAACCACCGATCATGTGGGTAGGCTTCATCACCGCCCGGGTAACCGAGTTATGCATACCACCACGAGTTTTTGTGGTTTCTGATCCCGGCATGTTCACGATACGTTCCTGAGCGTGATACATCATGCTCATACCTTCGTTTACACGCTGAGAAACAACTGCCCGGGCAGCGAGTGCACCATTGACGTTGAAGACCTCGATCCAATCGTTATCTTCAATGCCAGCCTTCTTCGCATCCACTTCGGAGATCCATACACAAGGACCACCACGGGACAGGGTCAGCATCAGCAAGTTATCAGAGTAGGTTGAGTGAATACCCCACTTCTGGTGAGGGGTAATCCAGTTCAACACGATCTCTGTATTACCATTCGGCTTCTTGCCCAGAATCGGTTTGATCGTCTTCATGTTAATCGGTGGCTTATAAACACAGTTCGTTTCACCGAAGTCACGCATCCATTCATGATCCTGATAGAATTGCTGACGACCCGTCACTGTTCTCCATGGAATCATCTCATGCACGTTGGTGTAACCGGCGTTATAAGAGACATGCTCATCTTCCAGGCCTGACCAGGTGGGTGAAGAGATGATCTTGCGCGGCTGCGCCTGAATATCGCGGAAGCGAATTTTCTCGTCCTTTTTAGGAAGGGCCAGATGAGTATGGTCTTTACCGGTGAACTCGGATAGCGCTTCCCATGCCTTAACAGCCACGGCACCGTTGGTTTCCGGTGCCAGACTCAGGATTACTTCAGCTGCATCAATGGCACTTTCAATCTTCGGGCGGCCTTGATGAGCGCCTTCTTCTGTGTGCCTGTAGTTCAACTGACCAAGGAAATCGACCTCTTCCTCAGTGTTCCAGTTAATACCCTTACCGCCGTTACCCAACTTCTCCAGCAAAGGACCCAGGGAGGTGAAACGCTTGTAAGTATTCGGGTAATCCCGTTCAACAACCGCCAGATTTGGAGCCGTTTTACCAGGGATCAGATCACACTCACCTTTCCACCAGGCTTTTACGCCATCTGGCTGTGCCAGCTCTCCCGGAGTATCGTGCTGTAGTGGCACGGTGACCAGATCTTTCTCGACACCGAGGTGACCTACACAGACTTCAGAGAACTTCTTCGCTATTCCCTTAAAGATTTCCCAGTCAGTTTTTGATTCCCAAACCGGATCAACCGCGGCTGATAACGGATGAATAAACGGATGCATATCCGAGGTATTCATATCGTCTTTCTCGTACCAGGTAGCCGTCGGCAAGACGATATCCGAGTACAGGCAAGTGGTCGACATACGGAAATCAAGAGTAACCAACAGGTCTACCTTGCCTTCCTGCGCTTGATCGTGCCACTTCACATCTTCTGGCTTCTTGGCGCCACGCTCGTCCAGGTCTTTACCCTGCAGGCCATGCCTGGTGCCCAACAGGTGACGAAGCATGTACTCGTGACCCTTACCGGAAGAACCCAGCAAGTTAGAACGCCAGATGAACATGTTGTGCGGGTGGTTCTGAACCGCATCAGGGTCTTCACAAGCAAACTTCAAAGAGCCGTTCTTTAGATTTTCAACCGTATACTCTTGTGGGGTCTTACCTGCGGCTTCAGCATCTTTAGTCAACTGCAGTGGGTTCATATCCAACTGGGGTGCCGAAGGCAACCAACCCATACGCTCGGCACGAGTGTTGTAGTCGATAATAGACGCTTGCCATTTGGACTTGTCAGCTAATGGTGATATGACTTCTTCCATCTCCAACTTCTCATAACGCCATTGGTTGGCGTGATTGTAGAAGAAAGAGGTACCGTTCATTTGACGAGGTGGACGCTGCCAATCCAGTCCAAATGCCAGAGGTAACCAACCACATTGTGGACGCAGTTTTTCCTGACCAACATAGTGTGCCCAACCGCCGCCGGACTGACCGACGCAACCACACATCATCAACATGTTGATAACGCCACGGTAGTTCATGTCCATGTTGTACCAGTGGTTCATCGCCGCACCGATGATGATCATGCTGCGACCTTTGGTCTTATCAGCATTATCAGCAAATTCACGGGCAACCTTGATGATTTGCTCGCGCTTCACACCGGTAATCGGCTCTTGCCATGCTGGCGTGTATGGCTTGTCTTCGTCAAAGCTTGATGCCGAATTAGGGCAGTTCAAACCGTGTTCAACACCATAGTTAGCAAGGGTGATGTCAAATACCGTAGCAACCAGTCGCTCAGACCCATCAGCAAGTTTGACACGCTTGGCAGGTACCTTGCGCAATTGCTTTGCATCATGATCGGTATGATCGAAATAACCGTATTCGTGCTCATTACACCCAAAGTATGGGAACGCTACGTCAACCACTTCGTCTGCAGAATCTTTTAAAGAAAGCGTCAGTTTCAGCTCTGCGCCGGATTTACCGTCGAGCTGGTCAATATTCCACTTACCCTTCTCGCCCCAGCGATAACCGATTGAGCCGGTTGGAGATACCAGTTCACCATCGATGCTATTGAGTGCAATAGTTTTCCATTCAGGGTTGTTTTCCTGACCCAGATTGGCATCAAGGTCAGAGGCTCGCAGGAAGCGACCCTGTTGCAGCCCTTCACTCGACTCATCCAGAAGTACAAGGTATGGGAAATCAGTTGTGGTACGAACATACTCGGTGAAATAAGCACTTGGCTTATCTACGTGGAACTCTTTCAGGATTACATGACCCATGGCCATCGCAACAGCAGAGTCAGTACCCTGTTTAGCGTGAATCCACTCATCGGTCAATTTAGCTACTTCAGAGTAGTCAGGGGTTATAGAGACAGTCTTGGTACCCTTGTAGCGAACTTCGGTGAAGAAGTGAGCATCCGGAGTACGGGTTTGAGGAACGTTTGAGCCCCAGGCAATGATGTAATTGGAGTTATACCAGTCTGCTGATTCTGGCACGTCAGTCTGCTCACCCCAAATCTGCGGAGATGCTGGTGGCAAGTCACAGTACCAGTCGTAGAAACTCAAGCAGTTAGCACCAATCAGGGAAAGATAACGAGAACCGGCCGCATAGGACACCATGGACATCGCTGGTATCGGTGAGAAACCTGAAATACGATCGGGACCAAACGTCTTTGCGGTGTAAACGTTTGCCGCTGCGATAATTTCGTTCACTTCAGCCCAGTCTGAACGAATCAGACCACCCATGCCACGCTTGGTCTTGTATGACCTGGCTTTTTCAGCATCAGTAACGATAGATTCCCAGGCTTTAACCGGGTCAGAATTCCGGGCTTTGGCTTCGCGCCATAACTTTAATAAAGCTTTACGTACTTTCGGGTATTTAAGGCGGTTAGCGCTGTAAATATACCAGGAATAACTGGCACCTCGAGGACAGCCGCGCGGCTCATGGTTTGGCAGATCCGGGCGGGTACGAGGGTAATCGGTTTGCTGGGTTTCCCAGGTCACCAAACCATCCTTTACGTAAATCTTCCAGCTACAAGAGCCAGTACAGTTGACACCATGGGTCGAACGTACAATTTTGTCGTGCTGCCACCGACGGCGATAACCGTCTTCCCAACCACGATCTTCATCAGTTGTGACACCGTGTCCTGATGAAAAGTCTTGTTTTTTCGTTTTGAAAAAACGTAACCGATCTAAAAACTGGCTCATGTTATATTCCTCACCTTTACAGCCCGTTTTGTGCCCATATTCGCCTATTTAAAAGCACTGAGGACACTCAAATAACATATGAAGGCGAGAGAGTAATATAATATGGAAAATTTAACATGATCCAGATCAAACCATTGCAGTGAACAGTATCAGGCATAACCCCCATATACTCCCAATGGGGTATATGCCAAAAACAGGTAAGTTATTGTTATAAAAATAAATTATCTTTAAAACTCATCATTCCAGACGAGTTTTATTAGCCGTACTAGTAATTAGGGGTATATCTCTATGCAAAACATTAAGCAGAAGTTCGGGTTATCCATCATGACCTACATCACGCTACCCCTGATCACCATCATCAGCATAGGGCTGGTAACTATTTTTATTTCATTCTGGATCACCGAAGTGGCCGATCGGGATGCCCGAGCCATAAATCTCTCTGGCTCCATGCGCATGCATGTCTATCATATTGCCTTAGCCCTTGAGCAGAACAATAAGGCAGAAGCTCAACTCTTTATCAAAAAATTGAACGATACCTGGAAAGACCCCATTTTTTCCCGGCAACGCAACCGCAACACTTCCAGGATACTGGATGATACGTTCAACGAAGGCTACAAACACTGGAAAACCGTGCTTTTACCTCTGTTCCAAAATGCCGAGACAAACCAAACGACCCAACCAATCCCCTCAGAGCTCATAGAAAAGCAAGTATTTTTAAACAACAAGCTGGTCGATACCTTTCAGAGCGAAGCAGAGAACAAGATAGAAAATTTACGCATTGTTCAGCTAATCTCCCTGTTAATCACCATTATCGTGGGAGCCATCACCTCCTACATCATGAAAAACAGGATAGAAACGCCCCTCGCTGCGTTAACCGACGCAGCCGATCGCATCGGTGAGGGTGACTTTGGCCATCAGGTAGAGATCCGGGGGCGTGATGAGCTATCCTTGCTCAGCTACGTCCTCAACAAAATGAGCCTATCCATAGAACAGATGTACCAGGAGATGGATGATCGTGTTCGTCAGCGCACCAAAGAGCTAAAGGAACACAACACCTCTCTTAAATTTCTTTTCAAAATTGCCCGTTCGACCCTGGATAGCCATAACAAGATGATCGATTTCCAGGGAATGCTGGATGAGCTAGCCACCGCCCTGGGCAAAGATATCCAGATAGATTTTTGCCTGTTTACAGCCCAGGGGGATCTGCCCTACTTACACGTCACCTCCAACAACCAGCAGATAAACAGCTCCAGCACCCTGGGTTGCGAGCATTGTCAGGGCAACACGCTGTATTGCCCTACCGCAAAAAAATTACATCTTCCTTTGAATAAACAGTTCCCTATCATCAGGGAAAACCTGAATTATGGGGTAATCAGTGTTAGCTCAAACAACATCAGCAGTCTGCCAAAGTGGCAAGAAAAGCTGCTTTTATCCGTTTCTGACCAATACGCTTTAGCCTTATCATTGAGTGAACAGAAAGATCAGGAGCACCGTCTGGCGATGCTTAACGAACGTACGGCGATCGCCCGCGAACTTCACGATTCCTTAGCGCAGTCTCTCTCCTATTTACAAATTCAAGCCACTCTCCTGCAAAAAACTCACGACAAGCAACGTTACGATGATCAACAGGCCATTATTGACGAGCTACGCGAAGGACTTTCAGCAGCTTACGGCCAGCTGAGAGAATTGCTGACGACATTCCGGTTAAAAATCAACATGGGAGGGCTTCACGAAGCAATCGAGAACACTCTGGAAAAGCTGGATGAGCGTTCAAGTATGGAGTTTAATGCTCACTACGACATTACCCACGTACCACTATCCCCTGGCGAAGAGATCCATCTGTTACAGATTATTCGCGAAGGTCTGCAAAATGCAGTCAAGCACTCAAAAGGCAGCAATGTGGGTATTCACTTGACTCAAAATGATGACAACTCCGTTGACCTCACCATTGACGATAACGGGATTGGCATTCCCGATTCACCAGAAAAACTGAACCACTACGGACTTGCCATCATGAAAGAGCGTACCAAGCAGCTTGGTGGTGAATTTTCCGTTAATGCCACAGACAAAGGTGGCACAACCATTTGGGTTCACTTCACTCCCGAATATGCGCGCATTGCGCCTAAGAAGGGCACCCCTTTCAACGTGATCTGAACACCCTGCATTCCACACCTCACGGGAATACGGCCTTAATGGATTGTCTGCATGAGTCAAAACAGATCAAGCCGGACTCATTAATTCTTTAGTCCGCTTGATTGAGTTGGTCTGCACGCTAACTGAAACGCTAGGAGCCTGTCTGGCTTAGGTGCTCGTTACGAGAGAAAGACCGGTTTGAGGCAGTTTTTAGACTCTTTTGAGGCGAATAGTCATTCTATTAAACAAGAAATAGCATAGAAAATGACCAAACCCGGCTTTTTCGCAGTAGGGCAACCCTAAGTCCGACAGACTCCTGATATCAACGTCATCTCAGTGACAGAACAGACAAAAGGATAGCGGCGAACTGGCGACATCAGTTGATAATAACCGGCGCTCACCTGCAGACAGGAACGATGATCATGAGCCTGATCTGTCTGCGTGAATTAATACGCAGTCTCATCAAAAAACGCCAGCTTGCCAATCCTGGCGAGCCTACCCGCCGAAATAGCGACTCTATAACTCATCGAAAAAACATCACCTGAATCAAAATAGCTGAAATCATTAACGAACCCATATCGGGTTTGCCAGCTTCGCTGGGCAAACAAAAAAAGCCCGCATAAAGCGGGCTTTAAACTCAGTAAGAATAACCCCTATGGATTATAAAACTCGCCACCCTTACGCAGGTAGTACCAGTAGTTAATACCGATACAAACCGTGTAGAAGATCGCAAAACCAATCAGGGCATACTCTGGAGTAGTCGCTTTAATCTGCTCACCCAACACCTGAGGGATGTAGAAAGCACCGTAGGCGGCTATTGCGGAAGTCCAACCCAGGACCGGGCCAGCTTGCTCTTTCGGGAAGACCATTGCGATGGTTCGGAAGGTTGAACCGTTACCAATACCTGTCGCAGCAAATAGCAACAGGAACAAGCCGAAGAACGGTACGAAATACTGTTCGGGAGTCGCAGAAGCATAAGCCGCTTGCATGAAGTAAGCCACGCCTAGCGCACTAGCCACCATTACAACAGAGCAGATCTGAGTAATAAACGCACCACCAAACTTATCTGAGAACCAACCGCCCACTGGACGAATCAAGGCACCAATGAAAGGTCCCATCCAGGCAAACATTAACGCACTCGGGCCATTAGGATTGGTGACATCATGTGTCATCACACCGTCAACCATCAGGTGCTGATAACCGAAGATCACCTTGATAGACAATGGGAAAGACGCTGCGAAGCCGATGAAAGAACCGAAGGTCATGGTATAGATGATACTCATCACCCAGGTATGCTTGTTACCAAAGATCTGATATTGACGCTTCAGGATACCTTTAGTCTGACCGGGAATCTGCTTCAGCAGGAACACGGTTCCAACAACAATAAGTACCAGCACAATCTCTTTCGGCACACCAAAGCCAGAGCCGTTGGCCTTTTCAGGAAGAATCAACCACAACCCAACCAATGCCGTCGCAAAGGCAATCAACAACATGAAGCTCAGAACACCGAAACTGGCTACAGCGCCAGGAATGTCAGGAGAAACTTCACTGGTACGGATATTGTTCATTCCAAACCAGGCCATAAAGGCCAATGGAATCAGGAACAACAACCATACGAAACCAGCATTCTGGATATAGGTTTCAGTACCGGCAGGGATCTTGCCAATCAGGGTGCCTGAAGTGCTTTGCAACACCATTGAATCACCGCCGAGGGCGCCAAACAGGCCAAAGGTCATCACCAGCGGCACCACAATCTGCATGGTTGTCACACCAAAGTTACCCAAGCCCGCATTCAATCCCAAGGCCAGGCCCTGGTGTTTTTTCGGGAAGAAGAAACTGATGTTGGACATGGAAGACGCGAAGTTACCGCCACCAAAGCCAGACAGTAATGCCAGAAGCTGGAACACCCATAACGGTGTACTCTGATCACTCAAGGCTATACCGGCACCTACGGCTGGAATCATAAGTAACGAAGTAGTAAAGAAAATCGTGTTTCGACCACCAGCAATCCGTATAAAGAAACTACTCGGTATACGAAGAGTTGCACCGGTCAGACCCGCGATGGCCATCAAGGTAAAGAGTTCAGATTTTTCAAACGGGAATCCAAGGTTCAGCATTTGAACCGTGATAATTCCCCAATAAAGCCATACAGCAAAGCCACAAAGTAAGCTCGGAATTGAGATCCACAAGTTACGATTTGCGACTTTTTTGCCTGTGTTTTCCCAGAAGGTTGAATTTTCAGGATCCCACTCATGGATATCAGCACCCTTTGATGCTTGACCTCCAGTAGCTCCACCCGCTTTAGTATCAGTCATAATATTTCCCTGCCATTTTATCTAGATTCGGGCCTAGTTTGCGCAGGTGAGTCATTTGCCTCAAGTAAAACAAAGGAGTATGTATTGCCTTTTTTTTATTACCTACATGCACCTCTTTGTAGGTAGAAACTCGATATCTCCCCTTTAAAACAAATCCCTTTTAAATACTACGGTCTACCCAAAAGGGGTTAATTTGCATAAAAAAGCACTCAAGGCTGAACTAAATCGAGCATGACGCAGATCAATTTAATTCTGTTTCCATCTAGCCATTTATCATAAGATCCGCCACAGTAAATCCAAACTTACTCAGAAAACAGGAACTCTTTATGGCTGACAAGATCGCCACTCTCTTATTAGTAGACGATCACCCCTTGTTGCGAAAGGGGCTTAGCCAATTGATTGAACTGGAAGATGATCTCAAAGTTATTGCAGAAGCAAGCAATGGTGAAAAAGCCATCGAGCTTGCTCTCGAGCACAAGCCAGACTTGATTTTGCTTGATCTCAACATGAAAGGCATGGACGGGCTGGAAACCCTTAAAGCGATGCGAGAGGCTCAGATTGAATCACGCATTATCATATTGACTGTTTCCGATAATGATGAGGACGTCATCTGCGCCATTACCTATGGTGCAGATGGCTATCTCCTTAAAGATATGGATCCAGAAGAAACGCTACAGAAAATAAAGGAAGCCACTTCCGGAAAAATGGTGATTAGTGAGAAACTCACACAAATTCTAGCTGGCGCAATTCGTAAAGGTGAGAACAGTCGCGCCAACATATTAGCCAGACTAACAAGCCGAGAGCATGAGATTCTCAAGCAAATAGCAAAAGGGTTGAGTAATAAGCTGATAGCACAGGAACTCAATATTTCAGACAGTACCGTCAAGGTCCACGTTAAGCACATTCTAAAGAAACTTGGATTAAGATCTCGTGTTGAAGCCGCAGTGTGGATGGTTCATCAGAATTAGCGCTGTGTTTCTATTTATCAAAATAACTTGGCGGATCAGGTAAACAAGGCTTCGTATTTCATCCCTTGATGGCTCATTACGTTAGTAGCTTGCCACATACAAAAATAACGTCCTGGCGAAATTCGCCACGCTGCCAGCCCCGCTCAAGCTTCGCAGCACTAACCGAAAAATGCTGACGTATTGTTTCTAGTCTTTGAGATCTGCCTTCCATTATTAAGAGGCAGATTGCTGAACTTATCGTTAACTATTCACATGTCACTTTGTTCAGACCCGGCTGGACTTATCCGTACCCGCCGGTCCAGGCTGGACTCCGATAGCCAGACCTCACCGGCACGTCCGGGAATCTGGCGAAGATTTCGCCAAGTTAACTTTTTCAGACGGTCACAACTTAAACTCGCATCTCAAGAAATCGCTATCTTCCAATCATTGAACGCACTCACCCTGAGATTCCGATAATGATTCGCGGGCACCAAGCGCCTACCAGGATTGAATAGATTATGGACCGCTGCATGAGCGCCCAAAAATCGCTGTGCCTGACCCACTGATTTGAACTGTCGCATTCCCCCGCTCTCGTACTCTGGTCGCTTCGTGCGATTGCTCTGCCCGATCGTTCTCATACTGTGCAGTGCTGTGGATCGCCTCTGCAATCAGCTCCCTATGAGCAACGCCATAACTCCGCAATTTATCAGTCACTATCTTTCCAGGATCACCGCCATGACTCTTCAACAGGCGTTTTAAAAACCGCTTTGCAGCAGCTCCATCTCGCTTTGCCTGCAGATACACATCGACGATTTCACCGTCCTGATCGACGGTTCTCCACAGCTCTCTGCAGCTCTCTATAGATAGTGCTGCTTACCATTGATCTTCACAAAGACTTCATCGATGTAGAAGCTGTCACCGTAGCCTCGGTGCTTTCGTTTCAGTCGGCGGGTATAAATGGATCCGAACTTGATACACCAGAGGCGGATCGCTTCACGGCTGACTGTGATGCCACGCTCAGAGAGAAGATCTTCAAT
>JAUXFT010000074.1 GCA_030622755.1 Aestuariirhabdus sp. | reverse complement strand
TGGCTCACAGAACGACATGGCTACGATCCGACTTGTGGTCTATTCCGCTCGTAATGACCACCTGATCAAACCTTTGTTCGATGCTTATACCGCGAAGACGGGTGTTGAAATCCAGTATGTTACAGATAAGGCAGGACCCTTGCTGGCGCGGTTACAGGCCGAAGGAGAAGCCACGCGAGCTGATCTTCTAATCACAGTGGATGCGGGCAATCTGTGGCAAGCTTCCCGGCAGGGTGTTTTGCAACCGGTTGAATCAGAAGTGCTGGAAGCCAATATTCCTGCCCATCTGAGAGCGGACAATAACGAGTGGTTTGGTGTGTCCGTGCGTGCGCGGACCCTGGTTTACGCCACAGATCGTGTAACGCCGGAAGAGTTGTCCAGCTATGAAGCTCTGGCTGAACCCGAGTGGAAAGGACGCCTGTGCTTGCGGACATCCAAGAAGGTATACAATCAGTCTCTGGTCGCCACAATGATTGAGCGATTGGGCGAAGAGAAGACAGAACAGATTGTTAAAGGCTGGGTTGCTAATCTGGCGACTCCGGTTTTCTCTAACGATACCAAGGCGATGGAAGCGGTCGCCGCTGGCCAATGTGACGTCACTATCGTTAACACCTATTACTTTGGTCGTCTGGAAAAGAAAAACCCTGACGTGAATCTTAAGCTGTTCTTCGCGAATCAGGATAGCAATGGTGTTCATGTCAATGTATCCGGCGCTGGTATCACCAAGTATGCAAAAAATCCGGAAGGCGCCAAACGTTTTCTGGAATGGATGAGTACACCCGAAGCGCAGAATATTGTAGCGGATGGAAATATGGAATATCCGGCAAACCAAAGTGTACAGCCAGCTCCATTGGTCGCGGCCTGGGGTGATTTCAAGCAGGACCAGTTGAATGTTGCTGCGGCAGGAAGCCAGCAGGCTGAAGCAATTAAGCTGATGGACCGTGCCGGATATCGCTAATTCGCGGCTTTGGCTACACTCAACTGAACGCTCCGTTTTGACGGGGCGTTCTTTTTCGTGTTGAAAAAACTCTAATAAAAGTTGTTCATAGATAGGAAGTATTTTGATCAAGCGTTGGTTGTCCCACCAAAATCAATGGCGTCTGGTAGCAATCTGTATTGCGGCTATTGTACTAATGCCATTGCTGGTTTTGTTGTTCAGCTGGACCACCGTACAGACTGATATCTGGGTGCACCTGATAGAAACCCAGTTGGGGCAATTACTGGGGAATACGCTGATACTGCTGTTGGGTGTCGGGGTCGGGGTGCTGGTGCTGGGAGTGAGCCTTGCCTGGCTAACCTCGATGTATGATTTCCCCGGAAGAAAATGGTTTGACTGGGCGTTGATGTTGCCTTTCGCCGTGCCAGCCTATGTGCTGGCATTTGTGTTTATAGGCTTGCTGGATTTTACTGGACCCGTGCAAACAATATTACGTGAGTGGTTTGGGCGTGGTGTTTGGTTTCCTCCAATACGCAGCACCGGTGGGGTTATTCTGGTACTGGTGCTGGTGTTCTATCCCTATGTTTACATGCTGGCGCGTAGCGCATTTATGGCGCAGGGGCGAGGTTTGATGGACTCGGCTCGTATTTTGGGATTAGGCCCCTGGGCGGCATTCTGGAAAGTGGCCTTGCCTATGGCCAGGCCGGCGATAGCTGCAGGATTTGCATTGGCCATGATGGAAACCCTGGCTGATTTCGGTGCGGTAGCGACCTTCAATTACGATACGTTTACTACGGCGATCTATAAATCCTGGTATGGATTTTTTAATCTGCAGGCGGCAGCGCAACTCGCCTCTTTATTGCTTTTGTTCGTTGCCATAGCGCTGTTTGTTGAGCGCAAGGCGAGAGGCAGTGCACGATTTGCCGAGGGGGATAGGCACCATGCTCGCCAGGTAAACCGGCTTAAAGGTTTACCTGGATGGTTAGCAGCGAGCTATGCCGGTTTTATCGTGTTGATCGCCTTTGTGGTCCCTGTGATCCAACTTTTGGTGTGGATATTCAGTGAAGCGATTGAGGATCTGGATAGTCGTTATTTTGGTCTTGTCGTCAAAACCCTGACTCTGGGGTCTATAGCGGCCGTGATGACCGTATCGACCGCGGTGGTTCTCGCTTATGCGCACCGATTGCATCGAGATCGCTGGGTCAGAGGTTCGGTCAATATCGCTAACCTTGGTTATGCATTGCCAGGCTCCGTGCTGGCGGTTGGTATCATGGTGGCGTTCAGCTGGCTTGATTCCGGCATTGTTATTCCAGTACAGAAACTACTTGGAATTGAACCCCGACAGCTCTTTGTCGGTAGTCTACTGGCGCTAATTGTCGCCTACGGTATTCGCTTCCTGGCGGTAGCTTTTGGTCCCGTTGAATCAGGCTTAGAGCGTATTCGTCCCTCTATTCTCGAATCGGCGCGTAGCCTCGGTGAGTCTCCCTTGGGCATTGTGAGGCGTATCTACCTGCCAATGCTCAGTCCTGCTTTATTAACAGCCAGTCTGTTGGTGTTTGTGGATGTATTGAAGGAGATGCCGGCCACGTTGTTAATGCGACCTTTTGGCTGGGATACTTTAGCGGTGCGCATTTTTGAGATGACCTCGGAAGGTGAGTGGGAACGCGCAGCATTGCCAGCTTTCACGCTGGTGCTGGTTGGTTTGATTCCGGTGGTTCTGCTGATGCGCCGCTCTGCTCGACACTAAAGCAAGGTGCTTGTGGCCAGGGGCATTACAAATTACCTGAAAACTGATCCCGCAATGTGATCAGTTTTCAGGTGCAGCTGTTTTACTCAGAGTGCGCTACACTTATCAGCCTGTTCGATTTGGATTTCAGCCGTCTAATTTGTACTATTTAATTTCTATCATCTAGAGGAAGCAAGAGAATGAGCAGCATACCCAGTGAGTTGCGTTATGTAACATCCCACGAGTGGATTCGTGTCGAGGATGACGGAACTGCAGTTATCGGCATCACCGATCATGCCCAGGAGTTGCTGGGGGATGTGGTATTTATTGAGTTACCCGAAGTGGGAACCAATTTATCTCGTGATGATGAGACTGGCGTGGTGGAATCGGTAAAGGCAGCTTCCGATGTGTATGCTCCGATTTCTGGTGAAGTGCTGGAAGTGAATCCCGCTCTTGAGGATGCTCCAGAAACGGTTAATAGTGATCCTTATGGCGATGGCTGGTTCTTTCGGGTGAAGCTGACCGATCCCGCTGAGCTTGATGAACTGCTCGATGCCGATGCTTACACGGCTGTGTGTGAGTCTGAGGAGTAACCTCGGATTCCACATCGTTTGCTAAATGATTATGGCGTTTTGATGACACATATGTGATCGCAATCGATGTAAAGTAGAAGTAAAAAGCTCAGGAAATTAATTTTCCGGGCTTTTTTTTGTGCGTGAATTATCTTAAATACAGGGTGTGCCTGATTCACCTTTGATAATAAAGTTATCGTCCTGCAAGTAGGAGTAAATCACTGGCAGCACCGAATTTTTCGTGATTATTAGCCTGTTTGAATAACCCGCGACAGGGTACAAATTGACGTATTGTGATCACGGTAACCTATGCGGAGGTGCTTGCTGAGCGAGTAAAAGTTTAATACTGGTTGTATTTATAATAAGCACGCATACTCACAATATGCAGCGCTATTTTAAGTAGGACGAAGTCGATAAAAGTGATCAGCTTAATGCGTTTGTAATAGCGAAATGCCAGCGTCAAATCCATGTATGTAAATAGATGTATGGGCAGCATATGCGGCATAAAATCATGGAGCCAGATAAAATAATTGTTCATATATCGGCGACATAAAACGTTCGCTAGAAAATAAAAATGTTCAATTAAACGGTGAGTTGGCGGATTTTTTTGAAATTCAAAAAATTATTTTCGGCCCAGAATGATGTTTTAGCAGGCGTCATGATATCCATAGCGTTGCTGGTGGTTATGCTGGCTGCTGCAGGCGCATCGCTGCCTATAGCAATCGCTGGAGTTGCCTATTGGTGTGCGGTGTTATTGCTGTGGTCGCGATTAGCGAAACGTAATCGTTTGCAATCTTTGCTGTTGCTGATCGTGGGTGTTATCGCGTTAGTCTGGAGTTGGCAGCGCGGTGCACAGATCGACGCATGGGAGTTGCTGGCGGGTAACAGTGGTTTGATTTCGATGCTGGTGGCGGTCAGTTTTCTGGCTCTGATCAGTCGGCCGGAAGAAGAAGCTCGGGAGAAATTACCAACCGGTCATCGGGCGGTCAGGTCAACCTTGTTGGCAGTGCATCTGTTTGGTGCTGTGATTAATTTGTCGTCAATTTTTATACTCGGCGATCGTATTTCACGTCAGTTACGCTTACAGAAATCACAGATATTGGTACTGGTGCGGGGATTTTCTGCTGCGGCATTCTGGTCACCATTTTTTGCTGCGATGGCGGTGGCAATGAGTTATGCACCCGATGCCAGTTTGTCACGACTGTGGTTGGCAGGTATGCCACTGGCGGCGTTGGCATTGCTGTTAACCTACTGGCAGGTGAATCGTGATGCGCTGAATCCGGTCTCTGAGTTTACTGGTTATCCCATGCATTTCGGTGGGCTGTGGTTGCCGTTACTCCTTGCTGCAGGCATATTTACGGTGAGGGCCGTTCAGCCATCGATGTCGATTCTGGATTTGATAACCCTGTTAGCCCCCTTGTTGGCGGCATCCGTCTTGCTGTTGCGCCGAGAACCGATGGTCCGGATGTTGGTTGATCACGCGAGCAAACGATTACCGCAGATGGGGAACGAGTTAACTCTGTTTATGGCAGCCAGTGTTCTTGGTTACGGTCTGGAGCGACTGGCCTCCACTCTGGTGGATCTGTTTCCCTTACAGCAGTTCGGCGCCCTGGAGGCTTCCTGTTCCTACGGCGTTATCATTGCCCTGGCGATAGTCGGGGTGCACCCGATCATCAGTATCGCCTTGATAGGTTCATTATTAACACCCTTGCAGCCCGATCACACATTGCTGGCTTTGGTGTTTTTATCGTCCTGGGCGTTGGGTTCTGCTGTCGGCCCGTTGTCAGGGATGAATCTGGCGATGCAGGGTCGTTATGGTGTCGATTCCTTTCAGATTATGCGCTGGAATCTGGGTTATATAGCGGCGATGTCGATATTTGTGGTGTTGGGTATCTGGGCGATAGCCCCTGTTCCCGGGTGACTGAATTCATCCGCTCAGCTTGGAGCAGATTGTTGTTTCGGAAAAACAAGAGAATATAAATGAGGAGAGTAGCAGCTGGTTTTGCAGGCTTTGCTTGCAGGCTTTGCTTGCAGGCTTTGCTTGCAGGTAACTCAGCCTTGAGAGAATCCTGTTCAGTTGTACTATGTAAATGGATATGTAAATGGATATGTAAATGGATATGTAAATGGATATGCAAATGACTGGCATGCTTGCCAGAATCATAAATATTCGAAGATGTACTGGGTGAAGCAATATCCGATAGAGCATTGCCAGTTTGAGAGCTGCCGAGTGAACATGATTTTATTTAACAAGGAGATAACGGATGAGCTCAGCTGTCGCAACCAGGTTTTTGGTCAATAAACAGCAGTTTGCAAAAACTCAATGGGTTGAGGAAAAACGTCCAACCAAAGAGCAGTTAGCAGAAGGACAGCTATTGTTGTCTGTAGATTGTTTTGCCTTTACGGCAAACAACATAACCTACGCCGCCATGGGTAATGCATTGCGTTACTGGGAGTTTTTTCCCGCTGAAGAGGGACAGGGTGTCATTCCTGTTTGGGGATTTGCCGATGTGATTGAATCCCGCTGTGGTGATATTGCGGTGGGTGAGCGTTTGTATGGTTACTACCCGATGGCAACGCATTTGATAGTCGAGCCAGGCCATATTACATCCGCCAGTTTTATTGATGTCAGCACGCATCGGCAACCATTGTCAGTCATCTATAATCAGTATCTGCGAACAGCCGTGGATCCGCTTTACAATGCCGATAGTGAAGCGATGCAAATGCTGTTGCGGCCTTTATTTACCACCTCCTTTCTGTTGGATGACCTGTTTGATGACACTGATTTCTATGGCGCAGAGACTCTGGTGTTAACCAGTGCCTCGAGTAAAACGGCGCTGGGTTTGGCTTATTTACTGCAACAGCATCGCAATCAGCGGCAACATCATTATGAAATTGTTGGTCTTACGTCATCCCGAAACCTCAAATTTGTTGAAGGGCTGGGCTGTTATGACCGGGTGTTAAATTATGAGCAGGTGTCAGAGCTGGATGCGAGCAAAGCTGCCGCCACGATAGATTTTGCTGGCATGGGTGAGTTGCTGGTGGCATTGCATCAGCATTACGCTGACCAGTTAAAATACAGCTGCCTGGTGGGTGCCTCTCATTGGGATGCTCGGGGTGGTTTGCCCAAAGAGTTACCGGGAGCTGTACCGACGATGTTTTTTGCTCCATCGCAAGCAGAAAAACGTCTCAAGGAGTGGGGCGGCGCAGAATTTCAGAAAAGGCTTGCCAGTGCATGGTATCGGTTTAACAGGTTTGTTGCAGACTGGATGGTAGTCAATCAGGAGTCAGGGAAAGAGGCGGTTGAACGGATCTACCAGCAAACACTTGCAGGAAACATTGATCCCAAAATGGGGTATATTTTGTCACTGCATGATCAATAGGAATTAGCCATGAATGTTCATGAATCGATTAATTATCTTGAGTTTCCGGCCAGGGATATTAAAGTGACACAAGATTTTTTCAGCCGTGCATTTGGCTGGGAGTTTACGAGCTTTGGGCCGGAATACACGGCATTTTCGGGGGCAGGGATCGATGGCGGATTTTATCAATCAGAGCAGTGTAGTTCAACGGGGAATGGAAGTGCACTGGTCGTGTTCTATAGCGAAACGCTTGAACAAACTCAGGAGAAGATAATTCAAGCGGGAGGGGCGGTGGTGAAACCGGTTTTTGATTTCCCGGGTGGTCGCCGTTTTCATTTTTGTGATCCAAATGGCAACGAATTTGCCGTATGGTCCGATAAGTCGGCTGTTAATCGAAATCGTCAAGATTTACCGTAATGCGAAATGTAAAAAATAAAAATTATGAATCATACATGTCACAATAGATCGTATTGTTGATAAGTGACATTTATTCATGAAATTCTGCTTGATCACTGGATTCTTGATGAGATAAATAGATGTTTGCTGATCAGATGCTTGATGCATACTTAATAAATAAAAGAGGAAATATACAGCGGTGAGATTGTGAATTTTATTAATGGTTTGGCGGCATTATTGGTCTTTCAGTTGGTTGGAGAGATAACGGTGCGCTTGTTGAACGTTCCTGTGCCGGGACCTGTGGTGGGCATGGTCTTGCTGTTAACAATGTTGCTGGTAAGTAGATCGGTTATGGAATCAGTTGATAGCGCCGGCAGCGCACTGTTGAGTCATCTGTCATTACTGTTTGTACCTGCGGGTGTAGGCATGATGGTGCACTTTGATCGCATCGCAGATGAGTGGCTGCCTATATTGGTGACACTGATCGTGAGCACTCTGGTGACGATGGCGGTCACGGCTTATGTCATGCAGTCCATGATGCGATTTATGTCGAAAGAAACGATAAAGCCTGCCGTGCCTGACAGTAAGGCTGGAATAAAAGCGGAGGAGGAATAGCATGGGTTATGCGGACTTTTCGACGATCTGGGTATATTTATCAACGACTCCTCTGTTGGGTTTGACTGTTACGTTGATTGCATACGGCCTTGGGTATCGGCTCTACGTCGCCAGTGGATATCACCCTTTATTGAATCCGGTAGCAACCGCCGTACTCATGATCATACTGTTGCTAGTGCTCAGTGGAACCTCTTACGATACCTATTTTGAGGGCGGACAGTTTGTTCACTTCCTGTTAGGGCCGGCAACGGTGGCTCTGGCAATTCCCCTGTATCAACAGTTATCAAAGTTGAAAAAAATATGGTGGCCTTTGTTGACCGGATTACTCACTGGCGTTGTGGTCGGGGCCTTAAGTGGTATGTTGATCGCACGTATCATGGGAGCCAGTTTGCAGACGCAATTATCGCTGGCGCCCAAGTCAGTTACTGCACCGGTTGCAATGGGTATCGCTGAAAAAATTGGTGGTTTACCGTCGTTAACAGCGGTGTTGGTGGTTTCCACGGGTATTATCGGAGCGGTGTTTGGTACGCGTTTGCTATCACTGATGAGGGTTCGTGACGATAGCGTTAAAGGTGTTGCCATGGGTGTCAGTGCACATGGCATAGGTACTGCTCGAGCCTTTCAGGTAAGTCGCGAAATGGGGGCGTTCTCGGGTTTGGCGATGGCTATGACGGCGTTTATTACAGCGATCATATTGCCCTGGATGTTAATGTATTTTTAACAGATTGTTTTCTGGTTCGCTGGCTGACCATCTGTAACATTTATTCAATAACAGCAAAGTACACATAAAAGGTTATAACTATGAGCGTAGCGATAGGTGATCGAATTCCCTCCCTGACGTTGAAAGTAATGGGTGAAAGTGGACCTCAGGATGTGACAACCTATGATCTGTTTAACGATAAAAAAGTAGTGATGTTTGCGGTGCCGGGTGCTTTTACCCCGGGATGTTCGAAAACTCACCTCCCTGGTTTTGTGGCCAACAGTGATGCGATTATGGCCAGGGGAATCGATAGTATTATTTGTACTTCAGTTAATGATGCCTTCGTGATGGCAGTCTGGGGGCAGGAGCAGAATGCTGGCGATATCATTATGTTGGCTGATGGTAATGCTGAATTGGCGCTGGCGCTTGGCCTAAATAAGGATGCTTCTGAATTCCAGATGGGAATTCGTAGCCAGCGTTATGCAATGATCGTGAATGATGGCGTTATTGAATTGTTGAACGTAGATACAAAAGGTATTGAGTCAAGCAGTGCTGAAACTATCCTGGCGGCCTTGTAGGTAATGTAAGTAGACGATTTTACCGTCGCTGGTATTTCTGCTGACTAGTACTGCAGAAATATGGCAAAAATTACAGGAAGTACATAGATGTTAAAGAGATTTTCCGTTGTGGGTTTCGCCTTGTTATCAGTCTCTCTTGTGGGTTGCCAGAGTACCTATTACAACGCCATGGAGAGTGTTGGAGTACACAAGCGCGATATCATGGTGGATCGTGTAGAGGATGCGCGCGATGCTCAGAATGAAGCCAAGGAGCAGTTCAAATCTGCATTGGAGCAGTACCGATCCGTGGTAACGATCGAAGATCAGGAACTGGTCGATAAGTACGATCTGCTTAACGAGGAATTTGAGGAGAGCAAGTCTGCAGCTGAGGCCGTAACGGATCGCATTGAAGCAGTATCAGAGGTTTCTGAAGCGCTGTTTGATGAGTGGCGCGATGAACTTGATCTTTATTCTAACAGCAGTTTACGCAAACAAAGCGCTAGCAAATTGGCGGATACCGAACGCAAGTACAAACGTTTGATGAAAGCGATGCGTCGATCTGAAAGTAAGATGCAGCCGGTTTTGGCAGCGTTACAGGACCAGGTTTTGTTTTTAAAACATAACCTGAATGCTCGAGCGATTGATTCTTTAAAAGGCGAACTTAAAACGATTCAAACTGATGTTGGTCGGCTGGTAGCCGAGATGGAACGATCCATTGCTGAGTCAGAAGCCTTTTTGAAAACCCTGCAGGAAGGTTAGTAGTTAAAGCTAGCTGTACAGAAACACTATAACGATTGATTGTTTAAGGTTTTGTTTAAAGATTGCGTGTTTAATGGCTGTGAGTTTAACAATAACTGGTCAGAAAACAGGGATTTTCAAGACGTGAGATTTCATAAGTTTAGTTCATAAGTTTAGTTCATTAATAAAGAGGGGCATCATTATGGATCTGTCAGTTGAATTAAGTTTTTATCCACTTAAGGATGAGTACCGAACCGCTATTCTTGATCTGATTGAGCAATTGCGTCATGAGAACGATATTATTGTGCTGCCCAATCGAATGAGTACGCAACTGTTTGGCGAATACGATAATTTGATGACCGTGTTAACGAGATTAATGAAAGCCTCTTTCGAGCAACATGGCGCGGCGGTATTTGTCGCCAAGTTTATTAACAGCGATCGTCAGCCCAAGACTTGATCCTGCAATACTCCGGGCGAAAAATAAAATGTGACTGGCCGTAAGTTATGGGCATTGGAAAGGTCAACTTTGTGGCGACTGCCATTTTAGAACCTACCCTTATCCGTGGGGTTTTTGGATGAAGCCCCGCATTCGTGATGTCCGTGATATCCGTGAAATAGAACCCAGAGATTTCGATTCTATACTAAAAATAAATCAACATTCACTGCCCGGTGTCTCTGAATTATCACTGCATGATCTGCAGGTATTGCATCGGGTAAGCGAATTTTCAAGAGTGATAGAGCTTGAAGAAAACCTGGTTGGTTACATCTTTGCTATCCACAAAGGGCAAAATTACGATGGTGATGAGTACTAATGGTTTTGCGACAACCTGACTGACGATTTTCTCTATATTGACCAGGTCGCTATTGCCGAAGCATTTCAACAGATGGGTCTGGCTACATTTCTGTATGAAGCACTAGAGCGCTATTCAATTGAAAATAATGTGAAGACTCTTGCCTGCGAAGTAAATTTCCAACCCGCAAATCAGCCATCATTAGGTTTCCATCAATGCATGGGCTTTGATGAGGTTTTTAAAATGTTCACGCGCAGTGTCACAGCATCATTAATGGTAAAAGTGTTAAATAGGTAAATGAGAATAGCACCAGGTTGACAGCTGCTGCGCAGTTATTTTCGCCAGTGCTATGAGTTAAGTACTTGCTGTAGCCATTGATCAAAAGCCTGGCCGGTCATGGCGCCACTTTGTCGGGCAATCTCTTTACCATCACGAAATACCATCAGCGTTGGAATGCTGCGAATAGCGTAGCGCCGGGCGAGAGCTTGTTCTGCTTCGGTCTCGAGTTTGGCGAAACGGAGCTTTGGCTCCCAGCGAGAACTGGCCTGCTCAAAGGTGGGCGCGAACTGAACACAAGGGCCGCACCAGGTTGCCCAGAAGTCGACCACAACTGGAATGCCGGACTTCAGCACCAGATTGTTGAAGTTGCCATTGTGTACGGTAATGGGTTTGCCGGTCAGAACGGAATTTTTGCAGCGTCCACAGCCTGGATGATCGCTAAGGCGGTCGGTAGGTATTCGATTCAGAGTGCCGCAGTGGGCGCAGGCCAGATTGGTTGTGCTCATGACTGTCATTTTTACAGGTTGTGTTGATTAATTAATGGTTGGGGCAAGAAAGGAAATATAAACCCCGGTAGTCGGGTTGGCAGCAAATAGAGCATACTTTTCAGCCGTCCTGATTTTATAACAAACGATTTCTAGCGCTTTGCTGTTTGGCTAGGTATTGTCATCTGTCGCATTACATTTAATTTATAGGGAATTATGGATGACACAGCGTTATCACCTTGCTCAAATTAATATCGCCCGCGGGATTGCAGCACTTGATGATCCACGAATGCAGGGATTTGTTGGCCAGCTGGATACAATTAATGCCCTGGCGGATAACAGTGAAGGTTTTGTCTGGAGGCTGGAAACTGAAGATGGTGATGCTACTGCTATCAAGGCTTACGATGATGAACGGATGATTATTAATGTATCGGTGTGGGATTCGTTCGAGGCCCTGAAGAATTTTGTGTACCGTGGAGATCATCTGCAAGTGGTTAAAGATCGCGCGCAGTGGTTTGATAAGCTTGATACTCCCGCACTGGCACTATGGTGGATTCCGGCAGGTACCTTGCCCAGCGTGGAAGAGGCGACAGCCGTGTTGAGGAAGCTGGCTGAGCAGGGTTCCACTGCGGAGGCGTTTACTTTCGCCAAACCCTATCCAAAACCCGGTCTGATCGAAGAGCGGGTTTGTGCGTAGTGTTTTTTAATTAATATGAAAAGTCTGACGGGATATACAGCGTTAAGAAGTTTTTCTGTTACACGAATCATTCCTGATCAAGGCCAAATAAGTTCTCGAGTGATGAAAGGTTGCTAGTATGACGCGATCGGTTCTAGTCCTGTTGCAGGTGTTGCTCTGCAGTGTAGCCGTGAATGGGCACGCCTCTGGCTGGCTGATAGGTTGTGCAACGGCCAGTGAGCCTGAAGTGCGTGATGTGACAGTCATACTGAAATGCACGAAACCTGATGGCAGCGTTACCTTCACCGATACCAACTGCCCGGAAGAAACAGTCGAGACTGAGCGATTCGATTCCCTGCCTCCAGCAATTGTTCGCGCGGAAGATAAAAGCAGGAATGATACAGATATTGGTGGCATGATTTCGAAGGCTGCAAGTGATACCTCAGATGAATGGTTGGGACGTATTAAGCAGCAAGCGCAGTACTGGCTGAATGTTGCGAAATCTCACTTTGGGGATTGGCGCAGGCGCTGGAGTGATTCAGGCGGACAGGCTTCCATCAAGGAGTGGCAAGATTCCGTTGGCGACTGGCAGAGTCCATTACAAGGCAAATTGTACGGTGAGCTTAATGTACTTGATGGTTGGCCTGGTCGAGTGAGAACAGCTTTTTTATTGCTTCCGGTATATCTGTTGATGAGTCTGTTGTGTTTCTTCGCTTATCGACGGGATAAGCTTGCGGCCATCAATGATGAGCCGCGCACGCCAGAGCGGAAATTACACCTTTATGAGTTAATGGGTGGTTGGCCAGGCGCGTGGCTGGCGCAGCATTTTTTACGTCACAAAACCCGTAAACAACCCTATCGATTCATCTTCTGGATGATCGTATTGCTGCATCTCACTTTGCTCGGTGATTACTTCGCTTTGAATGGAGTGTTACTGGATACGGTGGGGGATGCTATTCAGGGTTTTGTGCGCTAGCCAGAAAACAGGTTTCTCGTCATTCAGGAAAGCCATTGTGCAAAGAGTCGCAGGTGCTGGTCGTTGGCCTGCCGTTTGGGGTGTATCAGGTAGTAGCCTTTGCCACTGGTGACCTGTGCGCTGAAAGGAGCTATCAAACGTTGTTGTTTTATTTCTGAATCACTGAGGGTGACATCTCCGATGGTGATACCGAATCCTTGCAATGCTGCGTTGGTGGCCAGGTCAAGGGTATCGAAGTGCTGGTTATGTTCGGCCGTTAGCTCGCCAAGACCAGCAGATTGCAGCCAGAGTTGCCAGTCGTGTTGGGTATCACTGGCGTGAAGCCAGGTGAGGGCTGATAGCTGCTGATCCGGTATCGGGGTTATGGTGTTGCTCGAGTTCGGGGTTGTATTCTGCTTCAGGTCTTGAATTAACTCTTGAATTAACTCTGGAGTACACATAGGCGTCAGGACTTCATTAAACAGCAGTTGGTATTCCAGTTGCTGTTCGTCAGCGGTGCCATAGACGATCGCTGCGTGAAAATCTTCAGTGGCAAAGTTGATGCCGTGGCGAACCGTAGAGGTGAGTTCGACTTCCAGCTCCGGGTGCGCACTACGAAAGCTTATCAGGCGGGGCAGAAGCCACGGCATGATACAGGTGGGGGCCTTTATGCGTATCCGATCGTCATCGGGTAACAGGCTGAGCATGGCGTTGTTCAATTGCCCGAGAGCTTGCTCTACCTGCGGTAAAAAACTCATGCCATGTGTGCTCAGGGTGAGGCCTCTGGCATGGCGATGGAAGAGGGTAACGCCGAGCCGCTGTTCCAGTGCGATCACTTGTCGGCTTACAGCCCCTTGCGTTAGGCTCAGCTCTATAGCGGCTTTGGTGAAGCTCAGGTGCTCGGCTGTGATGATGAAAGCCTGAAGTTCACGGAGTGATGGTAAGCGTTTGAGCATTGGGTTGATGTGATCTTAGCTATGAGTTTTATTCATGGCTAGTATGCTGGATTATCGTTACTGGCGGCAAGGCTATTCTGCTTAAATCCCACTCTATTCCATATTCTTGCTCCTGTTGTTTCCTGTCTGGTTGTTGTTTGCGAGGCGGTACAGAGTGATAAATAGCCTCGGAGAGAGATGCGTGAATTCATTGGCAGCACAGTTAGCTGCGCCAGCGGTCAGGGATTTAATCCCATACCAGTCGGCACGACGTATTGGTGGTAACGGGCACTTGTGGCTTAACGCCAATGAGCTGGAGAGAGATTGTCACTACGGAGGTGTTAGCCAGTCGCTGATCCGTTATCCGGATTTTCTTCCCTATGAGTTAGCCGAAGCCTACCGCGTCTATAGCGATGTTGAGTGTGAATCAGTCGCGGTACGTGGGGCAGATGAAGCAATAGATCTGCTGGTACGTGCCTTCTGTGCACCGGGTAAAGATCGGGTGATGATCTGTCCGCCAACCTATGCGATGTATGATTTTTGTGCAGAAGCTTACTCGGTCGCGGT
>JAUXFT010000079.1 GCA_030622755.1 Aestuariirhabdus sp. | reverse complement strand
GGGTCATTACATGGCTTGGTCAGGTAAAATTCCAGCTCAGGCGCTACAACCGGCTTCCAGCCTTTCGCCTGGTAAAGACCAAGAACCTTTTTCAACAGGTTACGAGGGCACAGCTCGGTAGGGTTATCGTTCTTGTCATAGGTGTCATGTATGATCTGTGCGGTTGGCTCCAGGGCCCAGGGCACCAAAAACATTGCGCTCTCATCCGGGTACAGTCGCATATCAATTTCTGCCGGATCCACCAGCTTATAATAGAGGTCGTCGTCAACGTAATCCCCGGTCACGCTTTGCAGCGCTACCGACTCAGGCAAACGAATTCCCCGCTCTTTCTTGAACTTGGACGCGGGCATGATTTTGCCTCGGGCGATACCCGTGAAATCAGCTACCACACATTCCACTTCGGTAATGCCATTTTCCTTTAGCCAGTTTTCTATGGCTTCCATGATAAACCTCTAACTTGCAGTTTGTGCCCTCTGGCGACATGCATCGCCAAAAGCCTTGAATATTTTAATGTAAAAATCATGTTCGGCAATTTTCCACTCCGGATGCCACTGCACTGCCAGATTAAATGCAGTGGCACCCGGCACTGAGAAGGCCTCTACCAACCCATCCTCTGCCGTTGCTTCTATGTGCAAACCCGCACCCAGACGATCAACGCCTTGCGTATGTAATGAATTCACCATCTGATCACCCTCACCCATAAGCGAGGCCAGCACGCCAGCAGCATGAATCTTTACCGGGTGGCTCACCGCATACTGCTCATCTATAGAATGTTCTTTTTCTTCGCGGTGCTCCTGGAAGCCTCCTACCTCATGTAACCTCTGATGCAAACTACCACCAAACGCCACATTCATCTCCTGGAAGCCTCTACAGATAGCCAGTAATGGAACACCTCCAGCAATGGCCGCACGAATTAACGGTAATGTTGTGGCATCACGGCCTAGATCATATTCTGAAGAATCCCTTGTGCACTCAACACCATATAGATGAGGCTGCACCATGGAATAGGAACCGGTTAACAACAGGCCATCAAGCCGTTGCAGGGTAGACGTCACATCCAGTTTGTCACCCAGCGACGGAATGATAACCGGCAGGCCTCCGGTACCATCGACGACTCCGGCTATATATTTATGACCGGCAACATGAAAAGGGTGAATACCCATTTGACGTGTGCAGGCAGAAATGCCAATCAAGGGCTTAATACTGCTGTTAGACATCTATATAACCTTTATCACTTCAGCATGCTTATTGTTCGATTTTTCACACAATACCATTAAAAAAAAAGCAACACAAAAGATTATTTTACCTGCTCTGCATCATTTACAAGCGTGCACCATTATGATTCCAAGAGTACCAACCAGACTCTAAACAAGCCATAACACTGCATAGTAGCTTGATATGGCTTTTATATAAGGGGTGGCTTGCTTGACTTTAATCGGCCTTTAAGATTCACTGAATTTCAAACACCCTTTGATTAATATATTTTACAGTCAGGTATGTCTAATGTTTGACGCGACTTACGCAAGTGAAGCGCCAGAATTTCTGAAAAAACACCCGGAAGTCACCACTATCGACCTCTTAATTGCTGATATGAATGGTGTTATACGGGGTAAACGCGTCGACCCTTCCGTCCTTAAGAAGGCCTATGAAAAAGGTATTTGCCTGCCAGAATCTGTTTTTACCCTGGATATCAGGGGGGGCACCGTAGAAGAAACCGGCATTGGCCTGGCTACGGGTGATTGTGACAAGTACTGCTACCCAATCCCTGAAACCCTTTCTATTGTGCCCTGGCAAAAGCGACCTACCGCACAACTATTGATGACCATGCATGAAGCCGATCTTACACCGGTTAGCTTTAACCCTCGCCAGGTGCTTAACGCCATAGTGGAGCGTTTCAAGGAACTTCGCCTCAAGCCCGTCGTCGCCGTCGAACTGGAATTTTACCTGCTGGATAAAAGCTTCAGTAGCGACAACACACCACAGCCTCCGGTATCTCCGGTCTCCGGCAAACGAGAAAACAATACCCAGGTATACTCGATAGACAACCTTGATGATTACTCCGATTTTCTTGAGGAAGTAATCCACAGCGCTCAACTACAGGGAATCCCCGCAGATACCATTAGTGCTGAATATGCTCCGGGCCAGTTCGAAGTCAACCTGCACCATATTGACGACCCTCTGGCGGCCTGCGATCACGGCATACTGCTAAAACGAGTCATCAAAAGCATCGCAACCAAACACGGGTTCGAAGCCACCTTCATGGCCAAGCCTTACGCTGATCAAGCGGGCAACGGAATGCACATTCATATCAGCGTGCTGGATGAACAGGGCAAAAACGCCTTTGCCAATCAGGACGGTAGCTATACCAGCAATATGCTGCGGGCCGTTGCCGGATTACTGAAATTGATGCCCGCGTCAATGGCTCTGTTTTGCCCAAACGTGAACTCTTTCCGCCGCTTCTCTCCAGACTTTTATACCCCCAATGCACCAAGCTGGGGTAAGGACAACCGCACTACCGCCCTGCGTGTACCGGCAGGGGATCGTGAAGCGACCCGCATAGAACACCGTGTATCTGGCGCAGATGCCAACCCCTACCTGGTTATGGGTGCACTACTGGCTGGAATTCACTACGGTATTACTGAACAGCTGGAGCCACCAGCAGTACTAAAAGGCAATGCCTACGAACAGATTGAACCCTGTCTGGCCGATAATTTACGCGACGCGCTGCGAGAACTTGATGAATCAAAGGTAATGGGGGAGTACCTCGGGCAGCACTTTGTCGATACTTACTCTATTTGCAAAAACCACGAGCTGGTCGAGTTTGAAAAATCAATTTCCGACCTCGAATACAAATGGTACCTGCGCACGGTTTAATCCGAATCACCAGACAGGTTATTTTTCAGGTATGTATTTGCGGGTATGTGGGAACGTGCATGCCGGTACTTTATATGCAGGTACTTTATATGCAGGTATAAGTATGTAGTATTCATGCCGGAGCGAGGGGGCTCTTTCCCGATCCGGCGTGATTCCGGCGTGAATAGCACTAATCGATCAAATCAAACTCGTCTCGCAAAATATCGATGATTTCACGCTTCGGATTATCGGATAGACGCAGGGGCTCACCGGTGATTTTCTCGGCAATATCAACGTAGGTTTTAGAAACCTCCAACAATACCGATTCCGGTAAGGCATTATCACGCGCCAACGCTTCACGCTCCGCCATGCGATTTTTATTCAACAGGATATCCGGGTCCGGGAAGTGGTTAAGCAGTAGCTGACGGAAGCCCTCTTTTGAGTTTTCCACGACTTTACCCTCTCGATAAGAAGGACCATCCCAGATACGGGACGAATCAGGCGTACCCACCTCATCCATATAGATCAGCTTCTCTTTACCACTGGCATCATTCACATAACCAAATTCGAATTTGGTATCCACGAAAACCTGATCCAGTTCTTCCAGGGTATTACTTATCAGGTTGAAGCCTTCTTTCAACAGAAGTTCATAGCGATCGATATCTTGCGGCGTTGTAAAGTTAAACGCCGCATAGTTTGCTTCGATATCACTTCGGCCAATATTTACATCATCTACTTCCGGCACACCTGGAATCCCCGTTAACACCCCCTTTGTGGATGGCGTAATAAGTAACTCTGGAAGTTTTTGGTCTTTCTGCAGCCCTTCAGGTACCTGCATACCACAAAACTCTCGCTCGCCTTTGGCGTACGAACGCCACATGGAACCCGTGATGTATTGACGGCAGATCGCCTCTATCATCACCGGACGAGCCTTCTGGACTATCCACACAAAGGGATGGGGAACCTCAAGAATATGGCTATCCGACAACCCCTGTTCGCGGAATAAACGAAACCAGTGATTAGAGATTGCATTCAATGCGGCGCCTTTACCAGGCACCCCATTCATTCCCCCTTCACCGTGCCATATACATTCAAACGCAGAAATGCGGTCACTGATCACCATAATGGCCAGTGGCGCATCGGCAGGGACATCGTATCCCCTGTCGCGAATCAAACGCTGGCTGTCTGCTTCGGTAAGCCAATAGACCGAACGGACTTTACCATTGTGGACGGGACTTTCAGTGCGAATAGGCAGGTCGTTATTAACCGCCAGGACTTTATCGGCAAGGCTCATGAGAGAGATCCTGTGAAGAGCATGTTGATATGACACTACATCTGAAACCCGAATACTAACGCGCTAACTACGATGCGAAAAGGCGAATGTATTCATGGTTTTTAACCGGGTAATTTAAGGCGACGATATTACCTCGCAGCGCAGGCCGCGTCTACGTTAAGCCGTTACGCACGTTAACGTTACGCGTATTACTACCACTGGGTCTTAACCAAACGGCTACCCCATTACTCCTGTCATCATTAGCAAAGAGATGCTCGATTGTTGTACTGCCGTGCCCGTGTAACTCCACGGTTTGTTTCGTACCTTTATTTTCGTATCTTTATTTTTGTACCTTTGCTTTCATCCCTTTAGATGGCCGGTCGCAAAGGCATTAATTTCAATTCAGATCCTTTTTTGACCGGTAATAACAGATTCTTGCCCACCACTACCGGCATAGCCACTACTGATTGAATCAACGACGCCCGGGGCGTTATTTCACCACCTCGCGTTAGCGTGCTGATGCGCCCCTGGTCATCACTGATCCACCAGCGTTGATCAAACCAGCGAGCTCGATAGGTTAACCCTCCCCCCAGTTTATGGTGGGCAATGAGCCTGCCCGTAGCGGTGTCTACCTGAGTCACAACGCCTCCAAATCGATGCAATAGCAGCTGTTCTCCCTGCAGATCGATTCGTTTTACGGGGGTGGGTAATTTGATCTGCCAATACACCTGTCCCATAGCATCCAGCACCACAACCCGACCCGAAAATGTGCTGACAGCGACCAGATTATCGCCTATAGATACCGGTCGATACACCAGTTCATCCCCATTAAGAGTGAACTCCCAAACAGGTTCCCCGGCTCGATCGAGCGCCCACAGAATACCCTGATTGCCACCACTCACCAAAAGCTCACCAACCAGCGCAGGACTATAGATCCAGCCGGGAAATTTTCGCTGCCACAGCGTAGTGCCGTCATCAACATTCACAGCGCGCAATATCCCATCCGTCCCTCCTGCAATAGCGTACTTACCCACAATCAATGGTGAAAATATTGCACTGGACGATACCTGCCGGTGCCAGCGAACAGCGCCATCTAACCTGTTCAGCGCATAGAGCCCGTTACTACTGCCCAACAAAACGGTATCGCCAGCCAGCAAAGGCTCATAGGTTTGCTGACCAGACAGTACTTGCCATCTCGGCAGTTGTTCTCCCCGTTCAAACAGCGCTATGCCTTCCCCTGAAACCACTACAGTATCTTCGGCTTGCATCGGGTTGGCAGGAGAAATCACCTGCTGCGCGGCAATCAACGATGAGGCTCCATACAGTACGAGAGCCAGGAGCCCCACCAATACCGTATTCGCTGTGTATTGCTGCTTAATCATAATCACCGTGCTCACAGATTCGAGCTACATTCCCTTCGCGTAGCGGTCATGGTTATACACCATGTCGTCACCGGGGGCAGCAGTATGACAAGCAATACATCCAGCATTAGCGCCTTTGGCGATCATCCCGGCGAGCTGCATTCCTTTGGGATTCAGGTGCAACGAACCATCAGGCTTGTACTTAACCCAGAACCAATCGTGATTATCCGGGTCGTAGCCTTTGCGCTTGTACATCACCGTTACGGCTTTCAAATACATTGCCGGATTATCGGCTACGGCTTGCTTGCTAACCCCCTCACCACCATAGTTTCGTTTGATTATGACAATGCCTTCCTCTCCATCGACAGTCGCTTTCGCGTCCAGAGCATCCAATATCGCGCCGTGTGGATGTGTGCCTGTATAGGGCGTCGACATAATGGCATGATCTCCAACCAGTCCCGCGCTATTTAAAGCAGTCCACAGTTTTTTAGAATAATTAACATCGGCCTCTTCACCAAATGGTGCAGCGAATACGGCTCCGCTTATCACCATCGATCCCAACGCCATCATTAGTAGCTTTTTCATGCTGAATTCCCTTATTCATGGTTATGGTTAACTAAGATTCGCGATCCTTCCGATCTATAGGATCAAGATCGAAAGCAATATCTTTCATTCACCATTTTTTTTACACTGAGCATTCAATCAGGAGCTAGCCGTGATCCGTCTATCCAAACAGTTATTATTGCTGGAAAATATTAAAGAGCTGGAGCATGCGGGCCTCAATAAACAACGCTGGCAGCAGCTAATCACCGAGTATGGAAGTGAGAGCGATATCAGCTGGGATTTTGATCGTGCTTTTTATGATGAGAAAGCCAATAAGCTGACACTCATTGCCCATAACCAGGCGCAACCTGAAAATGAAGAGTTTGTCCTCACCATAACGCTTCAGGGTAGTGGCAAAAATTCTAAAGTTACCCACAGCCTTATCACGACACCCTCAACATAGCTGATTCCTGATCTTGCCAGCTGTGGCTATGAAATCCGCAAACAAAAATGGCGAGTCGAACGTATCGAGTGGTAGCATGTAGTTCCGGCCTGGGTGCCTGGCTACCAACGACTGTGCTGGCAAAATCGCGGTCGCAAAGCCTGTAAAAAAATCCGGGATTGTGCGCATGGAAGCGGATCTTCACAATCTGGTACCCGCTGTCGGAGAGATCAATGGCGTTCGCTCCGACTATCGTTTTTTCCCGTCGGGTGAACACTCCAATATGTACGGCCAATGTGATTTCAAAGTAGACTTCAATCTGCGTAAAGCGGATCCTGCGCAAACGGTCAAAGGTGAGATCCCTCTAATTTATCTCTATTACAGCTTTCAAATGACGCCGTTTATTTCTAGAGTTGATTTTGCTACGCCATTAATTTGATCGACACAAAAAAGTATCAGGGTTTATCCCGGTCGATTACCGAGCGAAAAACTGCCATCCTGATGAAACTGAACAACCTGTTTCCGCTTCTTACCCAGTAGTAATGGCCCATCATCGAAGAAAAGAAAATTCTTCCAATGCTTACGAAACACATCCCATTTGGTTTCTACGATGTCACGACTGTCATAGCAAAAATACACCACCGTATTTTCGGCCCAATCGAGTGCTTGCAGAATGCTTTGCGGTAAATCAGGCTCATCGCTTTCCCATAGCTCTTGCCATTCTCCCTGTTCATGCCAGCAACTCTCTTTTGCAGGCCAATCATCACCCTCAAAATGCTCCGGATGCTGGCTCTGGTTACTGACATGTTGCTGCCAAAGTTGCAGGCTGCGCGCTTCTCCCAATGGAGTTATTCGTAATAAATTCTCCTCATCCACCGGCATATCTTTATGGCGGAAAATCCAGGCTTTACGATATTGTTCCAGCGATTGCGGGGCCATAGCCTACCCTGTTTGTTCAATTTAAATACGAGCACAAATCAGCGGAGTTAAGTTTATCATTGTTTGGGAATTTCCGCCGGAGCTTATATAAGGTGGCTGTTATAGTAAGGTAAGTATTACATCAGGTTTGTATTCACTAAATCATGAGGCCATGCGTACTGACCCCAAGGACGAGGTTATCTAACGCTTAACCACCAATTTACAAAACATCAACGTTAATAGTAATTAACTTGAAAATCTTTGACGTGACGTCCGTATTTTCATTTTATTAATAATAAATATTTTTATTTATACTTTTTTTTAAAAACCCAAAAAATAAACAGACATTAAAAAAATGAGATGCTTTCAACATAGTGTTACCTATAACGGCTTTAGTTTGCTTTACTGTATTTAAGGAGCCACAATTTTCGACCGACTCTCTACCGCGTTGAGTCAGGGTTATGAAACACCGTTTTCCGATGCATGGTAAATTTTTTGCCTATAACTTAATCAAACTTGATAAGTTTTACACCTGCGAGCCTATCGATGACCGACAACACATTATCAAGCCAGGAAATATCTGATCTTAAAGAGAATTTACTGGCACAGCGTGACGCCTTGCATGAGCTGTTACAACGCTCTAGTGAGAGCAGTGAGATAGTTGAGCTTGACCAACAGGCATTTGGCCGTGTTTCGCGTCAGGATGCGTTACTGCAACAGAACATGGCGAAAGCCACCGTTGAACACACCGCAGAACACCTCCGGCAGATCACCCGGGTCCTCGCACGTATTGAAAGTGGAGATTACGGTTACTGTGTTGATTGCGATCAACTGATCGCTGGCGCTCGACTCACCGCCAGGCCAGAAAGTTTATTTTGCCTGACCTGCCAAAGCAAACGCGAGCAAACCGCCAACTAGATTTAAACTGTTATTTTTTCCAAAAAAAGGGCCACCGTTAAGGCGACCCGAGTGGATAATCGACCATAGAATTTACTTCATAGTGGGCATTACAAACTCAGCTCCACCGCGAATACCTGTCGGCCACCGGGATGTGACCGCTTTCTTACGCGTGTAAAAACGTACGCCATCTGAACCGTGCATATGCAATGGCCCAAACAAAGAACGCTTCCAACCACCAAAGCTATGAAACGCCATAGGAACAGGAATCGGAACATTCACCCCAACCATGCCCACCTGAATCTCATGGGTAAACTGACGCGCTGCATCACCATCACGCGTAAAGATCGCCGTTCCATTACCGTATTCGTGGTCATTAATGATGCGCACTGCCGTATCATAATCTGGTACCCGGACCACGACTAAAACGGGTCCAAATATCTCTTCCTGGTAGATGGTCATATCGGTAGTCACATTATCAAACAGACAACCACCGATGAAGAATCCTTCCGGCGCGCCTTCAACCTGTAAATCTCTACCATCCACGACAAGGTTTGCCCCCTGGGCTACTCCGCTGTCAACATAACCGCGAACTTTAGCGAGATGTTCCTTACTGACAAGGGGCCCCATTTCCATTTCGGCATCCATGCCATTGCCTACTTTTAATGCAGCAACTTTGGGCGCCAGTTTTTCCACTAATACATCAGCCACATCACCTACGGCTACTGCTACCGAAATAGCCATACAGCGCTCGCCAGCAGAACCGTAAGCTGCACCCATTAGCGCATTCACTGCCTGATCAATATCAGCATCAGGCATAACCACCATATGGTTTTTTGCACCGCCAAGTGCCTGCACTCGTTTACCATGTGCACTTGCTGTTGAATAAATATATTCGGCAACAGGAGTGGATCCCACGAAACTTACCGCCTGGATATCTGCATGGGTCAGCAATACATCGACTGATTCCTTATCACCATTAACCACATTGAACACGCCATCCGGCAACCCCGCCTGCTTAAATAACTCTGCCATAAACAATGGAGCGCCGGGGTCTTTCTCTGAGGGTTTCAAAATAAAGGTGTTGCCACATGCGATAGCGATGGGGAACATCCACATTGGTACCATTGCAGGAAAGTTAAACGGTGTAATACCGGCAACGACTCCCAACGCTTGATTTAATGACCAGGCATCAACAGCAGTACCCACTGATTCACTATGCTCACCTTTTAGCAGGTGTGGAATTCCACAAGCGAATTCAACCACTTCAAGACCACGAATCACTTCACCCCTGGCATCACTGTGAACCTTGCCATGCTGTTGGGTAATCAGTTCAGCAAGGTAATCGATATTATCTTCGATCAACTGCTTGAACTTAAACATCACGCGCGAGCGGGTTAACGGTGTTTTAGCGGCCCATGCCGGAAATGCCTGCTTTGCATTAGCAATGGCGGCTTCTGTTTCTGCAACAGTCGAAAGGCTAACCTGACCGGTTGTCTCACCATTAGCCGGATTAAACACGCTCTGGGTGCGAATGCCACTTGCGGTGGCTTCACCACCAACAAAGTTAGTAAATACAGTCGTCATCGGTTTTACCTTTTCGGTTTTATTTGCTGTCACCGGGAGTATCCCCGGCGTTTAACGCTACGCTCTTTGCTTTAACTGAGTATTAGCCTACTTTCTTTGCCACATCCGAGATCGTTTCAACAATACGATCTATCTGTGCTTTTTCGATAATTAACGGTGGTGACAAGGCGATGATATCCCCTGTTGCACGGACCAAAAGCCCTTGCTCAAAACAAGCTGTAAATATTTCGTAGCCTCGCTTACCAACACCTGCAGCAGATGGGGCAAACTCCAGACCCGCCACCAAACCAAGACTACGTACATCAATCAGGTTCGGTGTTCCCTGAAGGCTGTGAACTGCCTCCTGCCAATAAGGCTCTAACTCAAGCGCACGATCAAATAAGCCTTCTTGTTCATAAATATCCAGTGAAGCCAAACCTGCAGCTGCGGCAACCGGATGACCTGAATAGGTATAGCCATGGAATAACTCTATATCTCCCTCAGGACCATCCATGAACGTGTTATAAATATCATCACTTACGAATACAGCTCCCATCGGTATAGCGCCGTTAGTCATTCCTTTAGCGCTGGTGATGATATCCGGCGTCACACCAAAACGGTTCGATGCAAAGGCATCGCCAATACGGCCAAAACCTGTAATAACCTCATCAAATATCAGCAATATTCCGTGCCTGGTGCAAATTTCCCGAAGCTTTTTCAGATAACCTTGCGGCGGCATAATGACGCCGGCTGATCCAGCAAAGGGTTCAACTATAACGGCAGCAATAGATGATGCGTCATGCAACGCGACGATATTTTCCAACTCGTCGGCAAGTTCTGCGCCGTTCTCAGGCAAGCCTTTGGTAAATGCATTGGCTTTAATGTTTAACGTATGAGGCAAATGATCAACACCATTGAGCAACGAGCCAAAGAACTTGCGGTTATTCACCAGGCCGCCCACTGAAATGCCACCAAAACCCACGCCATGGTAGCCTTTTTCACGCCCGATCAAGCGCTGACGCGTGCCTTGCCCTCGAACCCTGTGGTAGGCGATAGCTATTTTCAACGCAGTATCTACCGACTCAGATCCGGAATTGGTGAAAAACACCCGGCTCAAACCTTCCGGTGTGTGCTTGATTAAGCGCTCTGCCAGTTGGAACGGTAATGGGTGCCCCATCTGAAAAGGCGGTGCATAATCCAACTTACTGATCTGATTGGTTACTGCCTCGGTAATCTGTGATCGGCTATGGCCTGCATTACAGCACCACAAACCAGCAGTACCATCAAGAACATCACGGCCATCATCTGTTTTGTAATACATTCCTTTGGCTTCAGTCAGAATACGAGGAGATGCCTTAAACTGGCGATTCGCCGTGAATGGCATCCAGAATGCGTCTAAAGTGTCTGTTTTATCGTTCATAATTAGCACCTTCCTGTCACTGATTTTTACCGTAATGACCGCCACACAAGGTGGTCGCTAGCTTATTTTTTCTCATAATATGTCAAATAAAACAAACAGTGAAGCGCTATAATCGATTTTATAGCCTGTTTTCCTCTTTTTAGTGTTAAATATTTTGAAAGATCGAAAATCGATGGTATCTTTTTCTCCATTCAAGCATGAGCAAGACAACAATCATTATTTTTTACACAATGGCGCCGAACATAATCATCATATAGTTCGACGGTTTTAGGCCATATGGTCACAAGGAGACACAAATGACTGAACAACGCACCCTGGCCTACTGGCAACAGATGGCAGCAACCATATCTATTGAAGGACGTGCTTTTATAGCTGGTGACTACCGACATGCTTGCTCGGCAGAAACCTTCGATTGCATCAGTCCCATCGATGGCAGAGTGCTTGCTAAAGTCGCATCTTGTGACAGTGCAGATGCTGATCTTGCAGTATCCAACGCGCGCGCTACCTTCGATAGTGGCATTTGGTCACGTATTCCTCCGGCAAAACGTAAGACCGTTCTTTTCCGCTTCGCTGATTTGCTCATGCAAAATCAACACGAACTTGCGCTGCTGGAAAGCCTGGATATGGGTAAACCTATCTCCGATTCTGTAGACATTGATATTGCCGGGGCTGCTAATAGTATTCGCTGGACGGCAGAGGCCATCGACAAGATCTATGATGAGCTCGCTCAAACAGCTGAAGACCAAATTGGTATGGTCACCCGGGAAGCGGTCGGTGTAGTTGCAGCAATAGTTCCCTGGAACTTCCCATTACTTATGGCTTCGTGGAAGCTCGGTCCGGCGCTTGCTACAGGTAATAGCGTCGTACTAAAACCCTCTGAAAAATCACCTTTAACGGCCATTCGTGTCGCCCAGCTAGCTATCGAGGCCGGTATTCCAGGCGGCGTCCTCAATGTTGTACCGGGTTATGGCCACACCATCGGTAAGGCACTTGCCCTGCATATGGATGTTGATACCCTGGTGTTCACCGGATCAACCCGCACCGCCAAGCAGTTAATGATCTACGCTGGCGAATCCAATATGAAGCGGGTTTGGCTGGAAGCCGGGGGGAAAAGCCCTAACATCGTCTTCGCCGATGCGCCCGATTTGCGCGCAGCAGCCAGCGCAGCGGCATCCGCTATTTGCTTTAACCAAGGTGAAGTCTGCACCGCGGGTTCTCGCCTGTTGGTAGAAGAGAGTATTCGTGAAGAATTTGTTCAGATGGTTGCCGAAGAGATGGCTCATTGGAAACCCGGTAATCCTCTAGATCCCGAAACCAACGTTGGTGCGGTAGTGGACCAAACCCAACTCGATACCGTATTGGGCTTCATTGCTGCCGGTAAAGAAGGCGGTGCAGATCTTAAAGTGGGTGGTGAACAGTTGCATAAAGAATCGGGGGGCTATTATGTTGCTCCCACTATCTTTAACGGCGTAACCAACCAAATGCGTATTGCTCGGGAAGAGATTTTTGGTCCCGTTTTATCCTGCATCGGTTTCGACAGTGCTGAACAAGCCATCGAAATTGCCAACGATACCGATTACGGTCTGGCCGCTGCAGTCTGGAGCAGTAATTTGTCGAAGGCACACCGGACTGCCAAGGCGTTACGCGCCGGCTCTGTTTGGATTAATCAGTATGATGGCGGTGATATGACAGCACCTTTCGGCGGATTCAAGCAATCCGGTAACGGACGCGATAAATCATTGCATGCCTTTGACAAATACACCGAGCTCAAGGCGACCTGGATTGCCATTTAGATGGTTGCCTTGATGTTGGATTGATCGGATATCTTCGATTCTTCCCCGCGCTAAACTTAAAAGCCCTGTCGATTGACGGGGCTTTTTATTATATGGCGTTTATTACCTTGTGTTTAGTATCTGGAGCCGCCTTGGAGCACTCTCCGACTCAGCGCCCTGGCCACCGCACTAGCGCTGACGAGGTTTGGATTTAGCGGAGTGTTTGGATTTAGGCTTGGGCTTTGTTTTACGTGCAGATTTTGGAGCATCAGAAAAATCGGGTAACCCGGTATGCCGGGTTGCAAAACGTTTGCCTTTTTGTGCTCCCTGTCCATGCCGACCATCTTTAGCGCGATGGCCGCCGGGTTGTTCCGCAGGAATCAATTGATGCGGGCCATTCCCGATCAGGTCAGCCCGCCCCATTGTTTTCAACGCTTCACGCAGCATCGGCCAACCATCTGGATCATGGTAACGCAGGAAGGCTTTGTGAAGTTTACGTTCCTTAACCGTGCGTGGAGTTTCAACCGTTTCTGTTTTGTAACCCACCTTCTTTAACGGGTTACGCCTGGAGTGATACATCGCTGTCGCCGTTGCCATGGGAGAAGGATAAAACGTCTGAACCTGGTCCGCACGGAAGTCATTATTTTTTAACCACAAGGCAAGATTCATCATATCCTCATCACGGGTACCGGGATGAGCCGCTATGAAATAAGGGATCAGGTATTGTTTCTTCCCCGCCTGGGCGGAAATCGTCTCAAACATTTCCTTGAAGCGGCCGTAAGTGCCCAT
>JAUXFT010000057.1 GCA_030622755.1 Aestuariirhabdus sp. | reverse complement strand
CACTCATCAAAAATGGTATAGGCAGCGAGCAGCATAAAATGGAAATGTAGTTTTGAAAATATTGCAAAGAGTAGGCTAAAAATTGCCGCTTCGTGAGCGTTATGAGCAAAGGAACTGAAGTTTGTCTGCATAGATATAAGAGGCTATAAGTACAGACCATCGTGACCCCGCCGAATACAATTGAGTATTACGTTCGCTTGGGGCGGTAGAGTGAGTTATCAGCAAAACTCTCTACAGATTACCAGTCTAACTTAGGCGGCACTGTAGCAATGTCTGCGCTAGTAACGCTGTGGATTGAAGTGATTTCAGGGGTTGCCAGATCAGGATCTGGTTGTTTATGGCGTGGTGCATTACAGCATTATGGGTGTGCTGTATTTGTTTGTAGTTTGCTATTCGCTTGCGGAGTGAGTAGCGTTACTTGACGTATTACAGTAATAGCGTGCTTATAAACGCGTCAGGTTAACGGACATGACCCCATCATCTTCTCAGCCTCATCCTGAGGCATTCTGTATTAATCTTCGCTTCTTGTGTGGTTTCTATAAATCGGTGGCCGAGGTGTGTCGGCGTCTTGAAATTAACCGCCAGCAGTTCAATAAATACCTGGGCGGCCAGACGGTGCCCTCATCGTTTAATTTACGCAAAATATGCACGTTCTTTGGTGTTGATGAAGAGGAGATTTTCTCAGCACCGGATCGTTTCGCGGCACTGTTTGAGCGTAAGCAGGAGTCACCAGCGCAGGAATCAGTAGTACCGGAAGGTTTCTTTCCGGATTCAACGGATGATCTGTCCAAGTACCTTGGGTATTACTTCGGTTATACCGTTTCTCCTTCCTTTCCCGGAGAAGTGATCAAGTCCCTCACCCGCCTGAGCCGCAATGGTAAAAGGGTTGAGAGTAAAACCTATGAGCGAATGACCGTGGGAGGAGATAGCCGGGAAATTATCGATATCCATAAATATCGTGGCTTTTGTTTCGCCTCGACAGATCTGATCTATATGGTCGAACGAGAATATATGTCTGCTCGCGGATTTATCTGGACGGCATTGTATCCGTCGCACCGTAGTCGATTTCGTTTTTTAAATGGATTGGTGGCGGGTGTCGCCGGGGACAGTTTCAGGCGGCCCTACGGGGCTCAGATAGTGTTTGAATATCTGGGCGAAACGGTTGATTTACGGCAAACCATGACGGCCTGCGGGCTGTTTCCCATAGATTCTCCGGAGATCTCAGAAGAGGTAAAAGCGCGATTGCTGGTGCCGCCAGCGAAAGGTGATTTCAATCTGACGCCACCGCTGTTTTGAATTTCAAAAACAAACATTATGAAGCATGTAGGCTGTTTAGAGCGTCATATTGCGTCACTAATTGGCGACTCGCGAAATTGTTTATGCTGGACGATAGGTAAATACTGGTACGTAGCTGGAGTAATGGATTGCAGTTAGTTAACAGGTAAAGATAGGTATAACGAGTGCTTTAGCGTTCAGCGGTTGTTTTGTGGAAGTCTTAAGTTCAGAAAGCTTCGGAAACACTGCATTAAGAAAAAGCGCATCGTCTCAGAGATCTGCTGGTTACATTATAAAAACAAGGGGAATACCGATGAATTTTAAACGTTCGATGATGATGGGGCTGCTGGCTCTGTCCGTAACTGCACCGCTAACCAGTGGTTCAGCCTTTGCCGCAAACAATACGCTGACTGTGGCCGATCGGGCCTCTTTCAAGGATTGGAACCCGGCCGTAGCTTTTTCTGAAGAAGTCCGTGTGTTGGCGAATATTTATGAAACGCTGGTGATATATAACGCGTCTGGAAATGGTGATGAGCTTTCGCCAAGCCTTGCCACCTCATGGCAGAGCAGTAACGACGGTAAAACCTGGACCTTTAAACTGCGTCAGGGCGTAAAGTTCCACGACGGTTCAGACTTTAATGCCGCAGCGGCTAAAAAATCGATCGAATACACCAAGACCACCAAGAAAGGTGCCTGGTTTGTGTGGGCGGGTCTGGTCAGTGCTGAAGCTCCAGCAGCGGACACTCTGGTGTTGAACTTTAAGGATTCAACAGCTGCCGATATGGTGGCATCTGGCCAGTATGCGGCCTACATGATTGCCCCTGCAGCTATTGATAAAGGCAACGACTGGATGATGGCCCCTAACGCTATCGGTACTGGTCCTTATAAGCTGGGCAAGGTAGAGCATGGTCAGCAGGTTGTGCTTGAGCAAAACAAAGATTACTGGGGCGGTTGGAAAGATGGCCAGTTTGACCGCGTAATCGTCAAAATTGTTTCTGAGGCATCTACTCGTAGCCAGATGATCAAGAATGGTGAAGCGGGTGTAGCCTGGGATATTCCAAGCGATCAGTTTGCCAGCCTGGACAAAAATCCTGAGGTCACAGTCTCCACCGCGGTATCCTGGAAAAACTATCAGTTTCTGTTGAATACCCGGAAGTACCCAACGGATAACGTTAAATTCCGTAAGGCACTGCAGCACCTGTGGGATTACAACAGCGTGACCAACGATATTATGTATGGCAACGGTACTGTACCGACAGGGCCGCTACCGACCAGTATTTGGGGGCATGCCTCTTTCACCCTGCCAGGCTTTGATATGGATAAAGCCAATAAACTGCTCGCTGAATCCGGTGTGCCTAAGAGCGATTGGAAAGTAACCATGCAGTACATCGGTAGCAAGCAGGCCTATGCCAGCGCTGCTGAGCTGTTTCAGGCAACCGCTGCTCAGGCGGGTGTTGAAGTTGAGTTGATGCCAGGTGAGTGGGGTGTGATCTGGGATAAAGCCAAGAAACTGGAAACATCACCGAACCTCCAGTCTATGGGCTGGTGGCCAACCTACGCGACGCCAAGCGATTGGTTATACAGCCAGTACCGTACTGAGGAAAAGACGCTGTTTAACCTGTCACATTACGCCAATGCCAAATACGACGCGTTATTGGATGAAGGGATGAAGCTGGAAGGTACTGATCGCGCCAAGGCGACGGAAAAGTACGCAGCGGCCCAGAAGATCCTGGTCGATGATGCGCCAGCAATCTGGTACGCCGATGTTAAGCAGTCTCGTGTTTCTCGTGCGGATATTAAAGGCATTGAAAACAGCATGAGCCCTGCTTATGAAGCGATCTTCTATTACCAGTTGAGCAAATAGTTGTCGTTGAGTCTGGCCGCAAGGCCAGGCTTTCTGCCGAGGTTATAAGGTTGTCTGGTACCTATGTTTGCATGCAGTCGCATCAATAGGCAGCCGTGAACTGAACACAAAAAACGGAGCAAACCGGTGAGTTGCATCACCAAAGAAGAACTTCGGATCGTGACCAGAAACTTACCTCGGTGGTGTTTTTAGAATTCTGTAAATTACACGTTTATTTCACTTTTTATTACATGGTTATTACACGTAGGGGGATTGGCTCGTTGGCCTATGCTTTGCAGGTTCTATCGCCTGTAAGAAGCATTCAATGAAATATCAGGAATGCTGTCAAAACAATAAAACGATCAGGGATGTCTGGTTATTCAATAAAAACCTGGTATTAAAATGTGGGAATAGGTCTGTGGAAATAAAAACGGGTTGGTTGAAAGCTTGATAGAGAAAAAATAATTTCACAATCTAATTGCCTGGGCTTCTAATTGCTTGAGCAAACGCAGAAGAAAGGCAGAAGAAAGGCAGAAGAAAGGCAGAAGAAAGTTCACAAGAAAGTATTGAAGAAAGCTTTTAAAAAAATCTAAAGATAGAGATTTAAGAAAGAGATCAGAGTTAAGCGTAAAAATTCAAGCAAGTGATAATGATGTAATTAGTTGAAGTGCCGTGTGGAAACACAGCTGATAGATAATAAAAACGTAACCATATAAGAGAGTGCCGGATGGCGAAGTACATAGCACAACGATTGATGATGATGTTGCTCATCCTGTTTGGGGTGCTAACGATAACGTTTGTATTGAGCCGATTGCTGCCAGGGTCACCGGTCGAGATGATGTTGGGCCACCACCCTACGCAGGAGCAGATTGAAGAGGCCAGAGCAGAGCTTGGCCTGGATCTGCCATTGCCGCTGCAGTTCACCCGTTACATCAGCGATCTCGTGCAAGGGGATTTAGGTAAAAGCCTGCGCACCGGACGGCCGGTTCTGGAAGAGGTGACCAAACGCATTGGTGCCACCTTTGAATTAACCTTTATAGCGATGTTCTGGGTTGTGGTGCTGGGCGTGCCAATTGGAGTTGTTTCTGCGGTACGGCAAAACAGTGCTGTCGATAATGTGGCCCGGGCAGGCTCGATTGCCGGTGTGGCATTCCCGGTGTTTATGCTCGCCATGGCGCTGCAGTTTATCTTTTATGGGCAGTTGAACTGGTTACCTCTGCAGGGTCGGTTGGATGCCGAAATTTTGCTCGATCACCCATTTGAACGTATTACCGGCTTTTACCTGATCGACACACTGTTGGCAGGAAATATTGAAGCGTTGTGGAGTGCGCTGCGCCACCTTACCTTGCCGGTGTTAACGCTGGTTATTGTGACGCTGGCCACCGTCACTCGTATTACCCGAAACATGATGATCGAGGTGCTGTCGGAGGAGTATATCCGCACCTCATTTGCGTACGGTGTTCCCAAGGTCCGCATCTATTTCCAATACGCGCTTAAGGCAACCTTGATTCCCTTGCTGACGGTGGTTGGCCTGACATTTGGCTATCTGCTGGGTGGTGCGGTTGTCGTTGAGTTTGTATTTGATTGGCCCGGACTGGGCGGATTTGTTGTGTTCTCCATCGCACAGAATGATTTTCCCGCGGTGATGGGAGCGACCCTGGTGTTGGCTGGAACCTACCTGACCATAAATTTAATCGTTGATCTGTTGTACTACGTAGTTGATCCGAGGTTGCGAGTTCAATGAGCACTTCAATGATCACTAAAACGAACACTTCAACAAGCAACTCAAACCTGTCGATTTCGGTGCAGTCACCTGCAGCTATCTGGCGAATTAAAACCTGGGCATTTATTTGTGAAAACAAGTTATTCACGATAGGCGTGTTACTGCTGTTGTTGATTGTATTCGCGGCAATTTTTGCCCCATGGATTGCCCCTTATGATCCGGCAAAGATCGCTTTTTCCAGCAAACTGATGCCGCCCAATGTTGAGCATTGGATGGGCACTGATCGCTTTGGGCGAGATATTTTTTCACGAGTTCTTTATGGCGCGCGTACCTCGCTGGTTATCGGTTTTGCGGTAACCCTGCTGGCGATGCTGATCGGCATACCCTTTGGTTTGATCTCCGGATATTTTGGTGGTCGGGTAGATAGCTGGTTGATGCGTATATCCGATGTATTCCTGGCGTTTCCACCTTTGCTGTTACCCATAGCAATTACCGCCGCGTTAGGGTCAGGGCTGACGAATGCGATGATCGCTCTGGCGGTTTCCTGGTTCCCCTGGTACGCCAGAATTATGCGCGGTGCAGTGGTCAGGATCCGTTCGGAACCCTTTATCGATGCGGCTCGAGCGATGGGTGTGAGTAAAAGCAAAATCATGTTGCGCCATGTATTACCCAACTCAACGACGCCGGTGATTGTGCAGGGCTCGATGGATTTTGGTTACACCATTCTTGCTGCTGCTTCATTGAGTTTTATCGGCTTGGGTGCCAAGCCTCCTATGATGGAATGGGGACTGATGGCGGCGTCGTCCCGCTCACAGTTTTTAGATAACCCCTGGACGGTATTGTTTCCCGGCCTGGCAATATTCTTATTGGTATTGGCAGCCAATCTGGCGGGCGACGGATTGCGAGATGTGCTCGATCCAAAACAGGGGGGTCATTAATGTCATCTCCTGTAACAACAAAACCGTTTGAAACGACTGGGCCCGGGAAACAGGTTTTGGAAATCACCGATCTTAAAGTTTCCTTTCCCGGATTGTTTAAGACGGTTCAGGCTGTTCGTTCAATCGACCTGAATATTGGAGTCGGCGAAATTCATGGGTTGGTGGGTGAATCAGGATCCGGCAAGTCGATAACAGCGATGTCCTGTTTGGGGTTGTTACCGGATTCTGCGGTGGTTGAGGGCAGCGTTAAGGTTACCGGACACGAGATCAATGGCACGCCGGAAAAACAGTTGGCGCGATTACGCGGTGGCGGCGCCGCAATGATTTTCCAGAATCCGATGAAAGCGTTAAATCCGTTCTTTAGTGTTGGTCAGCAGATGTTTGATGTCATTCGTTGCCATCGGGATCTCAGCAAAAATGAGATTCGTGCAGAAGCAGAAAAAGCGTTACAGGCGGTTCAGTTGCCAGATCCACATCTGGCGCTGAAGAAGTACCCGCACCAGATGTCCGGTGGTCAGTTGCAGCGAGTCGTCATCGCGATGGCATTAGCCTGTCGACCCAGGTTACTCATTGCTGATGAGCCGACCACTGCGCTGGATGTCACCGTGCAGGCGCAAATTATTACCCTGTTGCGCGCATTGGCTCGGGATCATGACCTGGCCATTTTATTTATTACCCATGACCTGGGTGTGGTCGCATCCTTGTGTGATCGAGTATCGGTAATGTATGCCGGTGAAGTCGTTGAGAGTGGTTCGGTAGGCGATTTATTTGCCAATCCATCTCACCCCTATACGCGCAAGTTGATGAGCACCGTACCAAAACTCGGATTAGGTGAGCAGTCGCTGGACTTTATTCCTGGCCAGGTTCCGGATATGTCATCACCCCCTGCAGGCTGTGCATTTAATCCGCGTTGCGACATGGCGACGGATGCCTGTTTGCAACCGGCGAACAAAGTGCTTGTCGTGAGTAAAGACACAGATGTTAGCGGTAAGCATTGGGCCGCCTGTCACCATGTAACAGGGAAAAAACCCTCCTCGGAAACTGCACTGTCAGAAACTCTCGAGGAGCACAACGCGTGACTTTCATCGAATTAAACATAGAAAGAAATATCAGAAGAAACATCGAAATAAACAGTGTTACTGAAGTCAGTTTTGGCGGTGGAGATATCATGGAAGGATTCGCGTCATGAGCCATTTAGATCAGCCCGCTGACTTGTTAGTGGTAAACAAACTGCATAAAACCTTTACGACAAAAAACGGTGTAATGACAGCCATTGATAATCTGAGTTTTGATGTAAAAGCGGGAGAAACGGTAGCGCTGGTGGGCGAATCCGGCTGCGGCAAGAGCACCGTAGCCACCTGCCTGTTAGGGCTGCAATCATCGGACAGCGGTGAGATTGTGGTGGAAGGTCGTAATCTGTTGGCTGACAGCAAGGCGCAGGGAAAAAGCCTGGGGCGTGATCTGGGTATCGTGTTCCAAAACCCCTATGCATCGCTTAATCCGAAAATGAAAATCAAGGCGATTATCGCCGAGCCTTTGAAAACGGCGTTTCGCCTCCGGGGTGTCGAATTACAGCAGCGGATTATTGAGTTGCTGGCGCATGTCGGATTGGGGGAAGAACATATGGATCGCTATCCCCATGAATTTTCCGGGGGGCAGCGACAGCGCATCGCTATTGCACGGGCGCTGGCGATGGAATCCAAGCTGTTAATTTTGGATGAACCTACCGCAGCGTTAGACGTTTCGGTGCAGGCGCAGGTACTGCAATTACTCAAGCAGTTACAGTCTGAAAATGGTTTGAGTTATCTGTTCATCAGTCATGATCTGGCCACTGTTGAGTTTCTCGCGCAACGGGTTCTGGTGATGTATTTGGGCAGGATCGTTGAGGCGGGAACGGTAGCGCAGGTTTTTAAATCGCCACGTCATCCCTACACGCGTACCTTGCTGGATTCTGTCCCCTCGATAGATCCGGCACGTCGCGATGAATTAAAAACATTGGGTGGTGAAATTCCCAGCCCATTGAATCGTCCTGTCGGTTGCCATTTTGCTCCCCGTTGCCCCCGGGCGTCAGACCGTTGCCATAAAGACGTTCCCCAAGAAATCACTGAACAGGGCCATCGTTTCTCCTGTCATCACCCCATTAATGCTGCTGAGGAATAAGGATGTTATTTAGCCGAGAGAAAGCCATGCCTCCTGAAGTAGGGTATCAAGATTTACGGTTGATGGAAGGTTGTCCTCCTCCCAAAGAAAAACTGATTTCATTGAATAACTGGGATAGCCCTCCCTTTAATCGTTGGTCGTTCCAGCACATGAGTGAGCTGTTTCCCGTGGCACGAATCAGTCGTGGTCCGGGATCTGCCAGTGAACTTCCTAAAGTTGGTGGATCATCTGATCAAAACGTACCTGGTAAAAACGTACCTGGTAAAAACGTACCTGATAAAAAAGAGCCCGATAAAAAATTATCTGAAAAAGAATTGGATAGTGTGAAGTTTGAGTTGCTGGACGGGCGGATAATTACGCTGGGGAGCTTTTTAACAGAAACCTACACCGACGGTTTTATGGTAATGCATAAAGGTGAGGTTGTATCAGAAAAATACTTTAATGGTATGCAGCCCAATACGCTGCATCTGTTGCAATCGGTTTCTAAAACCATGGTCGGAAGTCTGGTCGGTATTCTTATCGGCCAGGGAAAAATAGATCCACAAACGAAGATCGGGGAGTACGTGCCTGAGCTGGCGAAGAGTGGCTATGGTGATGCTCGCGTGCAAGATGTACTGGATATGCGCACCGGCGTGAAATTTAACGAAGACTACACCGATCCCAACGCCGAGTTTATCCAGCTGGATATCGCGTCAGGGTGGCGGGGTCGTGGTGATCGCACCTGTCCCGATACAATTTACGGTTTGCTCGAATCCATTCCAAAAGAGCGTCAGCATGGTGAATATTTTCAGTATCGCTCCGTTGATAGCGATGTTTTGGGTTGGGTGTGTGAACGAACCGGTGGGGCGAGATTGGCGACGTTGCTGAGTCGTGAAATCTGGTCGAAGCTGGGTGCTGAACAAGATGCCAATGTCACCCTGGACAGGGTAGGAACCTGTCTGGCAGATGGCGGGATCAGCACCAGTTTGCGCGACCTGACCCGCTTTGCGCAGATGCACCTGCATAATGGGTTTTTTAATGGTCAACAGATAGTTCCAGAAGCTTTTATTAAGGCCAGTAGGCATGGTTCTACCGAGGCTTTCAAGGTGCTTTACAGCGGCTTTGTTGAACACTATCCCAACGCGGCCTACAGCAATCAATGCTGGGTGTCGGATAGCGAGCAGGGAATTTATTCCGCGCGTGGAGTGTTTGGTCAATACATCTACGTTGATCCTGGCGCAGAGATTACCATCGTTAAGTTCTCTACCTGGCCAGACTTTCTTAATCCGGAATGGTCGGTGAATACCTATCGGGCTTATAGCGCTATTAGTAACGCATTAACCAAATCCTAAACCCTCTATTCCTCTTCTTACTCCTATTACATATCAGGTAAGTGAGTTATCCATTGAATGTCGAATGAAGTAACAGAAGCCTGCTCTTGTTTGAGTAGGCAAAAAGGCTTGAGCCGGTATAAACCTGCGTTTGCCGGGTTCGGAATAGCTCGGATTGATGTGAAAATTAGATTTTGGATGGGGAACTAGTCACACCAGGTTATTTCGCTGCAGTGCGTTGTAGATCTTTGTGCTGCGCTTGGCCAGGGAATTCAGGTCTTTGAAGCTGGGAACTTCATCATGTTTGAGTCGGACGCTCCAGTCTTCCAGCTCCGAGTCCAGATATTCCAGCAGTTTTTTTGAGCATCCCTGACAGATGCCTGAGCAGAGCTCGGCGTTTGATAAATCAAAAGGCGTCTTCAATCGGACCAGGTCGATTAATTCTTGCATTGCGACATCTGTCCGGGGTTTGCTCATATTGGTTGCTCCCGCAAATGAAGGCTTAAGTGTCTGGTAATATTCAGAGCACTAATTTTAATATTATTCAGTATGTTCTTTGATCAGGAATGATACGTAAAAGAATGAGTGTTTGCCTCGGATTTGGGCCAATAGAAACGCTCGTAAATTTTGATATGAGCTATAAAGTTTGAGCCTCAGTTAATTGAAAATACATAGCGGATAATGCCAAGCGAACCATTAGTAGTGAGAAACCAGGCTGAAATCTGGCCGTGATGTATTGCTTGACGGGTGTTTTTAGGGGGTGAGTTTTCAGCATCAGGGATATTTGAAATTCTTGATTTTAAAATTTTTTGATGCTCTAAGCTATTAATGTTCTAAGCTATTAATGCTCTAAACAATGGCTCATATAGATCGACGCAAAGCATCCAGAACACCAACAATATCAAACACTCGCGCACAGTATTTCTCGCGAAGGTGGAATTCTCCCTCTGAATTAGAAATAAGATCTTTCTCTACGGCGCTTACCAGTTTACGTAATCTTCGCTGATGAAACCCCAGCTTTGACTGAACAGGATCAGTGATGATTCCAATAAATGTTGATGCCAAAGCCAAGGCAATCGCTACTAATGCAGTCATTGCGACGATTAATTGCCAAGAGGCTTCGACAGGCATGATGGCGTAGTAGTAGGAACCTATTGTTGATCCAAGCCAGAAATTAGAGGCCGCTATGGATTGAGCAGCAGAAACCGAAAGCGCAACCCCCGCACTCAATGCGCCAAAGAATACTTTGCCAAAAGCGAGTTTGCTCGTCACAAGTAACACCGTATTACTCGCAAGCTCGGAAGCTCCTGTTCGAGTCGAACCGTATTCAGCAAGTTTTCTTTCGATCTCTTGCTTGAATGCTGGATAGTCATTTACCTGATCAAGGCTTTCCAGTTCGACCTCAATCAAGTGCTGCAGATCGGGGTCTCTGGTGATCTCGTCCATCAGGGCGTCTTTACTGCTATGGCGGTCGCCTTGCTGGTGCGGTAGTTGCAAAAGCTCCGTTAAAATTAACCAGTTGATTTGCTTATCCATGTCTGTTTCAAGACCGGCTGGGATTTTCTTAATAAGACGGTGAAGTCGATCTGCACCGAACGCTCGGGCGGCAAAACCGAGCAGCGCCAGAATAATATTTATGACAGACCATATGATGTTGATCGGAACGCGAATGATATCCAGGCCGATTGCGTGGGAATGTATTTTTAATGTGCCTCGAAATGAATAGTGACGTTTTACGAAACCATTGATTTTCTTGTTACGCTCCAAAATATAACGTTTCGATGCGTTAGTAATCGCATTTTCGATTACAGTCTTGCGCGCTTCGGGATCTGTTTCAACTGTTCGATCGTTCATCAGTAATTTGATTCTGCCTGGTTAACGTCAGCGTCTTAAGTTTAAAAAATAAGGTTTTAAAAAAGGTTGCATATAAGGTTCGCAAATAGGATTTGCAAAGAAAAGGGTGGGAGCTTGCTCTTTAAAGGTCGCAGTTATAGGGTGCCGGTTTTTTCATCTACCGCGATGCACTGCCTGTCTCAACAGCGGCATTGTAAGGTATGCCGCTGACACCTGTCATCATTCGAGTGGGTATGAGGCAGATCAGATAAGGTCATCAGAGCTAAAGATAACTGCCTGCCGCGCTGTACCTTAAGAAACACAGCTTCGGATAGTAAGTGCCAAAGCTAATTGAAGGCGTGAGCAGAAACGCTGCATGCAAGGGTCGTATGATGGTTTCAACGTGCAGACAAATATTGGTCTGTTTATCTGAGCCAGGGACAGCACAGGGGAGGGGCAAAAGATAGAAACATAGGCTCTTCCCCTGTTGATCATAAGTTATCAACGCTAAAAAATGGAAACGCTGGATTCAATCTCTTCCTTTCGTTTTTGATCAATGTGATTTTGTAAGGTAAGGGCAGTAGGTGAATAGAGGAACTTTATTCCATCTTTAGTGAACAGCTGTTCAAAAGCCTTGCTGGTCCATTGCTCTACATTTTCAGCGTACTGGTTGCAACCTTCAATTCCCGGGTTGTGCCAGAAAAGGGTTTCGCTGCCTATGTTGTGAACCCTGACAGACTGCCCATGATTGGTGTGCAGTTCAATCTCCAAATCTAATGATTTGAATTCTCCTAATATGTCTATTTCGTCATAAAGCGCGAAGGCTTTGATGTTGCCTTCAATAATGGTCGTCGCATTGTCAGGGTTTTCAGCATACAGGTTAGAAGATCGTAGTTTTGAGATCAGGATGTTTTTTAGATAACTCTCTATGGGTTCTGGATATTTGATAGCTGAATTGGAAAACGTATCTGTTTTGCAATTAATGGATTTGCCGTCAATATTGCCATCTGGTGATAGAGTGAAATCACCAACTGCTACGCTATGTTTAAAACTGCGGTTATCAGAGATTCGTTTTTTAATGTGCTTTTTATTGTATTTATGCACTGAAAATGAATCGTCAACTGGCTCCATCTTTATCTGTTGTGCCGAGCATCCTGAAATAATTACGATGCAGGTGGATATCATTAAGACTTTTGTTTTAAGCAACATACAGTGGCTCTATACGATTGTTGGTTAACATATAATGATTAATATTCGTTCGTTTGGTTTATGGCTATAAGGGAGTTGAACAAAATGGGCTAAGGCTTAACTATTTGTTGGCAGAGAGTTTTGTTCGTTTGCAGGCATATTCAATATTGCTTTTTAGCTTATTACAACAATTATTGAAAGGCTACAAGGAGTGCTTAAACGTGCAGTAATCTCGATCCCCTGTTTTCATGTAACACTGCAATACTCTTGAATAGAGCTTATGTGTTTCCGTTTTTTGTCCTTCATCGCTAATCCATTTTTTGAATTCATTTTTACAGGACAGGATTTCGCTTCGTACATTAACACTGTTTCCCCATAGGTATATCGGATCACCCACGGATCCGTGGTTGGGATATTTATGCTTGTAGGCTTCGTTGTAACAACTCCCCCACTGGTTATTATTGACCGTGGGGCCCCACCAACCATAGGAAGTGGCGGCCTGAGCGAAAAATGCTAAAAGCATAAGAGGTAAAAGAATTCTTTTCATTAAGATATCTACAGTAGAGGCATGATCAAATGTTAATCACATCTGCTCATTTCAGTATCATCAAATACGGAAGCTGAATGTTAATGTTGGCGATTGAATGACGCTGTGAGAAAGGCTGATTGCTCATCGTTTCCAAAGTTACTCATGGTATCGCTAGTGGAATCCCCGTTTAGCGGATACCCATAAGACTCTAAATATCGTTTGGCATTGCCAGAAATAATAACCAGAAATAATCTAGAAAGGGATGGACGCACCGTTAAACAAACAAGCATCCATGTCTTGCGGGAAAATATTAGCGGGTAGTATATCTTCAAATCACCGGTGAGGGGTAACCCCACAAAGCGACGGTCTGAAAATAATACAATCTCGTCTCAATTACATACCTGATTAAGGACTTTTGATTTCACCAGGCGAACTTTTAGCCAAGATACCGATGCAAGAATTGATTAAAAACTGTTTTTAAAATGGCAGTTTCTCAGTATCAGCTAATTATCATTATATTATTATTTCCCCATCGAACACTTCCAACCCTTAAGCCTTTAGGGTTATGCAATAGATGGCATAATGGGGAACACATTAAATGACGGTACTTTGGATGTTGTCTATCTTGGTTTAGGGAAAACAAGCGGTGATGTAGCTTTAATATCTGAGTGTTGTTGCTGGTTTCTTGGGGTAAGCCTGAGGAATTTAAGATCAGGGACGTTAGCGCATCGATTTGTATTGGGTCGTTACAGAAGCTAATAACAAAGAGAGAAAACATGTTTTCAGTGACTACAGAGGATTATCAACGCCTAGCGCAGAAAAGACTGCCAGGTTTTTTATACGATTATATCGATGGTGGATGTAATGATGAGGTGACCATGGCAGCTAACCTCGCAGATTTTCGTCGTTATTGTTTGAAACAGCGCGTGATGTGTGATGTCAGTAATGTCGATACCGCTACTCAGTTTTTTGGTCAACAAGTGGGTATGCCGTTGGCGCTGGCTCCGGTGGGTATGGCGGGCCTTATGGCCAGGCGTGGAGAGGTGCAAGGTGCGCTGGCGGCAAAGGCTGCCGGGATTCCATTTACAGCGTCTACGGTGGGTATCTGTTCGCTAAAGGAAATTCAGGAGGCGACTCAGTCACCCTTTTGGTTTCAGCTCTATATGCTGCGCGATCGTGATGTGGTTTCGAAACTTATAGATCGTGCGCACCAGGCAGGTTGTAACACCCTGGTGCTGACAGTGGATTTGGCTGTATCGGGTATGCGGCATCGGGATCAGCGTCATGGAATCGGAGTGACGGGCTTGAGGTCAAGCCTGGTGCGTATACCCCAGATTCTTGCCCGGCCGCGATGGATTGCCGATGTCGGCATCGCAGGAGGGCCTCACACCTTCGGCAATATAATGGAGTTTATCAATAATGCGAAGAACCTCAACGATGTTAAGTCGTTCGTTGATTCACAGTTTGATCCGACGGTCACCTGGCAGGATATCGCCTGGGTACGTTCTCTGTGGAGTGGAAAGCTATTGATAAAAGGGGTGCTGGAAGCTGATGATGCTCGCTGCGCGGCTGATGTCGGGGCGGATGGCGTTGTTGTTTCCAATCATGGCGGCCGTCAACTCGATGGCGTGGCCTCCAGTATTTCCAAGCTGCCGGGAGTGGTGTCTGCGGTGGGGGATGATATTCAAGTCTTTATGGATGGTGGAATACGTAGTGGAATTGATGTTGTCAAAGCGGTTGCCTTAGGGGCTCAAGGCGTGATGATCGGTCGCCCCTGGGTCTGGGCTCTAGCGGCTAAAAAAGAGGCGGGTCTGCGAGATCTGTTGTCAGTCTTCAAGAAGGAGATCGAAGTGGCAATGGCTTTGATGGGAGTGAATAGTATTCAGGAGCTGCATACCGGTTTGATAGAGCGGCCTGACTCCTGAATTTAGCCTTGATCAGATCAGTTTCCCCATGAGCAGTCAAATAAGCTGATGGTAAATGCCAGGCTATTGACCTGTTCATATCAGGTAATATTTTTAACGCCCATGGTCTGATGCGCCCTGTGCAGTAACAAAAAAGGTGGCCTCCGGTGGATCTCAGTCATCATCTGCATTTTTATTCGCAGATAGGATGGTCTTGCACAACTGAGCCTGCGCCAATCGACTATGAATCCATCGCAGCACATGAAAGGTACGGCTACCTTGAATAAGGCCGTATAAAATTATCAAACCTGTTTCGTGATGGCTGAGACTCAATCAGTCGGCGGGAAAGGCGTTGGGTGTTTTTTGATCGTTATCAGTATGACTAATAGGTAGGTATTCACGGCTTTGATGAGCAGATAATTCGTAGAATTAAAAATGGATTCTGTCAATATTTACTTTCCGATAATAAGTAAACACTTTACCGATAATTATAAATTAATCGCGGGGAATAAGTCATGATACGCACGTTGACGATGTGGTTAGCGACCAGCTTGTTTTTCCTTGGGGCGTCGAACACCTGGGCCAGCAACGACCAGCAACAGGCCGCAATCAATCTATTGACCAGCTCATACATGATGCGTTTTTATTCGTACCTGGGGGACGAAAAATCGAACCTTAGTGTGAGTATGAAACCGGAAAATGAATTGGCGAGTGGTGAACAGGCCATAGCCATTTTATCCGAGAACGAAAATGCAGCGAAGATTCTATCTACCTGGCAAAGCTTTAAGAATTCTATTGGGTCGCTGGACAACGCATGGCTGGTATCAGAAATGCCTAGTCATCATGTTGTCGAAGACATGAAAATGGCGCATATAGAGTTGGTCAGTCAACTCGCATTGGTGGCAGGCGAGCAGCAGTCGTACAAGGACACCTTTGAATTGCTGAGCATGATGGAATACTACATGCATCAAAGTACCCCGGTTGGCTATATCAGTACCGCATCCCGCGAATATGGTGATCTCGGCGTTGAGGTGGAAAGGTTCGAAAGTCGAATGTCGGCACTAGAAGCGGAGAACAAACTCGACAGGATGGCTGTCGTGCGGTGGAAATACATCAAGCCTGCTATGCAAAGCAATGATTTTTTTAATGCACCTATGGTGATGTTGCGCCATGGTGGTAGTCTGGCAAAGGCGATCAGTAAAACCTGATTGTTTTTTTATCGTATATAAAGATTGTATAATTGAAACAGCTACTTGTTATGCAAGTGGTTGTTTTTTTATGGTTGTATCTCAAGCTGGGAATATATGCTCTAAAAGTTTTGTGCGCGTACAAAATTGCTGGTTAAACAACCATAATGAAGCTAATACGCATTGAGCAAGTTGGCGCGCCTCAGTCAGCTCTATTCCAGCCAGGAAAAGCCCGGCACATTCAGGAACTTTTCAGGCAGTTATGCCTTAAGCCAGGAGCCTGTCGGACTCAGGGTTGCCCTACTGCGAAAAAGCCGGGCTTGGTCATTTTCTATGCTCTTTTTTGTTGAATAGAGTGACTATTCGCCTCAAAAGAGTCTAAAAACTGCCT
>JAUXFT010000228.1 GCA_030622755.1 Aestuariirhabdus sp. | reverse complement strand
TAAAACTCGGGTTGCCTGAGAGGTCACTTCTGAGTGCTAAGGTGTTGATAAAAAATCCAATTAAATCAGTTAGCTCTGATCTATTCCTGCCTGCGGTAGGTGTGCCGATACAAAGATCTGGTTGGCCGGTGTAGCGAAATAGCAGGGTGTTAAAGGCTGCCATTAAGACAATAAAGAGGGTGGTGGAATGCTGCTGGGCAATGGTATTCAACTGTGTGGTGATGTCTGCCGGAACAGTGAAGCTGATCTGCCGGCCACGGCCGCTACGTTGAACGGGGCGTGGATGGTCGCAGGGTAGCTCTAGAATAGGCAGGTCAGTGAGCTTGTTTTGCCAATAAGCGAGTTTTTCGGCCAGTCTTTCTTCGCTGAGAAAGTTACGCTGCCAGACAGCAAAATCCACGTACTGAATCGGCAGCGGTTCAAGGGGGGAGGGCTGGCCGTTAATGAAGGCCTGATACAACTCACTGACCTCCTTCATAATAACGCCATTGGACCAGCCATCGGTGACGATATGGTGGAGATTCAGCAATAACAGGTGCTCGTCGTCGGAACCGAGTTGAATCAGTCGCACACGAATCAGTGCATCTTTGGCTAGATTAAAGGGGCGTGCAGCCTCGGCGCTGGCTAATGCTAATAAGGTGTCGGGGCTGGCGGGTTGGCTGAGTACTTCAATATCAATGGGCAGGGTCAGGTTGTTGTTCAGCTGCTGAACGGCCTCACCCTGTTGGTTAATAAAGTTGGTGCGCAGTATTTCATGGCGTTGCAAAATCTCATCAAAAACGTGCTGTAGCACCGCGGTGTTCAACGGGCCGCTGACTTTGATGGCCGCCGGCACGTTGTAGGAGGGGTCGCCAGGATTAAGCTGGTCAATAAACCATAATCTTTGCTGGGTGAAGGACAAAGCTTGCTCGCTGCTATCGCTACGCTTGGGAATGGGCGCTTGCTGGTCTTTGGCATCTTGGGTGCTTTTGACCCAGTCAAGTAACTGCGGCTTAAACGCAAGCAGCATCGCCTTGATCTCGGCGGTAATGGCACCTTTGGCGGCACGAATTTTAAGCTTGTTTTGATCCAGTCCAAGTCGGATATTGTTTTCACTCAGAACGGCTAATACTTCCTTCAGAGTCATAATGCCTTTGCCTTGCTCGTGGGTATTATTTGCGAATAAATGAATGCTGATAATGACCTGCTGAGTACCCGCAGTAGCCGATCTAATACCTGACTATTTGAGCATAGCGGCAAGTCTCGTCCAGAGGTATAAATACGATGATTTTGACTTGAGGGTCTGCAGCTGTTGTTATCACGCATTATTATTATAATTGCTGTATCTGTTTGAATTTTAAACACTTTTTTGTCTGCCTGGGGCAAAGTCAGCCGGTGACCGCATCCCTTGAAAGGCTGGTAGTTCACTGCTGAAAAGGTGGTTAGCTGTGGCAACTCTATTCTGCGAAGCGTTTTACGGATATTGAGAGTGGTTACTATATCCAGAAGAACAGCTACTACATACATGCTGCTTTTAACCCTACCCCAGTCAAGGCGTCATATGTTGTTATCTTTGACCCGTCAATCAACTGTATTGCTAAATTTACAATATAAACAGTTGAGTGCCTAGCCGTTTCAATAAATTACCTTAAATAATAGTTCATTTGGGGAGAAATTATGCGACTTGGGTGATATTTTTCATGAACAGGCAGGTTTAGTAGACTAATAGCGGTGATTCCCTGTATCGATTGTTTGCAGCGGGGCGGGCAGTTTACGCAATTCCTTTTGATTTTTGCCCCAAAAACGTCAAAATAGCCGAAATTTATCCAAGTAAACCATGCTTATGTATCCTGTAAATTATATTGAACCGGTTTTTCGTCCACCCAGTGAATGGCAGTCGCTCATTATTCAGGTGACCATAGGCTGTTCCTGGAATAATTGCACTTTTTGCAATATGTATGAGCAAAAAAGCTTTAAAACCAAGTCGATTGAGATCATCGATGCGGAGTTAAAGCACGTCGCTGACAGTGGCTATCCGGTGCGCAGAATTTTCCTTGCTGATGGTGATGCGATGACGCTGTCTACCCGCCGACTGAAAGATATACTACTCAGTATTCGCCGCCATTTCTCTAATGTTCAGCGTGTCTCATCCTATTGTCTGCCGCGTAACCTGGCCAAAAAAAGTGTTGAAGAGTTAGCGCAATTAAAGGAGTTGGGACTGAGCTTAATGTATGTTGGTTGTGAAACGGGTGACGACGAGCTGTTAAATTATATCGACAAGGGAGAGAGTTATGAAAGCTCTCTGTCTGCGCTGAGTAAGATCCGTCAGGCGGGTATGAAAAGCTCGGTGATGATATTAAACGGTCTTGGTGGTACCGAGCTCAGCGGCCAGCATATCAAGCAATCGGCCAGGCTGATGAATGAGACGCAACCGGATTACCTCTCCACGCTGGTGGTTAATTTTCCGGTGGATGGCGAGGAGAAATTCTCCCGTAATTTTAATGGTCGCTGGGTGAAGATGCAGCAGCATGAGCTTTTTGTAGAATTACACGCTTTGATATCAGCCCTGGATCTACGTAAAACTATTTTCCGTAGTGATCATGTTTCCAACTCCCTGGTACTAAAAGGGGTTTTGGGCAAAGACAAACAGAAAATGCTCGATCTTATTGAGCTGGCGATGGATAAACCACAGCTGGTACCCCTAAGGCCGGAGAGAAACCGAACTTTGTATTAGCGCGTGTTCTCGGGCGGTTAGCCGCCCAGGCGAATCTTTAAACTTAGGTCGTCGCGCGAATCCGCATTGTTCAGCGCTTCTTCCTGGCTGATTCTTTTTTGCAAAAACAAGCTGTAGAGTGCCTGATCGAAGGTTTGGCTACCATCATCGGCATCTGCCTCCATCGCTTCCGTCAGTTTTTCGTGTTCTCCCGTCTCGATCAGCTCCTTGATATAGGGAGTGTTAAGCATGACCTCAATAGCAGCAATCTGTTTGCCATCGATACCCACAGGCAGGCGTTGGGAGATAATTGCAATCAAGTGCTGGGAAAGATCGTGTCGTACTTGTTTGTGTAGCTGCTCGGGAAACATGTTGACTACACGGTCCAGCGCCTGGCGGGCATTGTTGGCATGCAGTGTGGTTAGGCAAAGGTGGCCGGTTTCAGCAAAGGTGATAGCAAACTTCATGGTTTCCATATCGCGGGTTTCACCAATCAAAATGACATCGGGTGATTCGCGCATCGCGCTGACCAGCGCGTCTTTATAGGAATGGGTATCTATCCCTATTTCTCGTTGACTGACCAGTGATTTTTTATGACTGTGTAAAAATTCGATAGGGTCTTCTACAGAAAGAATATGGCCGCCTGAGTTGGTGTTGCGGTAGTCGATCATTGAAGCCATAGAGGTGGATTTTCCAGTGCCGGTAGCGCCTGCCACTAGCACCAGTCCACGTTTTGACATGACCAGCTCTTCGAGTAATTCCGGCAAGCCCAGATCCTGTACGCTGGGAATATTGCTGACAATATAACGGGCAACCAGGGCAGGTTCGCCTTTTTGCCGATAGAAGTTCAACCTGAAACGACCGGCTCCAGGGACGTTAACCCCCAAATCAAGGCCAAATTCTTCTTCAAAGGTGGCTGCCTGCTCTTCATTCAGGATTGAATAGATGATTTGCCGGGCTTGTTCGACGGATAGAGCCTGCTTGCCAACCGGTCTGACCTTGCCCTCGATCTTTACCATCGGTGGGGCACCGGGGTTTACAAACAGGTCGGTGCCATTTTTCTCAACAAGAAATTTTAATAAGGACTGCAAATCGGGTGTCATTATAGCGCTACATTGTCAGAGGATAATTTAGTATTTATCCAGTATAGACAGTTCCTGCATTGTTGCGCTTGTAGTTGCATTATTTGTTGTCGTTTTTAACAGTACCGATTGAACGGTGGTTTGGTAAATGTGGTGCTACACTGACAAGGCCCATTGGGTTGCCTGAGGGTATTATCAGCTATGTTATTTTAAAGAGGATAGGGGTCTTAAATGTCAGAGTCAGTAGCGAATGGGAATAGTGCTGAAAAACTGTTTGTGGTAATAGATCCGACGCGTGATAACCACCTGGCCCTGGAGCGAGTGGTCTTAACGGCCAAGTTCAAAGTCGGATCGTAGCCAT
>JAUXFT010000173.1 GCA_030622755.1 Aestuariirhabdus sp. | reverse complement strand
CCCACCTTTTAGCAATGTAACTAGCGAAGCCTCGGAGGGAACCGCGCAGCGGCCAGCATGTGATGAGCAGGGAGGTTCGAATGCCGCGAAGGCCATGGACGGCCGAGAGCGGCCAAAGGCTGCGGGGATTTGATGAACAGGGATGTTCGAATGCCGCGAGGCCAGGGATGGCCAAGAGTGGCCTTTGCTTCATATCACAGTCCGGCCCCTTAAGGCACCAGTCGGGGTGCTTCCCGACGACCTATCTCGCATCTCGTATCCCATTGTTTAAACACCTAACCAATTTATAACCACAGAGATCACAGAGGTCACTGAGAAAGACAAAACACCTGTTTAAAACCTCTGTGGAACTCTGTGACCTCTGTGGTGAATTCGTATCTCGTATCTCGTATCTCGCATCTCATCTCATCTCTCGCAATCAGGTCGGCTATGCATTCAACTGCAGTTTATATTGCGAGGGAGTGCATCCAGCCCAACTGACGAAGGCCCGGCTGAAAGCACTCTGGTCGGAGTACCCCAGAATAAGTGCAATCTCAGCAAGAGCGAGTGATTCATCCTTCAAATACATCTTGGCGAGAGAAAACCGGATATCGGCTAGCAGTGATCGATAGCGTAAACCGTTAAGTTGCAACTGCCGGTAAAAAGTTCGCAGTGACATCCCCAGCGTTTTAGCCACGGCTTGCGCACTGGTTTGATTCTCCTGAACAGCGGTTTGCAGCGCTCGCCTGGCATTCACCAGAAAATCGTTATCCCTGCTGTCATTCTCAATCAATAACGCCTTGGCCTGACGATCGTACAAGCCTCTTAAATAGCTGTCGCTACTGCTGATAGCCATTGCATACATAGATTTCGATAGGACAATCCCAACAAAACCTGAATTAAACTGCACCGGGCAGCCAATAATCGCCTGGTAGATGGCCGGATCGCCATTCGGAGAATGTGGCAACTCAACACGCTCAGGCGCAGTGTCTCGACCGATCAGCGCCTGGTAAAGACTGACGAATGCCGCCACCCCAAACTCACTCAGTGCACCCTCGTCAGAGTAGCCATGCCACCATTTAGCGTAGATAGATTTACCTAGATCTATCGATTCAATATTCAGCGAGCTGTCAATCAACAGCTGGTACTTCGTATAACGTGATAATGCCTGCCCCAGGCTGGAACAGGCAACCGCCATATAACCGACGATGCCGTAATGGCTTGGCTCGGTACAACGCCCCACCTGGAAGCCAAACGCAGGCTTGGGGTAACGGTTTTTCACTCGATTTAGCAACCCAACAAACGTATCCCTGGGAACCTTATAGGGGTGGTTATTTCTGATCGACTCAATTTCCTGCAGAAAATCAGCATCGGTATAGTTATTCAGCGTCAGGTATTGATTCAGCGTCTCAACAAAACTACTGGAAAGGTATTTTTTTGCCATGTTAATCGCACTTTTCGTGTCCTTTGGCACAAAATGTCAAATAGACAGCTTATTGTCAATAACTTCCTTGCTCCGCTCTATATCATTGCCGTGTTATAACGGTGGTTAAATGCATTAAGAGGGTAGGATTCGATATGACGTACGTAATTTCCCTACTCTTCTCTATATCATTGCTTCGTTATAATGGCGGTTAAATGCATATAAGAGGATAGGATTCGATATGGCGTACGTAATTACAGAAGCATGTTCAGGGGCTAAATTTACCAACTGCGTTGATGTATGCCCGGTCGATGCCTTTCGCGAAGGCGCCGATATGCTGTATATCGATCCTGACGTCTGTATCGATTGCAACGCCTGCCTGACCGAATGCCCGGTACGCGCCATCTACCCACAGGGCCGTGTTCCTGCCGAGATGGCAGAGTACATTGCCATCAATGCGACGGAATCAAAAACCCATCCCATTATCACCGAGCGCAAAGTCGAGACTGACAGCGAAGAAGTTGTAACCTCCAGCGCCCATCAGCAACCACACCGCTTTGCGATTATCGGTGCCGGGCCATCCGGCTTCTTCGCCGGCGAAGCACTGCTCAAACAGTTCCCGGGTTCGCGCATTGATTTGCTGGAAAAACTCCCCGCGCCATTCGGGCTGGTACGCTATGGCGTCGCTCCGGATCATCAGGATATGAAATCCGTTTCCGATAAATTTTCATCACTGGTATTAAACAATCCCCGGATCAACTTTTTCGGTAACGTTGAGATTGGTAAAGACCTTAGTCGCGATGAGCTATTGCAAGCCTATGATTACGTCATCTACACCACCGGCGGATCGGAGAGTAAAAAACTCAATCTGCCCGGTTTTGAGACAACCGGCGTTCATGGCGCATCAAATTTTGTCGGCTGGTATAACGGCCATCCGGATCACAAAAGCCTCGCACCCCAATTGAATGCCAGCTGCATGGCGGTTATTGGTATGGGCAACGTTGCCCTCGATATTGCCCGCATCGTTTGCCTGCCAGACGATGAGTTAAGCGCCACCGATATTGCTGATCATGCCTATACCGCACTGACCAACAGCGCTATAAAAACCGTGAAAATTCTGGCTCGTAAAGGCCCCGCGCAGGCAGCATTTACCCCGAAAGAGCTGCAGCAACTGATCGACAACCAACGTATCAACTTACAAATAGACGCGGCGGATCTCGAGTTGGATCCTGCCATCGAGCAATCTCTTGAATTGCCTGAAAACAGCGAGGCCAAAGAAAACATCGCCTTACTGCGCCAGATTCTTACCCGTAAATCTGATCCGGATAATAAAACCATACGCTTTGTTTTCCATGCCAGCCCGCAAGAAATTTCTGCAGACCAGGATGGAGTTAGCGGCTTAATCGCGGCTAAAAATACAATCTCCCTGGATAACAACCAACAACTTCTGATGACCCCCAGCGGTGAAACAGCAGAAATTGCCGCGCAAATAATCATCAATGCGACGGGCTATCAGGGACAAGCGCTTGATGGACTTAAATTTGAATCGGGTCGCGGAATTATTGCCAACCAGGATGGCAGGGTGTTGCTGGAAAGCGGCGAACTATCCGCACAGGAATATGTGGCTGGCTGGATAAAACGCGGCGCCAGTGGCGTAATTGGCACCAACAAACAATGCGCGGTTGCGACCGTTAAGACACTAAAAAGCGACATCGAACAGAACCAGCAGGCAGGATCTTCGCCTTCGACAGACCGCGAAAACCGTGAGATCGAAGAAGTTCTGCAGCGCAACCAGATCAACTGGTTCAGCTTTGCTGACTGGATGGCGATAGATAGTTTCGAAAGAAAACAGGGACGACTGACCGGCAAGCCACGACAAAAACTGATCGATCTCAAGGACATGCTTGAGGTCAAAGTTGCCTATCAGGAGCAGAAAAGCCAGAACAAAAAAACCAGCACCAAACCGGACAGCAACACCCCGGCCATCAAAGATTATGATGCATCACAACCGGTTAAAGTCGATTACCGTACCTGTACGCTGTGTGAGGCGATGTGCGGTGTAAAGATTGAGTATCAGGGCGAAAAAATCATCGCCATCTCCGGCGATAAAGATAATCAGCACAGCAACGGCCATATTTGCCCCAAGGGCTACGCACTGCAGGATCTGCACAATGATCCCGAGCGTTTAAGAACGCCGATGAAACGCGTAGGCGATCAGTGGATCCCGATTGATTGGGATCAAGCCCTCGAAGAAGTGGCGCAACGTCTGGTTAAAACCCAAAAAGAGCATGGTAAAGATGCTATTGCTACCTACTGGGGAAATCCGGCTTCGCACAATCTCGGATTGATGTTAACCATGGGAGCATTAAAAAAAGCTCTGGGCTCGAGCAATAATTTCAGCGCTACCAGCCTGGATCAAATGCCGCATCAGCTGACCTCACTCATGATGTTTGGACATGGCTTGTTATTCTCCGTTCCGGACATCGATCGCACCGATTACATGCTAATGCTGGGCGCCAATCCGGCGGCATCTAACGGCAGCCTGATGACCGCCGGTGATGTGCTGGGTCGCATGGAAAACATCAAGGAGCGTGGTGGAAAACTGGTTTTGATTGATCCGCGCAGAACCGAAACCGCGTTATACGCCAGTGAACACACCTTTATAAAACCCGGTACCGATGCATTGTTCCTGCTCGGTTTAATTCAGGTAATTTTCAACAAAGGCCTGACCTCACCGAACAGTAACGTACCACTCAATGGCGATATCAAGGATATTGAGCCTTTAGTCAATTCCATTCCGCTGGGCAAAATCGCCAAAATAACCGGCATAGCCAGCAGCGAAATAGAACGCATCGCCTGCGAATTTGCGCAAGCCGAACGCGCAGTGTGTTACGGCCGCATGGGGATGTCTACGCAACAATTTGGCGCCCTGAATCACTGGTTGATGCAGGTACTGAATATAGTAACGGGCAACCTGGATCAAATCGGCGGCATGATGTTTACCACGCCAGCCATTACACTTGCCCAACCGAACGCTCGCGGAGGTTTCGCACGGAGTTTCAGTCGCGTTCGTAAGCTTCCCGAGTTTAGTAGAGATTACCCGACCTCGACATTGGCCGATGAGATGGCGACCCCCGGCGAAGGACAGGTAAAAGCCTTTGTCTGTCTCGCGGGTAATCCGGTGATAGCGGCACCCAATTCAACCAAACTTGAACGCTGTATGGAACAGCTGGATTTTATGGTTTCCATCGATTTTTACATTAATGAAACCTCCAAACATGCTGACATTATTCTGCCGCCAACAGGGCCTTTTGAGCACGAACAGTACGATATGGTTTTCAATACGTTCGCCGTGCGCAATGTCACCAAATTTTCGGATCCAATGTTCCCGAAAAAGAGTTACATGCGTTGCGACCATGAGATCGTCTCGACATTGATTGCTCGACTAAATCAGCTCAAGGCACCGCAAGATATCATTACCCAACTGAAGCTTCGTGCCAAAACCGCGCTATCACAACAGTTAACCACCGAGAGAATTCTCGATATGGGACTTCGGCTGGGCAATTATGGCGACGGCTGGAAAAGCTATCTGCCGTTCTTTTCCGGAAAAGGTTTAACACTCAACAAATTGCGCGAACATAAACATGGTCTGGACCTTGGAGCACTCGAGCCTAGAATGCCCGAGATATTGTTCACCAAAGACAAGAAAGTGCAGCTGATGCCGGCCATGATGGTGGAAGACCTTAAACGTCTGCAGGCCTTTGTTGAAACTTCCAATCCGCAAGTTCTTCTTATAGGCCGGCGTGATCTCCGCACCAATAACTCCTGGATGCATAACAGTCAGCGCCTGGTGAAAGGTAGCAATCGTTGTGACCTGTTCATTCATCCGGTTACCGCACAACAGCATGGCATCCAGCAGGGCGAACAGATCACCGTAACAAGCAGGGTTGGGCAACTGACCGTAACGGTCGCCTTAACGGAAGATATCATGCCCGACGTGGTCAGCTTACCGCACGGCTGGGGTCATCATCGGGACGGCATGCAGATCTCTACTGCTTCATCCAATCCAGGTATCAACGTCAACGATATTACTGACGATGAATTAATGGACGAACTCTCGGGGAATGCCGCGTTTAATGGTGTCCCTGTCGAGCTGGAAAGAATTTTTTAAACGCCTTGTCGATTAAAAAGGATTAAAGGAAATTAGAGAAGATAAAAAGAAGTAAAGAGTACGGCTGGATGCTTGAAAGGATCCAGCCGTACTCTTATTTACGGGATTTATTTACAAGATTCATTTATAAGCCTCATTTACAAGCGTCCCCATACCCGCAATAAAATTCGCTCGGCAGTCTTCAAGTATGCCAGGCATTCAAACCTGTTTACGGCAATTTCATCTCGTTTAAAAAGCAAGGATCTGCCATCACTGACAGGCAATCATTGGCATGACTGGTAACCAGGAAATGACTGGCTCCCTCTATCACATATTTTTTACTGCGCGGCAGCATGTCATAAAGGCGGTTTGATATAGCGTGTGCTACGGGATTCGATTCCGTTCCATACACCAGTCGAGTGGGTATGGAGCACGCCTGCAGATCAGCCAAACTATTATTGATTGCTGTGCATATATCCCAATGACGAATATTGTTTTTCTCCAGCGAGGCCATGCTGTCCTTAATAAAATCGGGTAGTGGTTCAAAGGATCCCTCACCACACCAGAAATCGATCACCTGTCCGCAAACATAAGGGTCTTTACAGGCGAAATCGTGACGATACCTGGTCAGGAAATCCTGCACACGCCCGCGCATTTTTTTAATAGTGATAGCTTGTTGGGTGATGTCTTGATCATTAACGACATCCAGCACCCACACAGCAACAGGCTCATAGAGCGTCATTTGCACAATATCCAGTGAACCTTTCAGCGCCAGGGACAAAGCAACCACCCCACCAATGGAATGCCCCACCAGATGTATGGGTTGATCCGTTAGATCACTAACCACCTTTTCAATAATGGCTAATTCTGTTTCTACCGTCGGTGCATCGAAATCAATCGGATCAGGCATACCACCATGACCCGGCAGTTTTATCGAGATGCAGTGATGGGTGAGAGATAGATGCTCAACCATTTTTTTCCAGGTTGAGGTGGTCGCATAGGATCCATGGATAAATACGATGGGTGAACCAGAACCCTTCTGTTCAAAATAAAGTTCCGTTTTCATTTTTCGTCCATTATTCACACACTTGCAATAAGCACAGTTTCAGTAGGTATAGTTTCAATAGGCGTATCGAACTTTATTTCGTGTATATCACACAAGCGCGAGTCACTAGCATCTCACGCTACATTACTTATACGCGGCACTCATTTACTCAGCAGTTTATTCAGAAATTTACCGGGCAAACTGCCTAAAGTATCTGTGAATAAAGTACCTCTGAATAAAGTACCGCTGAATAGTTACCTCTAATTTTACGAAAAGGAGTGGGTGCTATAGATAGAAGGATAATCTATCGAGTTGGTGTTTTTTGTGTGCGTGATGTTTCAGGGTAAAAAAAAGGCCCGCCGAAGCGAGCCAAAAAACGAAATTAACTTGATGTCAGAAAAACTTAAGCGCGTTTCTTGATCTCTTTGTTCAGAGTATCAAGCTTGCGGTTTACGTCGTTCAGTTGACCTTTGATTTCTGAATTAGCAGAAGCAGGTGCCAAATCTTTCAGCTTTTCAATGCGGCTT
>JAUXFT010000175.1 GCA_030622755.1 Aestuariirhabdus sp. | reverse complement strand
TTCAGTAAAAGCCCTGAGCCATTTCAATAAAAGCCCTGAGCCATTTCAATAAAAGCCCTGAGCCATTTCAATACAAGCCCTGAGCCATTTCAATACAAGCCCTAAGCGTAAGGGTTATCCAGCTCAAGATTCACCGCAAGATCGTAACCGGGGACCCGAATCCGGCTCGCACTGAAATCAATATCTTCAGAACCCAATACACCTTCACCAAACTGATACATCGGTTTGGTTTCGCCGCGAATACAGGCTGCGTCATAATCCGCCTGTTGTTCTACCACCTGTTCGTTCAGCGTCTGATAACGAGACAGCGCCGCCTTACCGTGTCGTTTCAACATGATGTCACGAGTCACATTCGGTGACAGAATCGTGCCCGTTGCGTTATTACCACCAAAGCCTTTAGCGTTAAGGAAGGCGACATCCAGCTGTTCTGGATTGACCTCTTTATGCTGCATCAATATTTCCATATTGTCCTGATAGACATCATCAGCAATGTGATCAATGCTGGTAATCCCGGGGATTAGCCCGTACTGCCAAACGCCTAAGGTAGCGGATAACTGATCCCCGGCCGCCGCAGAAATAGAATGCCCAACGTATGACTTGATTGCCGCGACCGGTAACTTCTCGATCCCAAACGCTTTCGCCGCCTCACTGATGATATGCGACTCGGTAATACGATTTTGTGGTGTACCGGTTCCGTGCGCCTGAATAAAGCTACGCTGAAGCCCCTCCTCCCCCACTATAGCGCGAGCAACCGCCATAGACTTGGCAACCGTAATATAGTTACCCAAACCAGGTCCTGAGATCGATTTTTTATGTCCATCTGCATTAACGAAAATATCTGCGACCGAGCCATAAATATTCGCGCCCAACTCCAGGGCCAACTCATCATCACACAGCACAAAAAACTGCGCCGATTCAGCCAGAGTAAAACCACAATTACCCGAAAAAGGCCGGCAGGAACGACGATGATCTGGACCCTCTTGCATGCTTCGCCCGTCGAGATCACAGAGCTCTTTATCGGTAGCCAGGGCTCCCATATTGCCATAGCCTTCCATCACTTCCGGGGTGATGGGAGCCTCGGAATTACCCACCAGAACAATCCGTCTGCGACCGCTACGGATATCTTCCATACCCTGATTCAGGTTGTACAGGAAAGTCGCGCAGGCTCCCATATTGGTTCCGGTAGAACCGACACTGCCAAGGATATAGGCATTGATAAAATCTGCAGGCATCTCAGCAAAACCCAAAGGACACTGCTTGGACGTGACTCGCTTACCCAGCAAGCGTGCCTGCATCATGCCTGCTACGCCATTATAATCCAACTGGGCCATACCGCTGCCAGCGTATACACCTATTTGATCCGGAGCGACGCGTTTTTTGACTTCACCCCAATCGAAACCCAGCGACGAAATAGCATCGGAGGCTCCGTAAACTGTCATCTGTAGCCCACGGGGATGATTTCGGGATTGGTAGAGCTTTGATGGATCAAAACCGCTCGGCAATTGCCCGGCCGAGTTAATCAGGGATTGGCGTGTCACCGGCACTAACAGGGGCTGATTATCACTCAGATGAATATGCGAGCTGTGTTTATCATGTTCGCTAACCGACCAGAAATCAGGAATTGGCTGACCAATATATTTATTGCTCACCATCAGATGTGAGCCTGCTTCTGCTCCAAATAATTTGTGTACCGGAATCGCCTGTGGGTCAAACAGGTTACTTTCCAGTTGCCGAATTAACGTACTTTGCAGGACTTGTTGCTGGGAATCATCGCTATACGATCGTCCCATAAGCTGAGACAAGCTGCGCATCGTCGTCTCGGCTTCGGTCGCAGACAAGCTGTCAATCACCAGTCGACGATAAGCATGATGGCATGAGGTCCGGCCTGCTGGACCGATCCCTCCCATACCGATAATAACGGGCAGTTTTAACAACACATTCTCCTTAAAGTGCTGCACATCGTATGTGCGTTGTATGCGAGTGCTATACGTGTGCTATGAGTGAGACTAGTTTAATTCTACGGCCTCAAAAGATAACTGGACTATTACGCCATTTTATAGGACAAATAAGCCACTCGATCTTTTGATGTTCACCACACCGGTGTTTACCACGCGCTTTGATGTTTATCCGTCGATTCACAGGGAACTCAAAAGTCCCCTGTTTGTATCCAGCAGAAAAGGAAAGGCTATGACTTGCGTGTCAATCGTTGCCGTCGATCAGATGCTAGGCACCAGTATTTCACTACCGATGGAGATGCTTTTTGCCGCAGATAGCTATGTAGAGCTGACTCGAAAGCCCTTCCCAAGGCTCGACATGAAGGTCGTAGCAATGACGACACAACCTATTAAAATGGCGGGTGGACTCCGGATTCTGCCGGAAAGTACACTGCTACAAAGCCATCAAAGCGACCTGATTGTGGTGCCGGGCTTATGGCGAAATCCTTTACCCGTCATCCAAAAAAGCGCGCCCCTGATAGATTGGCTAAAACACCAGCATAGCGAAGGAGCCACTATCTGCGCAGCAGGAACCGGGGTCTGCCTGCTTGCAGAATCCGGCTTACTCAATAATAAACCGGCTACCACTCACTGGTATTACTTCGATCGCTTCGCCCGTCGATACCCGAAGGTTCAGCTACAGCGGAGCCACTTTATTACCCGGTCAGGCCGCCTGTACTGCGCCGGTAGCGTTAATTCTGTTGCCGATCTGGTCGTTCACCTGATTGAGCTGTTTTTTGATCGTGACATTGCATCTCGGGTAGAACAGCAATTTTCCCGAGAAATACGTAAATCCTACGACCAGATCTATTACTCCATGGATGACGCAAAAAATCATCCGGACGAAGCCATTATTCAGAGTCAGCAATGGATTCAGGAGCACTATCATCGCTCTGTTCAGATGCAACAGATTGCGGAACAGGTAGACATGAGCCTTAGAACATTTAATAGGCGTTTCAAAGCCGCTACCGGTCTCAGTCCTAGCCAATATCTGTTACGCCTGCGCATAGAGATGGCAAAAGATCTATTAAGGACAACCGACCTTGGCATTAGCGCTATAGCGGATGCCTGTGGATTCAACGATGATGGTTACTTTTCGCGCTGTTTTAAAAAGCAGGAAAACATCAAACCCAGTGAGTTTCGCCACCGTGTGCGCAGCAAGCTTTTTTCCCTGTAGTAAAACGCTCTGCCATTGATCTTAAGTCTGCCGCCTGGCTAAACCTAACTATGCCTAACTATTGCCTAACTATTGCCTAGCTATACCGAACGATAACGACTGCCAACTGGATTAAAAAATATCGGAATAATCCATCAACCTGCTTAAAAGCGGCAAATCAAAATAGCTCGACGTTTGATGAAAATTCCCGGCAGCCATGCTCAGAAGCTTTAATAACTGAGGTAACAAGGGTACCTGTAGTGCTTCCGCGGCAGTCTTCAGATTAGCAAAATATACCCGCGGCCTCGCCTGCCCCCAAGATTGCTCAAAGTGAATCGGCGGCCATTGAACCACTCCGGTAGACTTATTTTATCGGATCACTGTATTGAAGATGAACCCCATAAAACTAGATGCCGACCCGCAGAAAACAGGCTATCATTACTGCTCTAGCTATACGGTAAAGGACTACGCACAGTGAAAACAACGTTAATTCCAAGCCAATTACAGGCGACTGCGCACCCTACATCGTCGGCCGCCGGCACTTACCGATCCCTTGTCGGTGCTGCACTCCTCGGCATTATGGTTCTTTTTGCTGTCGGTTTTATGCCGATGGATATCGCCCACAACGCCGCGCACGACAGCCGTCACTCGCATATTTTTCCCTGCCACTGATTCATCAGAGCATTTCGATGTACCTGTTTCGCCAAATCGTCTACCAGGCGCTATCTGTTGCTCTGGTAGTGGGCTTGGTATTAACCCTGTTGCAACAAATCGGGGTTACGCCGTTAATACTGCAGGCCGAGCAATATGAGACCAACGTTTCTGCGACCCTGCACGCTCACTCAAATATTACCAGCCTAACTGAGCACCATCACGCCGGTGCTGACTGGTTGCCCGGCGAGGGCGGCGAACGATTGTTTTATTCATGGTTATCCAACAGCTTAGCGGCTCTCGGTTTCGCCCTGCTATTAATCGTCAGCATACGCATCGGTCAGCTGTCCGGGAAGCTTCCCAAGGTATCTGCCTCGATCGGCTTGCTATGGGGTCTATGTGGTTATCTGGTATTTTTTGCAGCTCCGGCGCTGGGGTTAACACCCGAGATTCCTGGCATGTCAGCTGCCGCTGTTGAAGAACGCCAACTGTGGTGGTTACTCTGCGCGCTATCAACGGCCTGCGGTATTGGCGTAATAATATTCTCTCCGTTGCGTTGGAATGCACTTGGCATCGCCTTACTGATTACCCCTCACCTCATCGGAGCACCAGAAACAACCGGCCCGCTCTTCGCCCACCCGGATCCCCGCGCGGTTTCTGCATTGCACAACATACACCAGCAATTTATCATTGCTATCAGTTTGACCAATGCGTTCTATTGGTTATTGTTGGGTACGCTGTGCTGCTGGATCGTCGCACGTGCGCCTCTATCCCCCAGATAAAACTTTATGATGACCAATCACTTTCCTTTTTGCGCTGTTATCGGGCAGGATTTATTAAAGCTCGCCCTGCTACTTAACAACATAGACCCCCACATAGGTGGCCTTCTGATCAGCGGCCCTCGCGGCAGTGCTAAAAGCACGCTCGCTCGCGGTCTGGCCGACTTGCTTGGCGAGGATCAAAATTTTGTTACCCTGCCTCTTGGGGCTAGCGAAGAACAGTTGATAGGAAGCCTCAACCTCAATAGTGCACTCTCCGACAATCAGGTAATCTTTCAACCCGGCTTGCTCAGTAAGGCGCACAACGGGGTACTCTACGTCGATGAAGTAAATCTGCTTCCTGATAATCTGGTTGATCAACTGCTCGACACTGCAGCCTCAGGCATCAACATAGTTGAACGTGACGGCATATCACACCAACATCCCGCACGATTCACGTTAATCGGAACAATGAACCCTGATGAAGGCGAATTGCGCCCGCAATTACTGGACCGATTTGGCCTGAGCGTGACCTTAACGTCTGATTACAACATCGACACCCGAATGCAGATCGTTCGCCAACGCATAGCCTTTGATGAAAACCCGCCATTGTTTGTAAAACAGTTACAACCTCAGCAACAAGCCATGATTAAGCGCCTCGAACGTGCCAGAGAGAAGCTCAAAAATGTTCAGATGCCCGATTCCAGCGCGCAATTAATAGCCGAATACTGCGCCCGAGCTCATGTCGATGGATTGCGTGCCGACATCACCTTGCACCGTGCAGCTCGAGCCTGCGCTGCCTGGAACAACAAACCCGGCGTTGAAGCCACGCACATTGAACAAGTACTACCTATGGTACTCGCTCACCGTAGCAACGAAGCGACACCCCCTCCTCAGACCCAGGCACAAAATAATCCAGCGCCATCGACTCCGCCAGAAAACCATTCGCCTTCTGATGGTTCGACTTGTGATGGTGACTGGGGTGAAATGTCTGCCATACCGGTAACAACAGGCTACCGGCGACAGCTTGACCCCGTACAAAAAAAAAAGAGCTGAACCTGCCGGAAAATAATCTTAAGGGAACCCCCGAAAAGTCATTGCTTTCTACTGCGCGTGGAAACTCTCATTCCACAAATAAATCAGCATCCAGGGCTGCAGAAGAATCTTCCCGTATTGATTGGTTTGCAACGCTAGGGCATAGAGAGAATCGAGTCAGCCGTACAATCAACAGCCTGGTATTCAAAAAATCTTTACCCCAACGATCTCATCTCAATCTGATCCTCATCGATAGCTCTGCATCCACCTTGCAACAACAACGCCTGCAGGAAACACTCGGAGTAGTGAAAGGGATACTGCATGAGAGTTACCAGAACCGACAGAGGGTTGCGGTCATGCAGTTCGGTAATCAGCGTATCGAAACACTTTTTGCGCCTGCAAAAGCACCCAGTTGCAGCGAAAATATTCTCTCTCAAATCCGTGGAGGTGGAGGAACCCCTCTAAGACAGGGGGTCATACAGGCTTTACAATTGTTGCATACACAGTCAAAAGCGCACCCGGGAGAGCACCAGCACCTCTATCTACTGACGGATGGGCGATGCCGCGATGCATTACATGATATTCAGCCAAAGGTTCCCATCACTTTGATCGACACAGAGGTTGGTAAGATTCGCCTTAATCGCTGTCTACAATTAGCCGAACAACTTGGCGCAACCTATACCGCCCTTGATCAACTTAACTACTGGAGCGAATGATGACTAACGATGTCCAACAAAAGCACCAAAAGAAAATGGCCAAACTCAAAGAGGTGGTCGACAATCGCATCGCCGAAGCGCAACAAGAGCGTGGCGTACTGATTGCTCTCAAAGGTAACGGCAAAGGCAAAAGCAGCTCTGCATTTGGCACCATGGCTCGTGCACTCGGGCACCAACAAAAATGCGGTGTCGTGCAATTTATCAAGGGGCGCATTGAAACTGGCGAACAACTGTTTTTTGGTAACCTTCCCGGTGTTGACTTCCACGTTATGGGTACCGGCTTTACCTGGGAAACCCAGAACCGTGAACAGGATATTGCCGCCGCAGAAAGTGCATGGGAGATCGCCGAAAAAATGCTGCAGGATCCCAGTTACCAGTTATTGGTGTTCGACGAACTAACCTACCTGTTCAAATATAAGTACCTGGATGTAAACCGGGTTGTTAGTGCATTACAGGCACGACCTGCACACATGAATGTAATAATTACCGGTCGTACGCTAGCGCGTGAAATTGCTGAAATAGCCGACACTATTAGTATTGTGCAAGATGAAAAACATGCCTTCAGGGCGGGCGTTAAAGCACAACCAGGGATCGAATGGTAGTCTCTATTTCCGAGTCTTTATACCAGTTCTTATACGAGTTCTTATAAAAGCCCAATACACAGGTACCTTTAAATAGCATTCCTATTGTTGTTTTCTA
>JAUXFT010000187.1 GCA_030622755.1 Aestuariirhabdus sp. | reverse complement strand
TTTACAGAGAATCGATTTGATTGTATACAATAGATCCAGCAATAAATGAAGCAACCATCAAATAATTACTCAGTCACATCGACCAGCATTTTCGTTTAACGATCGCGCTTACCCGGTTGACCGAGACAATCGTTAATTAAAGAACACGGCATAGGTTTTCGAATGCTATGCCTTAAGGATTAAAACCGTGAGCAATGACTATCCCAGAAACCTGATCGGCTACGGTGCCAACCCACCTCACCCACAGTGGCCTGAGAAAGCGCGAATTGCGGTCTCTTTCGTGCTGAACTACGAAGAGGGAGGCGAACGAAATATTCTTCACGGCGACCCGGAATCAGAAGCATTCCTGTCCGAAATGCCCGGAGCAACCCCCTTACGTGGTGTGCGAAATATGAGCATGGAATCATGCTACGAATATGGCAGTCGTGCAGGTGTGTGGAGACTACTCCGCCTGTTTGGTAAACATCAGATTCCTTTGACTATTTTCGCCGTGGCCATGGCCGCGCAGCGCCACCCGGATGTCATCAGGGCCATGGCAGAAGCCGGCCACGAAATTTGCAGCCATGGCTATCGCTGGATCGATTACCAATACTCGGATGAAGCCCAGGAGCGCGAACACCTCCAGAAAGCGATCGAGATTCTCACCAGAATTACCGGCAACAGGCCTTTGGGATGGTATACCGGCCGCAACGGACCCAATACCCGAAAACTGGTGATGGAAGAGGGTGGCTTTATGTATGACTCTGATGCTTACGATGACGACCTGCCCTATTGGATAAACAAAGGGGTAGAAAATTTCGCCCGCTCAGAGCAATCTCAAGACTCCGATACTCAAAGCAGAGGCAGACTAAACAACGGGCATCTGGTCATCCCTTACACCCTTGATGTCAATGACATGCGTTTTGCCACGGCGCAGGGCTTCAACAGTGGCGAACAGTTTTATCAATACCTTAAAGACAGTTTCGATACGCTCTACGCCGAAGGCGCCGAAGCCCCAAAAATGTTATCCGTCGGTTTGCATTGTCGACTCGTTGGCCGTCCGGGACGTATCGCCGCGCTGGAACGTTTTATCGAATATGTGCAGCAGCACGATCACGTCTGGTGCTGTCGTCGTATCGATATTGCCAGGCATTGGCACAAACACCACCCCTACTCCGCTGAACAACAATCCCCAACAGAGAACCAGGCATGAGCCAGCATGTGAATATTAAGTTCCAGCAATGCGTGCCCAGCGAATTATCGCGCGAGAGCTTTGTCAGCCGCTTTGCCGATGTTTATGAACATTCGGCCTGGATTGCAGAACAAGCCTGGGACTCAGGAATGACGAATGAACACAACTACGTCGAAAACCTGCATCAGCTAATGGCCGGGATATTATTAGCTAGCAATCGGCAGGCCCGGCTGGATCTGATTAATGCTCACCCCGATTTAGCGGGCAAGGCGGCCGTCGCGAGAGAACTCACCGAATCTTCCACCGCAGAACAAGCGGGTGCCGGTATTCATGAATGCAGTGCTGAGGAGTTCTCTCGCTTCACTGAACTCAATCAAGTCTATAAAAAAAAATTTGGTTTCCCTTTCATTAAAGCGGTGAAAGGCAGCAATCGATTCCAGATTCTTGAAGCCTTCGAAACCCGAATCCACAACGACTCGGAACAGGAGTTTGCCCAGGCGCTTGAGGAGATCAATAAAATCGCTTTATTTCGTTTGCAGGCAATGTGATGGGTTGAAAACACTCTCAAGACCAACCTGTTTTCAACATTAGCGACAATTATGAATTCGCAGTAACACTGAGACGGCGTTACTTAGGTAAGAACATAGACAAGAACTTAGGCAAGAATCCAGGCAAATAATCGAATCAATATCGAGGCTATATCAAGGCAGTATCGAAAGTACATCGAAGCTACATCGAAACAATAGGGCTAACTAAAGGCACTTCACGAAAACACATGAAGCGCCCCGAACCAGATGCCATGTGTAAGATGCTATGTGTTAGATACACGTACCGTCACACAATAACTGCGTTAGACAATAAAAATCAGTTTGAGACTACATAATGAACACGACCGTACAACATGATTTCCAATCCTTGCTGAATCTTGCCGATGCTCGTCTGGGCAGCAAATCCACCTTCGTTACCGACGACTGGTTCGCAGCCGTTGATCGCATGCTGCAACCGGAGTCTCCGGTCTGGAAAGAGGGTGTATTCGATGATAACGGAAAATGGATGGATGGCTGGGAGTCACGTCGCAAACGCTTCGAAGGATACGACAGCACCATCATTCGTTTAGGCGTCCCTGGAGTGATCAAAGGCGTTGATATTGACACCTCTTTTTTCACGGGCAACTTCCCCCCGTCAGCTTCATTAGAGGCGTGCTTCTGCACGGCAGGCGATCCTGACAACGACAGCGAATGGGTAGAAATCCTGGCGGCTGTAGAACTGCAAGGCGATCGCCATCATCTGCATGCCATCGATTCTGATTCACCCTGGACACACCTGCGCTTTAACATCTATCCCGACGGCGGTGTTGCACGTTTGCGTGTTTATGGATCGCCCAGGCGCGACTGGTCAACCCAGGACAAAAACGAACAGATTGATTTGGCAGCCGCACTGAATGGCGGCCGTGCACTGGCCTGTAATAACCAGCACTTCGGTGAGATGGGGAATATCCTCAATCCCGGCCGCGGCGTTAATATGGGAGATGGTTGGGAAACAGCGCGTCGCCGAACTCCCGGTAACGACTGGATTATTGTGGCACTGGGTCACTCGGGTGAGATCGAGCGAGTCCTCATCGACACACTGCACTTTAAAGGCAACTACCCTGACAGTTGTTCGATTCAGGCTGCCTATGTGCAAGGCGGAACTGACGCCCAGATAGAAACCCAAAGTTTATACTGGAAAGAGTTGTTGCCTTCGCAAAAACTGGCGATGCATTGTGAACAGGAGTTCAGCGACGTCATCAACAATCTTGGAGCTGTCACCCATGTACGGATGAACATATTCCCAGACGGCGGTATCAGCCGCTTACGCTTATTCGGAAAAATCACAGATTCGGACCGTTAAGTGTTGGATTTTATCCGGTCACGACTGAAATTCCGGATAACCAGTTACGGAAAAAAATAGCAAAAAAAGCACCGAAAAAAAAGCAACAATACCGTATAAACAATACCTTATAAGCATGAGTAAACGTTTACAGGAAAAATTATGCAGATACTGCGCCCGGAACCCCTGACACAGGAAGCGTTCGCTCCCTTTGGTGACGTAATTGAAACCCGGGATCGAGAGTTTTTTATGATCAACAACGGTTCAACCCAACGCTATCATCGGTTAACAGACGTGCAATTGAGCTCACCTGAAGACCAGGGAATCATCAGCATTTTCCGGGCGAAACCTCTGGCGATGCCATTACGCATTCGTATGGTCGAGCGTCATCCTCTCGGTTCCCAGGCATTCATTCCGCTGAAGGATAATCCTTTTTTGGTACTCGTAGCTGAACCTGGTGAAAATCCAACTTCCGAACAACTCAGGGCTTTCATTACCGATGGCTCCCAGGGTGTTAACTATCACAAGGGAGTTTGGCATCACCCCATCCTCTGCTGCGTGAGTGAAGATGATTTTCTGGTAGTTGATCGTATAGGTGAAGGTAATAACTGCGATGAGTTTTTCTTCGACGATGGCCGCAACATCACCCTGAATCCGGATTAAACATAGTTAAAACGATAGTTAAAACATAATCTTCTTGTGATTTTTTTCTAACAAATTGCTTAAAAACCTGAACACTATAAATTTACAATAAAGGTTCCACGGTAAGTACGCTATAAGTACCTTGTACTTATTTAAGTAAAAATAATCAGCAGTGAATCACGAACAGTACGAGGAATGCGCATGGACCCCCATGTTACAGAATGGTTGAATCTGGCAATACGCTGGGCACACATGATTACCGGTATTGCCTGGATTGGCGCTTCGTTTTATTTCAACTGGCTGGAAAATCATCTTGATCGTCGTACCCCTCGTGAAGGTCTGGCCGGGGATTTATGGGCGATTCATGGTGGCGGGATCTACCACCTGGAAAAATACAAACTGGCACCTCCGCAGATGCCGGAACAGCTTCACTGGTTCAAGTGGGAAGCCTACACGACCTTCCTCACAGGTTTCGTATTACTGGCCGTTGTTTATTATCTCAATGCCGAGTTATATCTGGTTGCTCCAGGCTCCGGGATAAGTGCCGGCAGCGCCATCGCCATTGGCATCGGCTCACTCATCGCCGGTTGGTTTATATATGACTTTTTGTGTGATTCAGGTCTGGGCAAAAAGCCAACATACCTCGCGCTGTTACTGTTTATTTTATTAGCTGCTGCAGCTTTCGCGTTATCACAGGTATTCAGCGGACGGGCAGCATTCATCCATATCGGTGCAATCATCGGTACCATCATGGTGGGTAATGTATTTCGCATCATCATGCCTGCCCAACGCGCTCTGGTAGCTGCCATCAATAGTGGCCAGGAACCGGATCCAGGCCTTCCTGCCAAAGGTTTACTGCGTTCTCGTCACAACAATTATTTTACCTTGCCTGTGCTGTTCATCATGATCAGCAACCATTTCCCCAGCACTTACGGCAATGAAAATTCCTGGTTGATTCTGGCTGTATTAGCAGTACTCAGCGTACTGGTTCGCCACTATTTTAATATTCGCCATAACAGCCAGAAATTTGCCTGGGCGATTCCTGCAGCCGCTGCAGGCATGATTGCCCTGGCGTTTATTTCCGCTCCCAAACCGGCCGCCATGACACAAACAAACCGGGCAAACACACCGGAAAACTTCCAGGCCATTCAACAGATCATCAGTGATCGCTGCACGGTGTGCCATTCCGCATCACCCACTAATTCAGCCTTTGCCAGTGCGCCTGGTGGTGTCATCATGGATACGCCCGAGCAGATGCAACAGCTCGCTACGCGTATCCACGCCCAGTCTGTAGCAACCCAGGCGATGCCGTTAGGCAACATTACGGGGATGACGCTTGAGGAACGCGAACGTATTGGACACTGGATAGCCAGCGGGGCCTCGATCAATTGAAGTTCTTAATCCTTTTAGGCTCTTAATTCTTTGAGGCTCTTAATTCTTTTGAGGCTCTTAATTCTTTGGCTCTTAATTCTTTTGAGTAAAGGGCGCGCTAACAGGGCACGCCATTGGTCATCCCTGGCGCCAATGCTATGATGAGTCCCTAATTATGATCAGCCGAGAACTTCGTTTTATCCATGGCAAAAATTCGCGAACGCAATAAAGAATTAATCATTCAGGCAGCCAGTGAAATTTTCGCAGAGCGAGGCTTTGCTGCGACAAAAACGATCGATATTGCAGCTCGTGCCGGGCTACCCAAAGCCAACGTATATTACTACTTCAAGACCAAAGAGAACCTGTATCGTAGTGTCCTGGAGAGTATTGTCGAGCCACTTCTACAAGCGGCTACGCCCTTTTATGATGACAGTGATCCCACCATTGCCTTTAAGAGCTACATTCGCGCCAAAATTCGTATTTCCCAGCAGCACCCCCATGCATCCAAAGTTTTCGCCAGCGAAATTATGCACGGTGCCCCTCACCTGCCTGACGACATAAAAGCGCAACTCATGGAACAAACCCGGCGTAGCAGCGAGCAGATTGAATTCTGGATCAAACAGGGATTAATGGCTCCTGTCGATCCCCAGCATTTGCTGTTTACCATCTGGGCGTCAACACAAACCTATGCAGACTTTGACTGGCAGATTGCGGCTGTTACGGGAAAAGAGAAACTTACCGATAAGACTACGATACCGCTGCCAGCTTAATCGAACAGCTGGTACTGAAAGGTTGCGACGTGAGATCTCCTCACTCATAGTTAAAAAACAAAGGCTGCTATTTATTAACTATTTATTAAGAAGGCAAACAAAACCATAGGAAAACCTGGCCGATAGAAACAGTCTTTCAGCGCTGCTGGCGCTCACGGGGTCGCGTCAGTTTTACTATCGACGTTCAACTATAGAAAAAGCTCTTATTTATTCTCCCTCGACTCTCCTCGACTCTCTACAGACACCGTCCTGATTCTCTCCAAACTCTCCTGAAAAGTTCGTTATTGCAAAGCTCTCTATTTGAATTTTTTCTACGACAAACCCCTCTTCTAAAAAATTTCTTATTAAAGAAAATCAGATCCTTTACTCGCTAACACCAGGAGTATATCCAAGCTGATTTGATATTATCTCCCCGCTATGCAGCACGTCCGCTATCCACTCCTGTTTACGACGTTCAATAGGCGCAGATACTGAGAGTCCGGCAATAG
>JAUXFT010000186.1 GCA_030622755.1 Aestuariirhabdus sp. | reverse complement strand
GGTGGGCAGGTTGATCATTTCGCCCTGATCTTCGAGAACCGCTGATACTGGAAGAAGACTGGGAGGTATGGTTAACAAGCCCGGTGGGCGAATCGCACCGACTGACAAACCCGGACATGATGTTACGCCGCCTGAGATGTTATGGCGGTGATTTGCCAGTGTCCGCTCAGACTTTAGCTATGACCGATCTCATCCAGGGGGTAAGGTTTACGAGGTCACAGGTATTCGAAGCGAACAGTTCCATGAGGAAATCGTATGCACGATTGGAATCGACGGGTATTTTATAGCCGTTCAAGCGCAGAAATACATCGGTTGAGAAAAACGCTACTCGTTTATTTCCGTCAACGAAAGGATGGTTATTGATTAGAGACTCGAACATGGCTGCCGCCATTTCAATTAAATCAACGTAGTACCCGGATTGAGGCCGATAAAGGGCGCTCTCCAATAACCCGGTGTCACGTATGCCTTCAGCACCCCCAAAGCGCACAATCAAAGCAGCGTGTATTTCCAGCACTTCGTCGACACTCAGGAACTGGATTGATTTATTTGGCAAGCAGTTTTCCAAGCTCTTCGTTCTCGTTCATAGAGTCCGCAAGGTGATCCAGGACGACGGGTCGGACTCGCCTTCGGCGCAGGTAATCGCTGATTGCTTCATTAAGCAAGCCGGAGACGTTCTGGTGTGATTCTTTAGCAAGTGCCCTGAGTTCTTCCCACACGTCGGACTCGACTTTGGAACTGATTTTGATTGAGCTCATACACAACAGATTACTTGACATGTCAAGTTCTGTCAAGCATTGATACGAAAGCGGATCAATCTCGGGAGATCGTTATCACTGCCTTTGTTCCACCGTTGGGCCGCTGAAGCAATTGTACGTCCCATTTATTCGCATCTGCCAGCTGTCGCACGATGGCAAGCCCCAGGCCACTACCCCCGGTTCCACTCCCACGAGATTTTTCAAGCCGGTAAAATGGTCGAAACACCGCCTCGGAGAATTCGGGTGGAATACCGGGTCCCTGATCCAGTATCTGGATGACAATTTGATCGCTGTTGCAGTCGTACAGAACTTCAATGGGTTTGTTTCCACCATAGCGCACCGCATTACCCAGTAGATTTGTAAAGATCCTGCGCAGTGCGAGTGGATGAAGTCGCTGACGACAGGGTTCGCCCTGTGAAAAATGTATTTCTAAGCCATTGGTTTGCATCTTATCGATGATCTGTTTCAGTTCCTGAGCAACATCAGTCAGCACTTCTTCCTCTTCTTCAAGTTCCAGACTAATGCTGAGTGTTTCGCCAATCAGATGATTTATGGCGTCCAGGTCATTTTGAATACTTTTCATCAGCTCAGGGTCTCCCCCCTCGTCTGGAAGCATGGCCAGAGCAAGCTGAATTTGTGTAAGCGGGGTGCGCAGATCGTGAGCGATACCCGCCAGCAGGGTTGTCCTGTTTGACAATAGTACCCTTACCTGCGTATTCATACGATTGAACTCGCGTGCAAGAACACTTAGCTCTTCCGGGCCTTCAATTTTGACCGGATCCGGCCATTGCCCCTTACCCAGCGCCTGCGCCGCGTGATGCAGCTGCTCAATCGGAACCGTCAGACGCCCGGTCAGTTTAACCGCAGTGATAATAGTCAGGTACAGCCCAATGCTGATCAACAACAGAAATGCGACGGACGGGTTAACGCCAATGCGCTGACGCGCAAAGCCGAGGCGAACAATACTGCCTGAAACAGGAATATCCGCCCAAAACCATTCACTACCATCCTCATCCAGGCTTTGTTTAAGCGGAATTTCCGGGCCCACCTGTTTTCGCAATGATTTCTCGAGAAAATATAGATAAGGCAACGGGCTGGCCGATACGGCCAGTGGTATTTGAGCATCAGTTATTTGCAGCTCATGCTGGCTTTTCATTTTTTCTGCAAAGGCCGGGCGAGCGGACACAGATAAAGTTTGCCAGGTCTCCGCAGCATGAACCATTACATTCGCCAGATCATCCGCTGCCCGTTGCCCCAATGGCACCAGCATAAAATACGCCAGGGTTGACATTGTAATTAATTGAAACGCGACAGACACAATGCCGATGGTGGTGAGTATTCTCCAGAAATATTTTTTAGGTTGAAAAAAGCGCATTACACGATAGCCGTACTAGTCGACCGAAAATAAATATCCGGATCCCCAAATGGTACGCAAATAGATCGGTTCTGAAGGATCGTCCTCAATTTTTCGACGCAAACGTCCAACGCAAACATCAATACTGCGGTCAAGTGGAGCATGCTCATAACCTTTAGTTTTCTCTAGCAGGGCATCGCGGTTCATAACGCGGTTGGGATTCTGGAGGAATGTTTTAAGCAAGGTGAACTCACTTGCCGTGAGCGATATGCTCTGGTCATCCCTTGTGAGCTGATGTTTATCAACATCAAGATGAAACGGGCCAAAGGCCAGCATATTCGCCAAACCTTCTTCAGGTGCCTGTTTGTCAGTCACACAGCGTCGTAAAACAGAACGTATCCTGGCTAACAGTTCGCGGGGATTGAACGGTTTGCTCAGATAGTCATCCGCACCCATTTCAAGGCCCACGATTTTATCCAGCTCCTCCCCCCTTGCGGAGAGAATAATAAAAGCGAGGTTTTGTTGCTGTTGCAGCCTTCTCCCAATCGAGAGGCCATCTTCGCCCGGTAACATCAAATCCAGAATAACCAGATCAACTTCATTCTCTGCCAGATATAAATCCATCGATACGCCGTCTTCTACGGCATCAACGATATAACCTTGTTTTGAAAGATAGCTCTTTAGTAACTCTCTTAGTTTGAGCTCATCGTCGACTATCAGCAGTCGCTGGTGCGCGGTGGTCATTGGCTTGTTTCTTCAGTTTTGGTCATTGTTACAGTTTGGAAACAAATTTATTACATCTAGTTACGAGCAGGTCATTAAACAGACAAACCTGATGGTTATGATGGCTCGCAGTTTACGAAATTCCAGCACAAACATATTACAAGCTTGAATAGTCGATAACAAGAGACACTAATGACCAGGGCGCTGCCGCGCAGAAAAACCGATGGCAGCATTGAAAATATTTTTGAATATTCATGCCGCCTGTTTAGTTGCGAGGTCAGCCGACAACTTAAATACCACACAATGGTAAATACAATGACCGTAGATAGACTCGTTAGATTATTTGCTGGATTAATGATCCTGATAAGTGTAGCCCTTACAATTTATGTGCACCCTTACTGGGTGGGTCTGACTATATTTGTAGGCGTAAATCTGGCTCAAAGTGCGCTTACAAACCTTTGTCCGCTGGCAAGTATTCTAAAGAGAATGGGTGTGCCTGAATCAGTTTCGAGCTGCGGCTGAGAACAGTTCTATCCATCATCACCACAGGTAACTAATAATGAAAAAATACGTATCACTATTCACAAGCACTTTACTTATCCTGTCTATTGGTTCAAGCAATTTGGCCACGGCGGAAGAAGATAATCGAAACGCCATCTTATTGACACCGGGCGAGCGCAACCTTGTTTTACTGGAGATGCGAACATTTCTTGAAACCGTACGAGTCATTACGGTTGCCCTTGGTGAAGATGATGTCGCAGCCATCGTAGAGCCCGCCAGAAAAGTAGGCATGGCTTCATCGGGGGAAGTCCCGGCTGGACTAAGGGATAAACTGCCCAAACAGTTTAAAATGTACGCCATGAGCACACACAAAGCGTTTGACCTGATTGCGCTGGATGCTGAAGCGTTGGAAGACAAGCAGCACACGCTGGCACAGCTTGGCGCGTTAATGAGTAACTGTGTTTCCTGCCACGCTATTTATAGGCTGGAGGCTGAATAACCGCAACAAGGCACCCAATCACTGAACCCGATTAAACGAAATCGAAAATAGATCTGTTTCCTCCTGCGGGTAAAACCGCATTTTAACAACGCCTGATTCCGGATATGTACCTGGATTCAGGCGTTCTTTTTGAGCTTTAGCCGGCCAATTCCCTGTAGCCTGAGCATGGTCTGGTAAAAGTTAAGAAGGCTTGGTCTCAGTGTCGACTTCTTCTGCCCATTCTTCCGCTGCCCGTACTACGGTAGAATAGGGTGATCCGGTAGGCAGGTTGATCATTTCGCCCTGATCTTCGAGCGACTCGCTGCGTAACATCCTGTATAAGGTATAGGCCGCCAACGTTGCGGTCAGTAAGCCATTGGAAACATAATAGTAGTTTGGCGAGATGGCCATCAATTGGCCCATAATTATTGGAATCAGCGCGAAACCCGAGCCATAAACCAATACCAGTAAGCCTGCCGCCGGCACCACCTGGCCGGGCTCGAGATGGTCGTTGGCATGGGCGATACACTGGCTGTACAGACTAAGCGTAAATGCGCCCATCATTGATACTGCAAAATATTGTTGAACGATGTCCTGCGTGCCCCAGGCGGCAAAATACAGGGCTGGCAGAGCCGCCAGGCTGGTGGTTGTAACAATCACAATACGTCGGTCATATCGATCAGATGCGAGTGCAATGGGCCACTGCAGCACAATTCCTGAGAAAAGAGCCAGCGAGGTTAAGGTCGATATTTGACTGAGATCCAGGCCGATGACAGACCCATATAGCGGCGTCATCCCGAAAAATGCGCCGTGGCACATACCGGAGAGCAGGGTGCCGGTGGTACCAAGCGGGGTGATCCGGTAGAGTTTTTTTAATCCAAAACGCGCCGTTTCGATCAAAGTCGGAGTTTGTGTGACAGAAAGCAACAGAGGAATGGCGGCCAGTGAGATCAACACAGATGCCAGGATAAAGAATTGATCGTCAGAAGGTTCACCAAAACGCAGTATCCATATACCGGCAATGGGTGCACCCCAGCTGACAATCGTGTAAATGGCCAGGTTTCGGCCCCGTTCTGAGTTATCTGACATTTCATTGAGCCAGCTTTCAGCAACGATCACCAGTCCCGCGATGCACACGCCCATAACCAGGCGCTCCAGTATCCAGGCAAGTTCATCAATGTGTAGTATTTGTAGCAGAATAACCGCAGAAGCCGAAGCGGTCATTGCGGCAAAAACTCGAATATGCCCGACACGGTGAATAAGGTTGGGGATAAATACTGCGGCGATGAGCCAGCCAACCTGGTAACTAGATTGTAACAGGCCGATCGCCTGCGTTGAAAATCCAGCTTCTCGCGCGCGTACCACCACCAAAACAAACAATAAACCTCCGGCAAAGAACAGGATGGCGATGCCAAGAAATAATGTAGCTGTGTTTTTTAATTTAGCGAACATCTAGCGTATTACAATAAAGAAAATGATGGCCGGAAGGCGACGGCACAGTATCTAAAAGGAACATTTCACAGGATTTTAAGCAGTGATCTCGGAATAGCAATCACCCCATTCGTTGAGCGGCGAAAATACGCATTTAGTCGCCGCATTTGTTATCCAGTAGCTCACGCTGTATGAGCACTTGCGTTATGATAGGATGCTCAAAAACCTAATCCATGAATCACTTCGCACACCTGGTTTTATCTCAACCTACTGTAGAGTCAACGGTAGGCAATCTGTTGGGTGATTTTGCGCGAGGCGTTGATCAGGCCAGGCTACCTTCGCGCGTGCTCGCGGGATTGCATAATCATCGTGCGGTGGATCGATTTACCGACAGCCATCCCCTGGTGATTGAAATGAAGCATCGATTCAGCCCGCAACGGCGTCGATTTGCGGGTATTGCGCTGGATATTTATTTTGATCATCTACTGATCACCGAATGGAGCAAGTTTGAGGAAGGTACGCCTGAGCAGGCGATGGAAGTATTTTATTGTCGCATGGAAGCAGGACAGCCATTGATGCCCGCCAGGGAGATGCAGTCGGTTACCCGCCGAATGATCGAATATGACTGGTTTGGCCGATATCGAGAAACGAATTCTATTGCTGAAGCGTTGGACCGTGTGGCCGCGCGCATACGCTTTGCGAATGATTTTCACAATGCTATCGAAGATCTACAGAACAACCACGAAGATATTCAGGGTGCTTTTATCGAGTTTTACCCACAGCTAAAAGCACATATCAGTAAGCTCGCAATCGAACATGAATCTCATGAATAGAAATATACGCCGCCAGCCTGAACCCAGACGTTTTGGCTTTTTAGTGGTGCCAGGTTTTCCGCTGGTTCCGTATTCCTCGGCGATAGAAACATTACGTATGGCCAATCGACTACAGCGTGAAAATCTGTATATATGGGAGACGGTTACGATAAGCGGTGAGCCCGTGTCTGCGAGCAGCGGCCTGGCGGTTATGCCCGAATGTGCGGCCACAAGCGCGAATTCTTTTTCAACGCTGTTTGTT
>JAUXFT010000235.1 GCA_030622755.1 Aestuariirhabdus sp. | reverse complement strand
TGCTCCTTCGCCTTTCGAGTACCATGCCGTTCGAGTGTTAATGTCTGTGTTATTTACGGCCGCGGCGCTAACACGTATGAGTACATCGTATGGTCCGGGTTCAGGCACAGGAATATCATCTCGAATAACTAGTTTATCAAGATCGCCATGTTCTGTTAGCAACACGCTTCGCATCGTTTTTGGTATTTCATTCATTGTTGAAGGCCCCTTAAGGCGTGACGAGTAAATATTTGTGAGCCCCATATAACTGTAATTTTTGCGCTCGCGAAATCAAAATGGGTTGTCCTACTTTTTAGGTTCATGAATTGCCAGTAGTTCAGATTCCCTTTGTTCTGAGCGGCTAAGACTATTCCGGAAGCCCGGCTTTTCTCAAGCCGTCAATGTAGAAATCAAGATTTTCCCGTTTCTTGTATGGGATGCTCTCGGCTTCTTTGCGCAGCGAAAAATCAGGGCGCAGGCTAAGAAGCTCAGCAGCCTCCCACTCAGCATCTTCGATTCTGCCCTGATTACCATAAAGCGCGGCCAGCGTCAGGTGCGCGCCGGGAAAGTGGGCATTACGCTCAATAACATCCAGAAACAATTGCTCGGCCTGTTCCAGGTGTCCAAGCTGCTGATGTGCACGCCCTTCGATCCAGGTATAGAAGAAGGCATTTCTGGGGTTGAGTTCCACAGCTTTATGTAGTTTATCTAATGCCTCCTGTGGCTTTCCAGCATAGGCCAGCGACTGGGCATACTGAGCATAACCATCCGCATAGTTTGGGTTCAGGGCTACCGAGAGCCTGGCTGATTCAATAGCTTTATCGTGTTCCTTATTCAACAGATAAAGCGAGCTGGTGGCAAAGTGCACCTGCTCCAGAGTATCGTCGAGCGACAACGCTTTATCAGCATATTCAAAGGCCACAGCGAATTTCTCAGGGGTGCCTTTATCCCATCCAAATAGAACATCCATTGCGTGGGTGAGCGCCACGTCTGCATAGGCCCGGGCAAATTTGGGATCAATATCAATCGCCTGCTGAAAATATTCCCTGGCCAGGATATTTGTATCCTGGGTAAAGCGACGAAGCTGCTCCAACCCCCTTAGTAGCATATCATAGGCTCTGGGGTCAGCTTGCTGACTGTGTTCAAGCCGCTGTTGTTCATCACGGGTCAACTCGATAGCCAGAGCCTCAACAATTTTCTTACTCACTTCATCTTGCAAGGCAAAGATATCGATAAAGTTTCGGTCAAATCGTTCTGCCCACAGGTGATGACCGCTGGCAGCGTCAATGAGCTGCGCGTTGATGCGGACACGTTGCCCCGATTTTTGCACACTGCCTTCCAGCACATGAGTAACTCCCAGCTCTGCGGCTACCTGCTGTACCTTTACAGGTGTGTTTTTGTATACAAATACCGAGTTGCTGGCGATGACCAGCAGATTCGACAGTTGTGACAGGTCGGTAATAATATCGTTGGTGATGCCATCGCTAAAATACTCCTGCTCAGTTTCACCACTCAGATTTGAGAAAGGCAATACCGCTATAGAGGGTCCGGCAGCCTGTATGCCTTCCGTCAACGCAAGAGATGCTTTTTCCGTCTTAGATGCCCGATGCTTTAATATAAGCTGCGAGCTGATGGCAACAGCCAGAATCACGATGCTGGCAACCACAACATACAACCATTTTCTCAGGCCTCTTTTTTGCGAGGCATCGGGCCTGGTATGAGCGGAGTCGGATTGAAGTTGCGCGCGATACACTCTCACGGGGTGCTCAATATTCTTTACGGTCTGCTCTCCTAGTGACTCATAGCTAAGTGGTAGCTTGTTACCAAGGGCATCAAAAACCATTCCAGAGATACAGATGCCACCGGGCGTCGCCAGGGCTTCCATGCGTGCCGCAATATTCACACCGTCTCCGTATATGTCGTCCCCCTCTATGATGACATCACCGAGATTAATCCCTATTCGAAATTCTATCTGTTCGTCCGCTGGTACATCCTTGTTGCGCTCTAGCATTCCCATCTGGAGTTCATGCGCACAGGCGACCGCTTCCACCACGCTTGGAAACTCCACCAATACACCGTCTCCCATTAACTTAACAATCCGGCCGTGATGATCCTCTACGCCAGGGTTGATCAGTTCCTGTTGATGTGCCTTAAGACGATCCAGAGTGCCGGTTTCATCCCTGCCCATTAGCCGACTATAACCGACCACGTCAGCCTGCATAATGGCCGTGAGCTTACGCGGTAGAGGGTCTTTGGGCGTCACCATTAAATTCTCTTTCAGGAGGTTCAATGAATTCAATATATAGTAAATCGAATCTAGATGCCGTTCAATTGAGTATTTTTAGTTACCTGTATTTTTTGTGATATTTCACACATAGTGAATATCGACTGTTCTCTACTATAGGCATCACGGTAATAACACCGATTAACCATAGAGAGGAGAAAGCCATGGGTATCCAACAAGCAATTAAAACAAACGATCACAACATTCAGCCTGATACATCTAAGACCTGTATGTCAATTATCTGGGTTAAAAATGCGTCAAATGAATTGGATAAAATGAGGTTGATTCAATCCTTAAAGAAAATGACCGGGGTTTGCGATGCCAGTTTCACCAGAGAAAAACCAGCTATCGTAATGGTTAATTATTGGACGAATCAGACGAGTGCAGCCAAATTAGTTGAAGGTATCAGCGGTTTGGGTATTTTTGCACGAAGAGTTGGTTGTTAATAAATTCAGACCGCCTGATAAAATTAAATTTTCAATATGTGGTATCTATCACAGACAATTTCCAGTTTATTTGTAGAATGATTGTCTCATCAGAAAAAGGGGGAATCCACAATGAATACATTCAATCACAGTCATTACGAGTCCATTAATTTTTATGACGATGGTTCAGCAATATTGGATACACATGGTTTTAGAATTCGTATCAGGATGCATATCCCTGAGCAGAAGATAGTGCACTGGAATGATCTGTTCAGCCGAATCAAGGTTGGGGATTTACGAACCAAAAATGGGAAGAAACAATAGCTTGTGAGGTTGGTCAAATTTTCCCCGCATTGATTCGGTATTGTGTCCTGGCTCCTGGCTCAAATTAACGCCAGGGGTGATTGCGTTATCGCTCGCCCATCAAATTAGCTATTAATGCTTTTTGAGCTAGTCCCATCTCCTCGGCAATTTTATGAGCAAGATCGGCTTCAGGGCCACAGCAAATTACCGCTGTTTCGGAAAAATGTTCCTTAGTTTCCCCTACAGCCTCGACAAGTGTGTTTTCAATAATTTCAGATATTGCTGCTACTTCAGATTCCGAAAGTGAACCAGGTATGATTTTCTCTACCTCAGCCACTGCATTGTTTGCCAAGTTTTTTAGTTTCATTAAAACGACCTCGCTTAGATAAAAAACAAATTATTAAATTGAAAACACCAATAACGTCCAGAAATGATCATTAATGGTCAGTAGAGTATAAACCAGTAGCTCGTTATTACTCAATGATCATCTGGCTCTCTTAGATGCGGCCT
>JAUXFT010000220.1 GCA_030622755.1 Aestuariirhabdus sp. | reverse complement strand
GATCGGGGCAATTACTGACAATTGCGCTGGTGACCCGGGGTACTTCCTCCAGATGTTGTTTTGGAAGATAGCGACAATCGGATCGTGGGTAGGTAATCAGTTTGTGTCGTTCATAGAGCTGCTGGCAAAGGTCCAGCACCTGCTTGGCGCTAAGCCCAAAACGTTTAGCCGCGTCTATCTGCAAAGCCGAAAGATTATAGGGAAGAGGAGCAAGCTGTTTACCCTCCTTACCCGTTACGCTATCCACCGTTGCTGTCTGGCCATGAACACGCTGCTGAACATTTTCGGCCAAGGTGCGATTAACAATCCTGCCCTCTTCATCCTGATGTGGACGGCAGGCTTCACTGGGCAACCATTTTGCCCTGAATTGTTCGTTAGCAGAGGTTACCAATTCTGCCCACACCTCAAAGTACGGTTTACTGTCGAAACGTTCTACCTCCTGATCACGTCGAACCACCAGCCCCAGTAGCGGGGTTTGCACACGACCGACGCTGAGCAACCCTTGAAATCCAACCTTGCGTCCCTGCAGCGTATACGCGCGGGTCATATTAATACCGTATAACCAATCCGCGCGTGAACGTGCCAGCGCCGAAACAGACAACGGCAAAAACTCCCTGTTACTGCGCATCGACTTCAGGGAACGGGTAACAGACGCCGGATTAAGATCGCTTATCAGACAACGCTCGACAGCCTCAAAGCGCTTACCGCGCACACCCAGGTAATCCAGCACCTCATCAACCAGTAACTGACCCTCACGATCTGGATCTCCAGCGTGCACCAGCTGATCGGCTTGCTTCACCAGCTTACGCAACACCGTCAACTGCTTTCGTGACTGACTGCGAGGCTTGAGTTGCCACTTCTCTGGAACAATTGGCAGATGTTCGGCAAGCCATTTTTTAAACGCCGGATCATAGGCTTCAGGCTCAGCCTGCTCCAAAAGGTGACCCACACACCAGCTGACACAGTCTCCATTACCCAGCCAGATACACCCATCTTCCTTGCGGTGAGGTTTCGGCAACACCTCGGCAATAGCGCGCCCAAGGCCTGGTTTTTCGGCAATATAGAGTTTCATGACCCGCCCGCTTATAACTGTATATATACACAGTATATTAGCGGCATTTGCGCTGCAAGCCAATTGTGCTGCAAGCCAATAGAGTAAAGTTATGACATAAAAGGAGGGAGATTTTACCAGCAAACCCTGAGAGATTGTCTTTCTATTACGTAATCAGAAGGCGTAATCAGAGGGCGTAATCAGAAATCCGAGTCAGAGGTGCGAGGGAGAGGTGCGTAGCCTGAGACTAACAAGGGTCACTACCTCATAGGAACTTCATAACGAACGAGCTGAAGTGAGTTTTCAATATTTATTTCAAACTCTGTCTAAAACGTATCCGTTATTCTGAAAACCCTTTCCTGACGTCAGCATTGGATACGAACAAACTCCAGTAGCATATTGTTCGCAGGCATGGGGCGTCGATCGACATATTTCAAACCAACGCTGGCACCTGCCTCAACAATATCGGCCAGATCCTTGATACCACTTTGGGGATCCCGCGACTTCAACCATTGGTCAAGTTCAACGTTACCCTCACTGGTGTATTGCCCGTCGATATTAAAGGGCCCATACACACAGAATCTCCCTCCATCACTCAGGGCACAAGCAACACCCTGCAACAGGGCATGAACCACCGGCCAACCCACAAAGTGCAGGGTATTGGCGGTAAAAACCGCATCATAGGAATCCACTAATGGCCAATCGGGCCAACTGACATCCAGTACAACAGGCTCCAGTACGTTGCCTAAACCGCTATCGGCACGCCATTGCTGAATACCCGGCAAGGACTCCTCCAACTCACTCGGTTGCCAGCGTAAATTCGGCATCCGCTCTGCCATATAAACAGCGTGTTGCCCCGTGCCACTGCCAATTTCCAGCACAGAGCGCGACGCCCTGAACAGTTGCGCCAACGCCTCATAGATAGGTTGCTGGTTTCTCAAACATGGCTGGCTTACCGGTTTATTCATTTTTTACTTAGCATTAATTTACTTACCATTAAAGAGCGCCTGAACAAAAGTACCCATAGAGTACTTACCAAAATAGCTTACCAAAATAACTTGCCAAAACTTCTTAACAAAACTTCTTACCCAAACTTCTTAGCAAAACTTCTTAGTAAAACTTCTTAGCAAAACTTCTTAGTAAAACTTCTTAGTAAGAAATCATGACTGGAGTTTACCATCCCGGCAGTGGCCCAACCTTCCCAAACTGCACTCAACCGCAAGATCAGAACAAAAACGCAACGTCGTAATATCTCTGGAGCACAAGCCGTCGTATCATGTCGACCAGGGAGCACTTCATGAACACAACGCTGTATATAACCACCGTACTGATCTGGGGAACCACCTGGATCGCTATCCACTGGCAAGTTGGCGACGTACCAGCACTGGCATCGGTGTTTTATCGCTTTGTTATCGCGGCGGTCATTTTGCTGCCGCTGTTGTATCTCAGCAAACGGGTACAACCCACCACCCGTCAGGATCATGGTTTTATGATGCTGCAGGGCATCTGCCTGTTCTCGATGAACTTCGTCGGCTTTTATGTGGCCAGCCAAACCATCTCCAGCGGCCTGCTCTCGGTGATTTTTTCCTCAGCCACCCTCTTTAACGTGCTGAATAACCGTTTGTTCTGGAAAGAACGCCCTTCTCCCGTCATCTATGTTTCTGGAATTATTGGCATCGCCGGTCTGTGCCTGATGTTCTGGCCAGAACTTGATAACAGCAATGCCAGCATGAACACCCTGGTCGGAATCGCTCTTGCTTTAAGCGGCACCTACCTGTTCTCACTGGGCAACATGATCTCGGTTCGCCATACCCGCAATGGGCTCAGGCCGTTGACCAGCAATGCCTATGCGATGATCTACGGCGCACTGTTTCTCGCCGGGCTGATGACGATCACAGGCACGCCCCTGATCTGGGACGATAGGCCGATCTATCTTGGCAGCCTGCTCTATCTGGCGGTCATCGGTACCGTGGTTGGCTTTACCGCGTACCTGTCACTCGTTGGCCGCATCGGGGCCAGCAAAGCCGCCTACGCAACGGTTATGTTCCCGGTTGTGGCCCTCAGCGTTTCGACCTTCTTTGAAGGCTATGAGTGGAATATCAGCAGCGTTAGCGGCCTGGTTTTAGTGCTGTTGGGTAACGCATTGATTTTGGGTGTTCGCATTCCCGGCTTGCATCGTCTGCGCACTGCCACCGATAAAACATAGGTTCTCTTATCTTTTTTAAGTGACCAGGAGCCTGAATGAGAGTGTGACTAAGGGCCTGACCAGGAGCGTGGCTAAGAGCCTGACTGAGAGCGTGGCTAACAATATAGCTGGTAGTACAGGCAGCTATTTAGACTAGCTATTTAAGTAGGAGGCCCCTTCAGAATAAGCCTTGCACCCCGTCGGCAAGGTGCAATAATGCCTGACATCTTATATCTGAAAATTGTCCGGAGCGCACAGGCATGATAATCAACGCGACCTTTGATGGCGGCAATATTGAAGTGGTGAGCTGCGACAACCCGGCTGACATCCGCCTCAATATTCGCACAGACCACAACAGTGAGTTCTACCAATGGTTTTACTTTCGAGTTTCCGGGGTCAATAACCAGCCGTGCCACATGAAGATTATTAACGCCGCAGGCGCAGCCTATACCGGCGGCTGGGAAAACTACCAGGCGGTTGCATCCTACGATCGTGAGCACTGGTTCCGGGTACCGACCTACTATCGCGATGGTGTACTGGGCATCGAGCACCAACCTGAAAACGATGCGGTGTATTACGCCTACTTTGCCCCTTATCCGATGGAGCGCCACAGCAACTTTATCGCGCGCCTGCAAAGTAGCGATAAAGTAAAACTACGTGTACTCGGCGAAACCCTGGATGCCCAGCCACTGGACCAGCTCATTATCTCTAGTGAAAAGGACGATGAAAAGGGCGATGAGACCGCAGGCAAAAAGAAGATCTGGATTCACGCTCGCCAGCACCCGGGAGAGACCATGGCTTCCTGGTGGATGGAAGGTTTCTTGCCGCGCCTGCTCGACTGCAACGATGCCATCTCGAACGCTCTATTAGAGAAAGCCGTGTTTTACGTAGTGCCCAATATGAACCCCGACGGCAGTAGCCGCGGACATCTGCGCACCAACGCCTCCGGCGCCAACCTGAATCGTGAGTGGCTCACCCCCACCATGGAGAAAAGCCCGGAAGTCTTTTTACTGCGCCGGCAGATGGAACAGATCGGCGTCGACTTCTGCCTCGATGTACACGGCGATGAAACCCTGCCCTACAACTTTATCGCCGGCACTCATGGCATTCCGTGCTGGAATGAGCAGAAACTCGACCTGCACAACCGCTTTGGTGAGGCGCTGCGCCGCACCAACCCGGATTTCCAGATGGAATACGGCTACCCGAACAACAGCGCCGGGAAAGCCAATATGAATATGTGCACCAACTATGTGGCTGAAACCTTCGACTGCGTGGCCATCACGCTGGAGATGCCCTTCAAGGACACCGTCGATACCCCGCACCCTGTTGAGGGTTGGTCACCGGAACGCTGCAAGAAACTTGGTGCCAATGCGCTTGATGCGCTGTATGAGGTGATCGATCAGCTTTAGATTGATTAGAGATACGAGATGCGAATTCACCACAGAGGTCACAGAGTTCCACAGAGGTTTTAAACAGGTGTTTTGTCTTTCTCAGTGACCTCTGTGATCTCT
>JAUXFT010000019.1 GCA_030622755.1 Aestuariirhabdus sp. | reverse complement strand
TAAAGTCGCCCGACTGGTCGAGGCGGTTAAGCATGATGTGAAAAAATACCTGAAACGTGAGCGTAATAAGAAGCTACCAGTCGATGTCGATTTTTGGGATTTTGATTGTAAGTATGGTCCTACAGAGCAGGGCGCCACAGTAATTCATGTTGCTGAGATCAACAAGTGCCTGGATGCGGCTGAGCGCGATGGACTGGAATCTTGCTATCTGGAAATTCTGGCAAAACCCGGCATCCGTATGAAAAGAGAGGATGCTGAACCTCAGGGCTCTGATTTCCAGGAAAGTGATTCCCAGGAAAGTGTTTTGCAGGAAAGCGATGTTCAGGAAGTGAATTCACAGGAAGATGATTCTCTGGAAAGAGATTAATCAAACTCTGAACCCTGACTATAACCTAACCCATTTCTTCTGGCGACCTTCGCCCGATTGGACCTGCGCGTGATTGGGCATACGTGTGATTGGGCACATGCCTGATTGGACACATGCCTGATAGAAAGCTCCTTTCTAAAGACTCTTTTAAAAGGTAGACAGCACCCGATAATGCGGTGCTATTTACATTTAAAGATCAACTCTCTGTATTCTCTCTGCGACTTTTTATATAACTCCGTGCCTCGTTATTGTGAGGTTGTGTCCCGGAGGTGATTGCAGCTCTGAGCATTCCAGCGATGCGGCAGCCTGCTACCCCTTAAAGGTTGAGATTTATCATCCTGACTCAGCGGCCATAGAAGACTGGCAGGAGCCTTTGCCCTCAGCCTGTTCGGGTACTCATGGCTCTTAAGGCGTTCATGTCTAGGGATGTTAACGCCTTGCGCTTAAGTAGTGCGATAGGCGTGATATGCATATTAGGGCAATAGGTGCGATATAAGTCCATCAAGGGGTTAGCCGGAGCGGCCATCGGGTCGGGGTTTGATAAGAATTGGCGTGTAAATAACGCAAAACAATCCGAAGCCAATTACCCATAACAATGCTGAACTGCTGATAAATAGTGGTTGCTGTGAAGGCACCATTATAGGGCCTAATACCCTGACCAGCGTACAGAGTTGCAGGCAGATAAATGCCTTGGTAATCCATGGGTGAACCTGCAATAAACGCCCGGTGTGTCCAAGACTGACACGGGCCATCATGCCCAGGGTAATGCTTCCGATACATCCGGTGGTGAAGGCATGCAGAGCTACGAAGGGTGAAATTACACCAAGGGATGCCAGCGGAATGAGTGCCAGTCCGAGTACCAGCCACAGGTAAGCCAGATGAAGTATCCATAGCAAGGGGTGTTGCCATATTAATGGGTGATACCACCCTTGCAGACGGATACCGTGGGCAATCGCAGCCAATAGAGCAAGTACCGGGCTAACAGCCGAATAGGGTGCTATTTGATGTACCACGGCGAGTGCGATGATCAGTCCAATTGCACAGCGATCGACCCAAATCCGACGCTTGACCTGAATGGTGGCGGGGCGAACGCCTGCCTCGGTGAAGAAGGGGAGCACGCGGCCCGCGATGACACTGATCACTAGCATAATCAGGTAATTGGCGAGGTAGGCCCCATTGCTGGCACTGTTACCCAGTCCGAGTTGTTGCAGGTGTATTTGCAAATTGGCAAATGCCAAGACACCGAGGATGACCAGAAACATCCAGTTCTGTGGTTTTCCCTGCCTGAGAGGTCCAATCAACGAGATCATCACGCAGGGTAAAAATGCAAGATCGACCGCAGCGATTAACCAATGCGGCGCAGAGGGCAGCAGGGGCAGCAAACGCCCGAGCAACCATAGGGATGCGAGGCACGCTAGCAGGTTGCCTTTGATAGTATCAACCCCGGTCCAGTTGCGGACCGCGGTCAGCAAAAAACCGGTAATGACAGCAGTTGTATAGCCAAACAGCATTTCATGGCTATGCCAGCCAATAAGGCCGTAATAGGTGTTGAGTGAAATAAGGTTGGCATAAACGGCTCCCCAGATTCCGACAAGCACGACGGAGAGTAACGCGGCTAATAAAAAAAACGGACGAAAACCAAGATCAAAAAGGGCAAAGCGCCGAACAGGATCTCCAGGCATTTGTATGTTGTGAAGCGACATTATGAACTCCGGTAATGGCTGACATCGGTCGTCAGTTATGGCGATCTGCATACTATAGATGAAAGCGAGATTGATCGCCCTTGATGAGAGTCAAGTACGTTTTTTCCTGGGATAGTATTTCTGAGTTTTTTTCTTTAAGGAATCTTCTGCCGTTTGCGTGTCCATTTTACGCGTAGGAAACTACTCATAGTGGAGTAGTTTTTCCAGATTGAGAATTGTGATGACTTTACCGCTAACCGCAATGATATTTTCTTCAGAAAGGTGATGAATAATTCGTGAAAATGTCTCAGGTTGTATCGATAGTCTCGATGCAACAAGGCGCTTAGGTAACTCAAGTTCTATGACAGGTTCACGGCTGAGGTTGTCAGTAATGCTGTTAATCAAAAAGAGCACGACACGGTGCGTGGCATTTTTCAGGCTCAGGGTTTCTATTTCATTGACCAGAGAGTGCAACCGCTGGCTAAGCCGTGCTGCCAATGCCAGTGCTTGCTGAGGGTTTTGGGTAATAGCGCTTATATATTGTTGGCAAGGAATGGCTAGCAAGGTCGATGATTTCAACGCCTGAGCATTGACTGGATAATTGGGTTGTCCGGAAAACATAATCGCTTCTGCAAAGGTTTCGTGATTACGGACGACTTCGAGGATTTTTTCATTGCCGTCCCGAGCGGTTCTGAACAATTTGATCGAGCCATCAATAACGAAGAAGAAGCAATGCGCTTCATCCTTTTGATGAAATAACCAGTCATCACGATTCAGTGTTTTAAAATGGCTTTCTTTTAAAAGATTCTGGAGTTGCGCGTCATCGAACCCGGAAAAAAGGTGATGGTTATTGAGTAAACGATAATAGAGCGTCAAATTTTCCATTCGTTTTGATTTAACCGACATTTAGTACTTAATGGGCAATGGTCACACATATGTGGTGGCCTAGCCAGACGTTGCTGGTGAAGCCCCCAAAATTGATAACTGTCAATGTGACTGCCTACCCTATACGTTAAGCTAGGAGTACGAGTACGTTGTGAGTGGCTGTGCTATCGTTAGACAATTGGCGCGCTGGGTAATATAAACAACATAGTGCGTTAAACCTGACGGCAGGACATTCGATGAGCGCAAATGAGTTAATTGATCCTTTTGGTCGAAAAGTGACCTATGTACGTATGTCGGTCACTGATCGATGTGATTTTCGTTGTGTCTATTGTATGAGTGAAGAGATGACTTTTCTTCCTCGTGCTCAAGTGTTGACCCTTGAAGAGATGCAGTTTATCGCCCGGGCCTTTAGCGAGCTGGGAGTAAACAAGATCCGTCTGACCGGTGGAGAACCTCTGGTGCGTAGAAATGTGCTGAGTCTGGTGCAGGGTATTGGCACTTTACCCGGGATAACCAATCTGGCGATGACCACCAACGGTTCCCAATTGCCGACAATGGCTGCTGATCTGCGAAAGGCTGGGCTAAAGAGCATCAATATAAGTCTGGATACCCTCGATGGAGAGCAATTCACACAGTTAACCCGTACCGGCAAGATAGAAAAAGTACTGGCTGGCATAGACGCAGCAGTAGCCGCTGATTTTCCTGGAATCAAATTAAACGCGGTGGTTATGAAAGGGCGCAATGATGATCAGGTTGTGGCGCTGGTTGAATATGCACGTGCGCGTAATATTGATATTAGCTTCATCGAAGAGATGCCTTTAGGGAATATTGAAGAGCATGATCGTGGTGAAACCTTATGTACCAGTGAAGATGTTCGTGAACTTATTTCTGAGCGTTTTAAACTAATTGCTGGTACTGAAAACAGTGGCGGCCCGTCGCGTTATTACCATATGGCCGATCATCCAAGCAAAATCGGTTTTATTTCCCCTCATAGCCACAATTTCTGTGGCGACTGTAATCGGGTGCGAGTGACCTCGGAAGGTAAGTTGTTGTTGTGTTTGGGCAATGAATACTCAGCTGACCTTCGCGATACTGTGCGTCGCTATCCGGGTGATCTCGATCGCCTGAAAGAAACCCTTCACGATGCTGTGACCCGTAAGCCGGAACGGCACTTCTTCAGTAGTGAGGGTGAAGTGGATATTGTGCGGTTTATGAATATGACGGGTGGTTAGTCGCCTTTCTCCTGATGAAAACCAGAAGCTTTCAGGATGTTCAAAGTTACAGTAGCGGTGGGTTTATTCCAGGCTATTTCGGTGAAAAACGTTCCTGCTAACTCTTTTTAGTTTTCTTTTTTTGCGCCTTCATGCCACTGATCGTTTTGGTGGCGGATAATAGATGCACAGGTCTCGCTCAGCTTCGAGTTGAGAACGGTAGGAGCCTTCCCGAGAATCCTCTCGCGTTATAAAAACCATTCATCGTTCATGCACACGCAACGTTCGCTACGAAACCACGTTTTATCGCATTCTCCTGCTCTGCCAAGCAGAGCCACTCCTTGGATTGTGGGTATTTTTAATATTAAGGATAGCTAGTTATTTTAAAAGATAAGAATGATATGCATTTTATGAATAAGTGGGTGGGCAGTACTGTAGAGGTGTACCATTTCTAAATGAATTCTTTCTAGATGGCGGCCGGGAATGGGGAACGTTGAGTCGAGAAAAAGGAAGTAGATCTCTTAAATGCGTTAGTTATGAGTCTTGAGGTTGCTCCAGATCTGTTTCTACCTCATCGGCAATGAAGTTCCATCCTCCGCCATGCCCTCTGATGTAAAGGCAGAGGGCACGTTCTGCCTCGGTGTGAGATCGGTAGGGGCCTTCTTGAGATCCCTCCCTGGTCAGGAAAAACCATTCTCCGTTCATGCATAGGCAGCGTTCGCTACGAAACCAGGTTTTATCGTCTTCTCCGCTTCGTATCGTCATGATCTTTCCTTGAGCTGGTGTAGTAGTCTGTTTTTACGAATAGCTACCCGCTGATAAGTGTTTGTTCATCAATCCGTGACGATGATTTCCGAGACTGAGTTTAGCTTCCCAATGCGGAAAATACACTGTGAATTATAAATGCGGTGCGTCCTGTTTCTCGAACCCTTGAAATTTATACCTGTCTCAGGAGGTGTGCCGGATTAGCACGGATTAAATTCCGGGTTTCAATGCGCCCCGCAAGTGGCGCTTTTGTGCTCGGCGCCTAGTTGGCCTGTAGTCTACAAACTAAATCAGTGATTTTATCCATCGCTGTTCTCAGGTGGGATGGCAGCGTATCGAGATCTATACCATCCATTACATTTTTAATTTCAAGGCCAATCTCTGTATCTCCTTCAATCAGGAGTCGACGTTGGAAGAATAAAGTGTCCGGGTCTTCCTTGCGGCTTGCCAATAGTAGAAATTCTTTGAGATTGCCGCTGATACTTACATCTTCTTTGGCGCTTTGTTGAATCACTATATCGCCATGGTCAAAACTGAAGAACCAGGTTAGTCGGGCATCCTTAATTTCAACTTTTAAGTAACGATCTTGCAGAAATTCGAAATCACCATCCTCCAGTGCTTCCCGGAACAGGTGTTGCAGTACAGATATCATTACCTTCTTTCGTATGTTGAAAGGTAGTAGTGATGTGCTTCGTGCTACCAGAGTTGGAAGTTTGCGGGCGAGAACTATAGGGCTCGGTGGTAACGGTATTTGACCTGATTGGGAAAGGGGCATCGGTAACACCTGAAGTCGTGAATATTAACTTATTGATTTTAAGGTGTTGTGTTGGTACTGCCTTGATGGAGATCAAATAGCTTGCAGCTTTCCTTTGTTACTCTCTTTTGCGAGTTAAAATACCAGCGGAATGAAGCTGCATGCCTGGTTCAAAGTGAAACCAGCAAGCAGGTTGCGATGATGGCGTTGAACCTGTCTGGTCAAGTATTACAGTGAGAAATGCATTCGCTGAGAGTGGCACTGTATAGGTGTATATCTTTATTGCAGGAGTAAGGCATGGAATTGGTTTGCCCGGCAGGTAGCTTTCCTGCCTTGAAAGCGGCGGTTGATAATGGCGCCGACGCGGTTTATATAGGCTTTAAGGATGACACTAATGCTCGTCATTTTGCTGGTCTCAATTTTAACGACAGGAAGGCGATGAAAGCGCTCGATTACGCGCGTCAGCGCGATGTGAAGCTGTTCGTCGCGATCAACACCTATCCTCAACCGGAGGGTTGGGAACGCTGGCGTAAAGCTGTTGATATGGCAGCAGAGCTGCAAGCAGATGCCGTCATTGCAGGCGATATGGGGGTGTTGGGGTATGCAGTCGAGGCTCATCCGGATCTGGCTCTGCATCTCTCGGTACAGGGGTCTGCTACCAACTATGAAGCACTGAAATTCTACCAGCAACGCTTTAATATTCGCCGCGCGGTGTTGCCTCGCGTGTTGTCATTGTCACAGGTTAAGCATGTTGCTCAGCACAGCCCGGTAGATCTCGAAGTGTTTGCTTTTGGTAGCTTATGCATCATGGCCGAAGGTCGCTGCCACCTCTCATCCTATATTACCGACGAGTCTCCAAATACCTGTGGTGCCTGTTCTCCGGCTAAAGCCGTACGATGGGAACAGAAAGGTGAAGTGCTTGAATCTCGTTTGAACGGGGTGCTTATCGACCGCTATCAAGAGGGTGAAAATGCCGGCTACCCCACATTGTGTAAGGGGCGTTTTGATGTGGCTGATCACATTTACCACGCATTGGAAGAGCCAACCAGTCTTAATACATTGGAGTTAATACCTCAACTTAAGGCGAACAACGTAAAGGCGGTTAAAATTGAAGGACGTCAGCGCAGCCCGGCTTATGTCGAGCAGGTTGTTCGGGTATGGCGAGAAGCGCTCGATAGCTACGCGCGTGATCCACAATCCTTTAAGGCCGACCCTGAATGGATGGCCGTTCTGGCAAATGTATCCGAAGGTACCCAAACCACGCTGGGTGCCTATTCACGACCTTGGCAGTAGCCTTTAATCAGGATTAATGAGAGCACATTATGCAATTATCTATTGGATCTATTCTCTTTTTTTGGCCACGTGAAACGGTATATGATTTTTATCAGCGTATGACTCAATCCCCTGCTGATATCATCTATTTGGGTGAAACGGTGTGTTCCAAGCGTCGTGAACTTAAGACGGGTGACTGGTTGGCATTAGCCAAAGAACTCTCCGGAAGCGGTAAACAAGTTGTGTTATCGACTTTGGCTCTGCTGGAAGCCGAATCTGAAATGAAAACGCTGAGAAATATTTGCGATAATGACGGTCTGTTGGTTGAAGCTAATGATATGGCCGGTGTGCAGGTGTTGTCAGAAAAGGGACTGCCCTTCGTCGCGGGATCTTCCATTAACATCTATAACGCGAGGACTCTGCAGGTACTGCATAAGCAGGGTCTGAAACGCTGGGTGATGCCGGTAGAGCTCTCGGCTAATACTTTGGGTTTGATTCTAAAAGACGCAGCCAGGCTGGGTTTTGCCGATCAGGTTGAAACAGAAGTATTTGCTTACGGGCATCTGCCACTCGCATTTTCTGCACGCTGTTTTACCGCGCGTAGTCGTGATTTGCCCAAGGACGATTGCCAGTTTGTTTGTATTGATCACCCTGAAGGACTTGCCATGCGTAGTCAGGAGCAACAGCCAGTGTTCACTATTAATGGCATCCAGACGATGTCTGGTGATGTCTACAACCTGTTGCCGGAAGTTGGGAAAATGGCTGAGCTTGGCGTGGATGTGGTGCGCGTTAGCCCCCGAATATCAGATATGGAGATATTGGTGAAGCAATTCAAGTCTGCAATGGATGGTGAGTTGACGCAGATCCCGGTAATTGCAGCGGGGGACTGTAATGGTTATTGGTATGGCGATCCTGGAATGTTGACTGTCCCTGCCTGAAGGTATCAATTAAGGGTGCTTTCCCAAGTTGTGGAGCTTGCTCACTGTAGACGAAACCCTGGTAGGGATGTTCCAGTGCTTTTTTTGGTGGATGAGTACATGAATAAGGTGGTATTTAGAGTTCTCGTCTGCCCTGAGAATCATCTGACAACGCCTGTATTTGAGAAATGTCCTATCATGAAGTATGGGTTTTGTTTGATCCGTGGAAGTATCGGGAACCGTGAGATCGTGTGCATAAGGAACGCTAACAGGGAGTCGATAAATAATGGGCAGGGAACAGTATCTGCGATTTTGCAGGCAGCCTGGGATCTTTAGTGAAAGCGCCTTACAACTTACTTTTACTGTGTTGAGAAAGCCCCGGCCAGCTTTGGCTCTGATGATTCAGAATGCCATGAACGGGGTGGCGGTTAAGCGGCCGCCGGATGGCGGAGACGGAAGTCTTCCAGAGCATTTCAAGATGCGGGTCACCTCATCAGAAGCCGATACTATTGTGTCATGTCTGGTTAAAGCGAGTGGTTGGAATAGCGGGGTTTGTCCTGGTCAGCAGGTGATTTTAAAAGCGTTGCTTGATGATTGGCGACGACTGGCCAATGCGATAGACGATAAACTCGTGGCTTTCAGGGGCTATTAGTGATTAATAGAAATTAACAGCGAAACCTGCGCTAACAGGCTTCGTGAGTGAGTAGTACTAAACAGGTTTTATTTGCGAACGCCTTCGATTGATAATGTCATCTCGACATGGGTTGAAACGGGGCCAAGATTAAAATCAATATTGAAGTCTTTTAAAGCCAGTGTGGTGATTGCGATAAATCCTGCGCGGTAGCCTCCCCATGGATCCTGGCCTTGTCCAATCACTTCTGCTTCGAGAGTGATCTGTTGGGTGACACCTTTCATTGTCAGGTCACCGCTGATGGTGGCTGTTGTTCCGTCTGCATTGGGTTGTATGTTGGTGCTGACAAAGGTTGCTTCAGGAAACTTGTCCACATGCAGGAAGTCTTCGCTGCGCAAGTGTTTATCTCGCTCGGCGTGATTACTGTTGATGCTGGCGGTATTGATGGTGACGGATACTGCATTCTTTGCCGGGTCACTTTCATCAAAACTGAAGCTGCCGTTAAAATCGTCGAATCGGCCATACAGCCAACTAAACCCCAGGTGCTGGATGCGAAACTGCACAAAGGCATGCTGGCCCTTGGTATCGATGTCGTAGTCTGCCGCCGACAGTGGTGCTGCCATTAACAGGGTCAGGCAGAGTATGGAGAGTTTACGGATCATCGGATTGCTTCCTTGTATGGGTTGGTTGTTATGATTTCTTTGATGAATTTAAACTATGGATTGTTTTGAGGATGAGCCTCATTGCTTATTGCGCTGCTTGCCTCCCAGCATGCGGGTCAAGGTGTTATCTCTATCGATCAGGTGGTGTTTGATAGAAGCCAGAAAGTGTAATGCTGACAACAATACCAGAGACCATGACAGGTAGTAGTGGAACTTACCCGCAATATCTTCCATGCCACTCACCTGGTTAAATAGTGCGGGTACTTTAAACCAGTCAAAAACTGCCACACTGCTGCCCTTTGCGGTTGAAATCAAGTAGCCAGAGATTATTGCCAAAAATACCAATAGGTAGAGCGCCGAATGTGTCCAACCAGAAAGTGTGATCTCCCAACGTTTTAAATTCGGCTCTGGGTCGGGGCGAGTATTGCTGAGTTTCCAAATCCAGCGAGCTACCATAATAATAAAAAGCAGGATTCCGATGCTCCGATGCAAGTCAGGCCCTTTGTTATACCAGGCGTCATAGTAGGTAAGGTCAGTCATGTACAAACCCAGCCCGAATAACCCGTAGATGGCTATAGCGGCAAGCCAGTGCATGGTGATGCTTACGAATCCGTAACGAGAAGGGCTGTTTGTGAGCATTCGCTGGGTTCTCTTTATAAGTTGCGCCTTGGTGATAGTAGGATTAGTAGACGCTTAATGGAATGATAGTTGATCGTCTTGAAGGGTTATAATAAAAAATATCGTTCAACAGCTTCAAAAATACTGACGTGCAAAGGTGCGGATCGTAAGAAATAAGATGAATATTCCGGGTGTATAACGGAGTTGTAAAAAGTGGGTAAGCTAAAACTGAATAATCTGCTCGAAGAGGTAGCGCGGTGCCAGCTTTGTTCGTCTGAGCTGCCACTTGGACCTCGGCCTGTTGTGGTGGCGAATCCACGGGCTCGTATACTCATTGTTGGTCAGGCACCGGGGCTGAAAGTTCACCGATCAGGGATTCCCTGGAATGATGCCAGTGGTGAACGTTTGCGTGATTGGTTACAAATGTCACCAGAACAGTTTTATGATGACAACACTATAGCGATTATGCCGATGGCTTTTTGCTATCCAGGGCGAGGTCGTAGTGGGGATAATCCTCCGCGTAAAGAGTGTGCACCGCAGTGGCATAGTGTAATCCGTGCAGCGATGCCGAACATTAAATTGACTATATTGATAGGTCAGTACGCCCAGCGTTATTACCTGAGAGATAGATCGGTTACAGTAACGCAATGTGTACGTGAGTTTGATCGGCACTCGGGGTTTTTCCCCTTACCCCATCCATCGCCACGGAATAATCTGTGGCTAGCTCGCAATCCCTGGTTTGAACGCGAGGCACTGCCCGCACTGCGAAGAGAGGTTTCCCGATGTTTGAATTCCGGCAACGATTGATTGCAACGCTCATAGCATTGTTACTTACAGCGTCGTGCAGTCATGCCGTAGATTCGTTGAGCATTAGTGAGCAGCAGCTGAATGAACAGTTAGAGTCTCAGTATCAAGAGCCCAGATTACTGTATCTGGAGTTGGCATTAGGGACTAGTGCGCAATTGTATGTCACCGATGTTTCGATTGATTTGCTGGGTAAGGGGGTTGCCCGGTATCAAGTGTCAGGGGATTTTGATCTGGAATTTGGCGGTTCTGCCCTGACGGATCCGGTACCGTTCTCATTAACTGCTTTGGGTTCTCTGGGCTTTGATGCGGAGCAGGTCGCTCTGTTTCCCTGGCAGCTTAGCGTGGATAAAGTAACGATTGAAACCGACGTGGCAGCAGTGCATTTCCCCTTAGCTGAAGCGCTGGGTCTTCGGGTGGCCGAAGCGCTTGAAGAGCTGCCGATATATCGAGTTGATGCTGAGCAGCTGCCCGGGCCGGATCGGGTTATACAGTTGGCGATTGAGCGGGGTGAAGTGCAGCTGCAGTTTGGCAAGTTTCCAGCGCCCTAAGGGTTATGAATAATCCTGCTTTTCGATCATATTAATTAATTGTTGGTAGGTCTTGTCGTTGGTTTTCATGTGCGAATTTATTTTCGTATAGCTATCCAGAAGCTCTATCAATCGTGCTTTACCCATAAAGCGTGCACGACGGATAAAGGTGCAGAAATCTTTTATGATGCGGCGAGACGGTGATGGGTGGTAGCGCAGTTTTTCCAGGTCGATCAGGCGCAGGTTAATGTTTCCTTCGGTATCTCTGGCAGCAAAAATGTGGCCGGGATAAAAGCAATAATGAGCTAATCCTTGTTTGTGTAATTTTACAGCCAGTTCTGCGATGGCCTGGATCAGGGCGGACGGATTTTCTTCGCAAGAGGGGTAAAAGTCCGGTATAGGCAGGTAACCATCCAGGGCTCGAGTAATTAAAATAGCCTGGTAATCCTTCCCTGTCTTGCGCTCTCCGTAGTAGATCGCTTCTACCGCGGGTATGTTGCATTGTTGCAAACGAATGATATTACGGAACTCCCTGCGAAAGGTTGGCTCGCCTTTAATCGGGCTCCATAGTGTGGGTGTGTTGTGGTTTTGTTGGCGCTTGATGAATAAATTCAGGTCTGTTTCATCAGCTTGTTGCAGGCTATGTGTGACCACGCCACTCCAGCCATTGCGACGATGGTTAGGTTCTTCGAACCAGGGCAGTTGCAGCGACCAGAGCGCTTCAAAGTTGTCGAGTTGGGCGTTGGCAAATGTTGCGCGGAGCGCAGTATCAGTAAACTGTTCGTCAATCATGTCAGGATGAGGTTCCGGGCGGTGCCGTGGATGAACGCCCAGTTAACCATACGGGCGTCATGAGTCAATACCGTCAGTCAATACCATCAGTGATAATAAGAGAATACTAAACACCTGTAGCTGTGCCTGGAGAGGTAAGTGCTGGTGGCTGTTACACGACTTCCGTCGTGATATGAAATCGTCACGGCATGAAACCTTATGGCAAGGATATTAGTGCGGGATCAACAGAGCGGGTTTCTCCCGGGGGAATCCCGTCCAGCGTAAAGGGGCCTACTCTGTAACGGATTAAACGTAAGGTAGGTAAACCAACGGCGGCAGTCATGCGCCTGACCTGCCGGTTGCGCCCTTCACGGATGGTCAGTTCAATCCAGCTGGTGGGAATCAGTTTTCTTTCACGAATAGGCGGTATACGTGTCCATATGTCAGGCGTAGTTATTAATCGGGCTTTAGCGGGGCGTGTTAGCCCGTCAGAGAGTAAAACGCCTTTTTGCAGTTGATCGAGCGCTTGTTGGTCCGGTATGCCTTCGACTTGAGCCCAGTAGGTTTTTTCCAGTTTAAATCGAGGATCTGAAATGCGTTGTTGCAGCTTACCGTCATTGGTAAGCAGGAGCAGGCCTTCGCTATCCTGATCCAGGCGACCAGCCGGGTATAAGCCGGGTTGGCTGATGAAATCGCTGAGTGTGGTGCGGCCTTCACTGTCACGAAACTGGGTTAGTACTCGATAGGGTTTATTGAGCAGGAGCAGTGTCGGTGCCGCTCGAGGAGAGGTTGGTCTGTCGTGGGGTCGATTTGACTGCTGTCGCGATCGGTGGGCTGAAGGTCGCTTGGTCATGGGGTTGATCGATATATCTTGTTTGAGCCCACCCTTATAAAGGATACAGGGGTGGGAGGCGTCAGGTTTACTTGAGTTTGGCGGGAACGAAAGGTGCGATCGTTTGCAATACGGATTTGAAACACTTCGGGTTGCCGCAAACGATGTTGCCGCTTTCCAGGTGTTTATGTCCACCGCCGAAGTCGCTGGTTAGTCCGCCAGCTTCCTGAACCAGCAGGCTCCCGGCAGAAATATCCCACTGATTGAGTCCGAATTCCCAAAAGGCGTCGTAGCGACCTGCTGCAACATAGGCGAGATCAAGGGATGCGGCTCCGGCACGACGGATACCCGCAGTTTGGGTAGCCAAAGCTTTGAACATTGCCATATATTCTTCGAGATGTTCCATTTGCGAAGGTTTAAAAGGGAAGCCGGTAGCGACCAGGGCATCATCAAGGTCTTTTTGTTTGCTGACGCGAATACGTTTGTCATTCAATTGTGCGCCGTGGCCTCGGCTTGCACAAAACTCTTCGCGACGAGCTGGGTCCAAAACTACCGCGTGTTCAATACGGCCTCTGTATTGGCAGGCGATAGAAACAGCATAGTGAGGAACGCCATGGATAAAGTTGGTGGTGCCATCCAGTGGATCAATAATCCAGAGATAATCTGCACCGTTGCCTGTTCCGGCCTGGTGGCCTGATTCTTCTCCAAGGAAACCGTGGTCGGGATAGGCTTTACGTAAAATGGCAATAGCAGCACGTTCTGCGGCTTGATCCACTTCAGTAACGTAATCGTGGGTACCCTTTTCCGCTACTTTGAGTGTGCCCATATCTTCGGAAGCGCGCACAATAATTTCGCCAGCCTTGCGTGCGGCACGCAGGGCGATGTTCAGCATCGGTTGCATGGTCTGTCTATTCGCCTGATTGTAATAAAGAACAAAGCCGATCCAGAATGGATCGAATGATGCGAGTATATCAGAGAGTGATTGTCGGTGACGACAAAATTACACCGCTCAATAAACGTTCTGCATAGCGCTATGCCCTGAGCCTAACTCTGGTAGAATGTCGCACATTGCAGTTGGCATCAATAGTGGAAAAAACGTGTTAGATAATATTACGGTGGTATTGGTTAATACCTCTCACCCTGGAAACATCGGTAGTGCAGCCAGGGCTATGAAAACGATGGGATTATCTCGACTCTGTCTGGTCGCTCCGGATAAATTTCCTCATGAGTTTGCTACCAGTCGGGCTGCGGGTGCCGATGACATTCTCGAACAGGCACGCGTTGTACAATCCCTCGACGAAGCAATTGCCGATTGTGCCCTGGTTGTCGGGACCAGTGCCCGAGGTCGTAAAATCCCCTGGCCGTTATTGGATCCTCATCAGTGCGCTTTAAAATTGGCACCTGCTGCTGAAAAGCATCAAGTAGCGTTGGTGTTTGGTCGAGAAGATAGAGGTTTGACCAATGAAGAGCTCTCCCGTTGTCAATATCATGTTCATATTCCCGCTAACCCGGACTACAGCTCCCTGAATCTTGGTGCTGCGGTGCAAGTGTTAAGTTACGAACTGCGGATGGCGGAGCTGGGCTTGATTGATCCATCCGAACCCGAAAGCTGGGCGCGTGAATGGGATGTGGATTTTGCTTCTGCGGAAGCGCTGGAGGGGTTGTACAGCCATATGCAGCAAGTACTCGAGAAAATAGGGTTTCTTGATCCAGAAGCTCCAGGCCAGGTGATGACTCGTATGCGTCGCCTTTATGGGCGCAAGCAGCTCGATAAAACCGAACTCAGTATGTTGCGCGGTATGCTAAGCGAAACGTTGCGTAGTGTTAAGGATTCATAAAATTCTTCATCCAGATCCATAACGGAAAATTGATCATGTTTGAGAAAGTGAAAGAAGATATAGCCAGTGTATTTCATCGTGACCCGGCAGCGCGTAATACCTTTGAGGTGCTGACCTGTTACCCGGGATTACATGCACTGTTAATTCATCGTTTTAGCCATATGTTATGGACTAATGGGCTTAAGTGGCTGGCTCGCTTCACGTCGAGTTTATCTCGTTTGTTTACCGGAATAGAAATTCATCCAGGGGCAAGTATTGGGCGTCGGTTTTTTATAGATCACGGACTCGGGGTGGTTATCGGTGAAACCGCAGAGATTGGAGATGATGTCACTTTATATCAGGGCGTTACGTTGGGTGGCACCAGCTGGAATAAAGGTAAGCGGCATCCAACTTTGGCAGATGGTGTGGTAGTCGGTGCCGGGGCAAAGGTTCTGGGTCCGTTTACCGTGGGGGAGAACGCAAAAATAGGTTCTAATGCGGTGGTAACCAAGACGGTGCCGCCAGGGGCTACGGTTGTGGGGATTCCTGGGCGTATAATTCCGCCGAGAGATCATCGTGAAGAGACGGATGGCCAGGCAGCCAAGCGTAAGGCAATGGCGGATAAAATCGGCTTTGATGCCTATGGCGTAACCGAGGATATGCCGGATCCTGTAGCGCGAGCAATGGGCAGCATCCTGGATCATTTGCACGCAGTCGATAACCGTATCGGGGTGATGTGTGAAGGGTTGAAAGAGTTGGGCGTTAAGAACTGTGATAACGCCTTGCCAGAGTTGCGAGATGAGGACTTTGAAGCTGTTAAGGGTTCCGTTGCAGAAGATCATTCCAGGGCAAGGTAATCTACAGGGAATTCTGTTATGGTCGCCGCCATTAAATACCTGATCAATACCATACTAAATTACTAGGTTAAATACTTGACTGTTATGGTTAGGTATTGCAAAATTAGTAGCATGATTATTATGCTACTAAATTGATCTTGTGAGGCTTCTACCATGCGTTTAACCACTAAGGGTCGTTATGCAGTGACGGCGATGCTAGACCTGGCTTTGCATGCTGATAACGGACCGGTTGCCTTAGCTGATATATCCAAACGTCAAGGTATCTCTCTCTCCTATCTGGAGCAATTATTTGCAAAGCTGCGGCGACGTGAATTGGTGGGAAGCGTACGAGGTCCTGGTGGTGGTTACCGATTGAATCGTAGTAGTAATGCTATTGATGTGGCGCAGGTCATTGATGCGGTTAATGAATCTGTTGATGTCACCCGTTGTAATGGTGATGGTGGGTGTCAGCAGGGTGATGTGTGTTTAACGCATCACCTCTGGTGTGATCTGAGTGCCCAGATACACAGTTTTTTGTGTGGTATTACTCTCGCTGATCTTGTTCAGCGTAATGAAGTCAGGGTGATAGCCTTGCGCCAGGAAAGTGCTGAAAAACGTGATGATAGTGAACGAATAGAGATGTCGACCCTTTGCTAAACGTGTCGAGAGTTTGTAGATGGATTGTACTGGAGAAGTAACCTGATGAAGCTGCCTATATATTTTGATTACTCCGCAACCACACCGGTTGATCCGCGAGTAGCTGAAAAGATGATTGCCTGTTTGACTGCTGAAGGGAATTTTGGCAACCCGGCCTCACGTTCACACCTGTTCGGCTGGAAGGCAGAGGAAGCGGTAGAAACCGCGCGTCGCCAGGTTGCAGACCTGATTAATGCGGATCCACGTGAAATTGTCTGGACTTCTGGTGCTACAGAATCAGACAACCTTGCGATTAAAGGTGTTGCTCATTTTTACAGCAAGAAGGGCAAACACATTATTACTTCGAAAATCGAACATAAAGCGGTATTGGATACCTGTCGCCAGCTTGAGCGCGAAGGCTTTGAGGTTACTTATCTTGAACCGGATAAGGATGGCATTATTCAGCCCGAAGTTGTTGAGGCGGCATTGCGCGAAGACACAACTCTGGTGTCGCTAATGCACGTGAATAACGAGATCGGTGTAATTAATGATATTGCAGCGATTGGGGAAATTACTCGTGCACGCAAGGTGTTGCTACACGTGGATGCTGCTCAAAGTGCTGGTAAGGTTCCACTGGATATGGAGACGATGAAAGTCGATTTGGCGTCGTTTTCTGCTCATAAGGTATATGGACCTAAAGGTATTGGAGCTCTTTTTGTTCGCCGTAAGCCTCGTGTGCGTATTGAGGCGCAGATGCATGGCGGTGGCCATGAGCGCGGAATGCGTTCTGGCACGCTTGCTGTTCACCAGATAGTCGGTATGGGAGAAGCGTTCAGGATCGCAGCACAAGAGATGGATGCAGATAACGCTAAGCTCCGTGTTTTACGCGATCGGTTCATGAGTCAGATCTCTGATATGGAAGAGGTGTATCTCAATGGTGATGCTTCTCAGCGTGTTCCGGGCAACCTGAACGTCAGCTTTAATTTCGTTGAGGGTGAATCATTGATTATGTCGCTCAAGGATCTGGCGGTGTCATCTGGTTCGGCCTGTACCTCGGCGAGCCTTGAACCCTCTTACGTTCTCAGAGCTCTGGGCCTGAATGATGAGATGGCTCATAGTTCCCTGCGCTTCAGCTTTGGCCGCTTCACGACCGAAGAAGAAGTGGACTACGCTGCGGCGAAGGTTCATGAGGCGGTATCGAAACTTCGTGAGTTGTCACCATTGTGGGATATGTTCCAGGATGGGGTGGATCTGAATACAGTAGAGTGGGCGGCACATTAAACGCTGGTTACTCATATTGCACGGTGCGAAATACGGCTTTCGTACCAATTAGCCTGACAATATTAGAATAAGTGAGGAGTTAATCATGGCTTACAGTGACAAGGTTCTGGATCATTACGACAACCCTCGTAATGTTGGTAAGCTGGATGCAGATGATCCTGATGTCGGTACCGGTATGGTGGGTGCCCCGGCTTGTGGTGATGTAATGCGCTTGCAGATCAAAGTTGATTCTCAGGGTATTATTGAAGATGCGCGTTTTAAGACGTATGGCTGTGGTTCTGCTATTGCATCCAGTTCTCTGGTGACGGAGTGGATGAAGGGTAAAACACTGGATGAAGCGGAACAGATCAAAAATACCGCGATTGCTGAAGAGTTGGCGTTACCGCCAGTCAAAATACATTGTTCGGTTCTTGCTGAAGATGCAATCAAGGCGGCCGTCAGTGATTATCGTGGAAAACATGGTGAAAAATCCTGATTGATGCGTTCAATCTGTGTAGGGGAAGTATATGGCAGTTTCAATGACCGAGGCCGCAGCTAATCACGTCAGTCGATTTCTTCAGAATCGAGGCAAGGGGCTTGGTATTCGTGTAGGTGTCAAAACCACGGGGTGCTCCGGAATGGGGTATGTATTGGAGTTTGTTGACGAAGCGCAAGCTGACGATCAGGTGTTTGATTGTCGTGGCGTAAAGGTCGTTGTTGACCCCAAAAGCCTCGCCTACATCGATGGAACTGAGTTGGATTTCGTTAAGGAAGGTCTTAACGAGGGGTTTCAGTTCAAGAACCCTAATGCAGCCAGCGAGTGTGGCTGTGGAGAAAGCTTTAGTGTCTGAATGCGGCTAGACGGGAGTTGGTGATGCAGGAGGACTATTTTGAACTGTTCGGTTTGCCTCAAAGTTACGAAGTGAGCCTGCAAACGTTATCTGAACGCTTTCGTGATTTGCAGCGCGTGGTTCATCCTGATCGCTACGCCGCTGCGGATGAACGTGAAAAACGACTTTCGGTGCAGTACGCAGCCGAAGTAAATGATGCCTACCAAACCCTTAAAGACCCTGTGTTGCGAGCCATATACTTGCTGCACTGTCGTGGGGTAGATGCTCAGATGGAAAATAACACGGTCATGGATACGGCCTTCCTGATGCAGCAGATGGAATGGCGTGAAGCTTTGGATGAAGTGCATAAGTGCGCTGATCCCGAAGCTGCGTTGGATAATTTGCGTCGAGATATTGTTGAAGCGATGCAGTCTTGTCAGTCAGGATTTGCGGAGCGTTGGCAGAGTAATGGAGAGCAGCTTAAAGCTGCGGAAGATCTGGTCAGGAAAATGCAGTTTATTGATAAGTTGATTCAGCAGCTTGATCAGTTTGAAGAAGCATTGTTTGACGATTAAAAATCTGGGAAGGGCATGGCGTTATTACAAATATCCGAGCCGGGTGAAAGCACCCAGCCGCATCAGCATAAACTCGCAGTAGGAATCGATTTGGGCACCACCAACTCGTTGGTGGCAACTGTCCGTAGTGGTGAAGCTGCAACGTTGACCTGCAAAGGTGGCTCTCACTTGCTGCCCTCAATTGTGCATTACGGTGATAACGGGATAATTGTTGGGAGTAAGGCTCGAGAGTTATCCGTCGATGACCCCCATAACACTATTGTCTCGGTTAAGCGTCTGATGGGAAGAGGTGTGGCTGATGTCAAGGGGCTGGGAGGCGTGAGCCCTTATGAGTTTGTCGAGGGCGAAGGTGGTATGCCTTATATTCATACTCGACAGGGCGATCGAAGTCCGGTAGAAATTTCTGCAGAAATCCTAAAAGTTCTTGCAGCGCGTGGCCGTGATGCGCTGGGTGGCGAGTTGGTTGGGGCGGTCATTACCGTGCCAGCCTATTTTGATGAGGCGCAGCGACAAGCAACTAAAGACGCTGCCCGTCTGGCAGGTTTGAATGTGCTGCGCTTATTGAATGAGCCTACAGCCGCTGCGGTGGCGTATGGTCTTGATAGCCAGTCCGAAGGTGTGATCGCTATCTATGATTTGGGTGGTGGAACTTTTGATATCTCGATTCTTCGGCTAACTCGAGGTGTATTTGAGGTGCTCGCAACAGGCGGGGATTCTGCTCTCGGCGGTGATGATTTTGACCAGGTGATTGCCGAATGGATTCTACAGCAGTCAGGTATTGGAGGGAGTTCCCTTAATGCTTCGCAGATGCGCACCTTGTTACAGGAAGCTTGTCGGGCTAAAGAGCAGTTGAGTGATGTGGAGCAAGTGGAGGTGAGCTTTCAGGGGTGGGCAGGGTCCCTGGATCGCGAACAGCTAGCTCAGTTGCTTGACCCGTTGATTAAAAAAACTGTGCGTGCCTGTAAGCGTGTGATGCGCGATGCCAAATTGTCCGTTGATGAAATTCAGAATGTGGTGATGGTGGGAGGCTCAACGCGTACGCTTCGAGTGCGGGAAAAAATCGCTGAATGGATGGGTCGAGAGCCGTTGATCGATATTGACCCTGACCGGGTGGTGGCTATAGGAGCTGCTCGCCAGGCTGATGTGCTGGCGGGAAATAAATCTGCCGATGAAATGTTACTGCTGGATGTGATCCCTCTCTCGTTGGGTCTGGAGACGATGGGTGGCTTGATGGAAAAAGTGATTCATCGAAATACCACGATTCCTGTTGCCCGGGCGCAAGAGTTTACAACGTTCAAGGATGGCCAGACTGCCATGTCTGTGCACGTTTTGCAGGGCGAGCGGGAATTAGTCTCCGATGGGCGCTCTTTAGCAAAATTTAACCTGCAAGGTATTCCGCCGATGGCCGCTGGTGCGGCACGAATACGAGTTACTTTTCAGGTGGATGCCGATGGTTTGCTCAATGTTAGCGCCACCGAATTGACTAGCGGTGTGGAATCGAGTGTACAGGTAAAGCCCTCCTACGGATTGTCAGATAACCAAATTACGACGATGCTGCAAGACTCCTACAGTCATGCGTCCGAAGATCGAGATGCTCGTATGTTGCGCGAGCAGCAAGTAGACGCCGATCGGCTGGTTGATGCTCTGCAGGGGGCGTTGGCCGTAGACGCAGAGCTGTTAAGTGATGCTGAGCGCGCCGAGATTGATGTCGAGATTGAGGCGCTTGAGGCGCTTAAGTCGGGTGAAGATATCAGAGCTATTGAGGCTCAGGTCAAGCGCCTGGCTGAAGCCAGTAATGAATTTGCCCAGCGCCGTATGGATCGTGGAATCCGTAAGGCGTTGGCTGGACATTCTATTGATGAGGTTGAGGTCTGATAATGCCGCAGATTATTTTGTTGCCACATGATGAGTTATGCCCGGAAGGGATGGTTATCGAGGCTGAGCCAGGAGAGACAATCTGTGATGCAGCGTTGCGTGAAGGGGTTGAGATTGAGCATGCTTGCGAAAAATCCTGTGCATGCACAACCTGTCATGTGGTGGTGAGAGAGGGCTTTGATTCAATGGAGGAGGCCGATGAGCTTGAGGAAGATCTGCTCGATAAAGCCTGGGGTCTGGAGCCTGAATCTCGCTTGAGTTGTCAGGCGCAGGTCGGTAGCGATGATCTTGTAGTGGAAATACCCAAGTACACCATCAATCAGGTTTCCGAGAATCACTAGTAACATGATGGGAAATATAGCGAGTAGAGGGATGAGTTATGAAATGGTCTGATGTCCAGGATGTTGCGATCGAGTTGGCGGATTCACGCCCTGATGTCGATCCTCGCTATGTGAACTTCATGGATCTGCGCAACTGGGTCCTGGCTCTCGATGGTTTTGATGATGATCCTGAGCGCTGTGGTGAGAAAATTCTGGAAGCGATTCAGGCAACCTGGATCGAAGAGATGGACTAAGCCCGTACGGGTGATTCGCCGGTAGCTGAGCATTACTTGCGTAAAGGCGTGTTTCGGAAATCCCTTACACCCTGAGCATATTCATTTAAGGCTAAACTGCGTATGATTGCGGGTTTGGCTTTTCTGCTTTTAACTTAACTTTTTTTATTTGGAGCCCGATTCATGGCCGTTGAACGTACCCTGTCTATTATCAAACCCGATGCTGTTGCCAAGAACGTTATTGGTAAAATCTATAGCCGTTTCGAAAAGGCAGAACTGAAGGTTGTCGGGTCTAAAATGCTGCACCTTTCCCGGGAATTGGCGGAAGGGTTTTACGCTGAGCACAAAGAGCGTCCTTTCTTTGCTGATCTGGTTGCTTTTATGACTTCCGGTCCAGTGGTTGTTTCTGCGTTGGAAGGTGAAAATGCCGTTCTTGCACACCGTGATCTGATGGGTGCAACTAACCCTAAAGAAGCCGCCGAAGGAACTATCCGCGCTGATTTTGCTGAGTCAATTGATGAGAACGCAGTACACGGTTCTGACTCAGTGCAATCCGCTGCTCGTGAAATCTCTTACTTCTTCAAAGACGAAGAGATCTGCCCACGTACTCGTTAAGAGTTACTGAGTAGCCTTCTGATTATGGTGAATGCCATGCCTGACACTGTGCAAAAGACCAACCTTCTGGGATTAACCCGGGAGAAGATGGAAGCTTTTTTTCTTTCTATTGGGGAGAAAAAGTTCCGAGCTGAGCAGGTGCTTAAATGGGTTCACCATAATCGGGTTGGCGATTTTGAAGAGATGACCAATCTGGGTAAGGCTCTGCGAGAGAAATTATCTTGTGTTGCTGAAATTCGTGGCCCGGAAGTGGTTAGTGAAAGTCTTTCACAAGATGGAACCCGCAAATGGGTTGTCCGTGTGACCAGCGGGAGCTGTGTTGAAACGGTATATATTCCTGAAAGTGGTCGCGGCACGCTGTGTGTTTCCTCGCAAGCCGGTTGTGTCCTGGATTGCAGTTTTTGTTCTACCGGTAAGCAGGGATTTGATTCGGATTTAACCGCAGCTGAAATCATTGGTCAGGTATGGATTGCGGCACGCTCACTTAATAATATTCCCGCCAGAAGCAGTCGTTCTATTACCAATGTGGTAATGATGGGGATGGGCGAACCCCTGTTGAATTTTGATAATGTCGTCGATGCCATGAATCTGATGATGGATGATCTCGGATATGGTCTATCGAAGCGTAAAGTAACGCTGAGTACCTCAGGTGTGGTTCCCGCGTTACGGCGTTTGGCTGAAGTTACCGATGTTTCACTGGCGTTATCACTGCATGCGCCGAATAATACCCTGCGCGATCAACTGGTGCCTCTGAACAAGAAATATCCTTTGGAAGTGTTATTGCCAGCCTGTACTGATTATATAGGTGGCCTAAGCGACAAGAGTCGTTGCATTACTATCGAATACACCCTGATTAAAGATGTTAATGATCAGCCCGAACATGCAATCGAGATGATTGCCTTGCTGAAAGATACACCGTGCAAAATAAATTTAATTCCCTTTAATCCGTTTTCTTTATCGGATTATGAGAGGCCGAGTAATAATACCTTGCACAGGTTCCAGCGTCAGTTGCAAGAGGGGGGTTATAACACCACGATACGTCGTACCCGGGGAGACGATATCGATGCCGCTTGTGGGCAACTTGCTGGCAACGTTCAGGATAGAACGAGACGCAGTGCTCGCTATCAACAAAGTAATTTGAAACAAGACGATTTGATTTCAGTCAAAGCGGTATAGAATGACAGATCAGGTTAAGGGGGATGGTTTTTTAATGGTACGTTGTCTTGCTGTATTGCTTGTGTCGCTGTTACTCATGAGCTGTGTTACCGAAGAGTATGGTGGAAGATCTAACCGGGATGCTGATCCGGATAAAGAGCTCGCTGATAACATTCGTCTTGCCAAAGCGTATATCCAGGAAGGCTACACCGCTAGAGCTGTTGATCCTCTTACGCGCGCGCTTGAAATTGATAGCGACTCTGCTGAAGCTTACTCTATTTTAGCGCTGGTTTATCAGATAGAAGGTGATAACGAGAATGCCAGAGCTCATTTTGAAAAGGCGGATTCGTTAAATCCGGAGGCTTCGGATATTCAGCATAACTACGGATATTTCCTGTATAGCCAGAAGGATTATGAAGAAGCCATGCCTCACCTGCTAAAAGCCGGACGTAATATTCGCTATACCCGGCGCAGCTTGAGTTTTGAACTGGCCGGGCTGTGTGAGCTGAAAATGATGCACCAGGATAAGGCGGAAGAGTATTTTTTGCGGGCCCTTCGTCTGGAAAGAGGTTTGCCCGGAGCGAGTCTCGAGTTGGCTGATATGTACTACAAGCAATCACAGAACAATAAGGCGCTGGTGAATTATGAGCGTTTTTTAGAATATTCAGAACAAAACGCCCGTTCGTTACTGCTGGGTATTCGTTTGGCGAAGGTATTCTCCGATAGGGATCGGGAAGCCAGTTTTGCCTTACAGCTCAACCAGTTCTACCCCGGTTCACCTGAGTTGAAGCAGTATAAAGAGATGAAGAGCTTATGAGTGCTAACCCCAATGAATTAACTGAAGAAGTCAGTGAGAGTTCAGCTACACCGGGAGACCGCCTCATAGAGGCGCGTAAATGGAGTGGTTATAGCGAAGAAGATGTCGCTGAACGATTGAAGGTCTCGGTTGATTATATTCGTGCTTTGGAAACCTGCGCGTACGATCGCTTGCCCGGCTTGACCTTTACCCGCGGCTATATTCGCAGTTATGCGCATATTCTGGAAATTGATGCGGACGAGATCATTAAGCAATTCGATGATTTCGTCGGTGACCAGTCTCCAAGCTACAAAACTGCGACAATTCGCATCGAGCCAGCACAGGCGTCGTCGGGTTCTCCGTTGGTAAAGTGGGTTAGCTTTTTAATACTTGCTGGTGTCATTGGTTCTACCTATTACTGGTGGCAATCCCAGCAGACTGATTCTGCGATTCCTTCCTCAGAAAGTGCACATTCAGAAGCTGCACCTTCAAAGGCGGCAAATTCAAATAGTGTCCCCTCAGTAACTTCCTCCGAGGCAGTTTCCGAAAACGCATCAATGTCTGCTGGATCGGATCAATCATCGGTATCGAACGATGCAGTTGATGTCGTAGAAGGTGATTTAAAAAACTCGGCTGAGCCAATAAATGATGGTGGCGTGGCTCATCCGTTATCAATACAAATCCCAATTCAAGCACCAGCACAAACAGATGAAAGCGCTGTCCAGCAGGTGACTAAAACGGTTCCGTTAGAAATTTCGGTCATTGCTTCAGAAACTGTTGTTGCCTCAGTTGAAGACACTGCGGAAGAAACGTTGACCCAGTCAGCAGTCGCTGAGGGTGCTTCTACGGCTGATACCATTGTCGAGCAAGAGCAGCATAGTGATGTAGTCTCGGATATTACCTCCGTTGATCCGGTTGCTGAAACAGCCTTGAGTATTCGTTTTAATGGCGATTGCTGGGTCGAAGTTCGTGGACAAAGTGGTCGTGTATTGGTGGCCTCACTACGTAACAGTAGTAATCCTGTTGAGGTCAACATCAATGAACCGGTTAAAGTATTATTGGGTAATGTAGGGGCAGTTGAGAGCCTGGTGTTTGATAATAAATCCATCGCTCTTGCAAGTTTTACTCGAGGAAACATTGCTAACCTGACGCTTGGCAGCGAGTTGTAAAATGCATATTGAATCCCCCATAAAAAGACGAGTATCGCGAAAAATTTACGTTGGTGATGTCCCTGTCGGGGGTGATTCACCGATCTCGGTTCAGAGCATGACCAATACTGAGACCTGTGATATCGATGCTACGGTGGCTCAAATAAAGGCGCTAGAGGAGGCGGGTGCGGATATCGTCCGCGTTTCTGTTCCTTCTATGGAAGCCGCGGAAGCCTTCGGAAAGATCCGCCAGCAAGTCTCCGTGCCACTGGTCTCTGATATCCACTTTGATTATCAGATTGCACTGCGTGTTGCCGAGTATGGGGTGGATTGTTTGCGCATTAATCCGGGCAATATTGGTCGCGAGGATCGAGTCAGGGCAGTGGTGGAGACCGCTCGTGATAAAGGTATTCCAATCCGTATTGGTGTAAATGCGGGCTCTCTCGAAAAAGATCTGCAGAAAAAATATGGGGAACCAACACCAGCGGCGATGGTTGAGTCTGCTTTACGTCATATCGATATTCTCGATAGGCTGAATTTCCAGGATTTTAAAGTCAGCCTGAAAGCCTCCGATGTCTTTATGACGGTTGCTGCCTATCGGCAGCTGGCAGATCAGATTGAGCAGCCACTTCATCTGGGTATTACCGAAGCCGGTGGCTTACGATCGGGTACTGTCAAGTCGGCGGTCGGTCTCGGAATGCTTCTAATGGATGGTATTGGCGATACTATAAGGGTGTCTCTGGCAGCGGATCCAGTCGAAGAAATTAAAGTTGGTTTTGATATTCTCAGGAGTTTGAAACTGCGCTCCCATGGCATCAACTTCATTGCTTGCCCAAGCTGTTCGCGGCAGAATTTTGATGTAGTGAAAACGATGAATGAGCTGGAGATGCGCCTCGAAGATGTGCGTGTCCCTCTCGATGTTGCCGTCATCGGTTGCGTGGTGAACGGTCCTGGTGAAGCGCGTGAGGCTGACATCGGTTTGGCGGGCGGGTCTCCGAGTAACCTGGTTTATGTCGGTGGCAAGCCGGATCATAAAATAAAAAATGAGACTCTGGTAGACGAACTGGAAAGAACCATTCGTGCCAGGGTCAAAGTGAAAGAGCAGGAGCTTGATGCGCTGATAGCTAAAAATTAAAGCTATTAACCGGGGGTAGGCTAAGTCCAGCAACTTTGGGAAAGATGACATCTTGATTCTCTGGTTGAATCACAATCAGGTGCAAAACTAAATTCCCGCGCCCTTTAAACCGTATATTTGAGGAATAACCGTGGCGAAACAGCTACAAGCCATTCGTGGTATGAATGATCTTCTGCCTGAGCAGACGGCAGTTTGGCACTATCTTGAAGTGATCGTGCGCCGTGTTTTATCGAGCACAGGCTATCGTGAAATTCGTTTACCGATTGTGGAAAGCACTGAACTGTTCAAGCGTTCGATCGGTGAAGTGACGGATATTGTTGAAAAAGAGATGTATACCTTCGAAGACCGTAACGGTGATAGCTTAACCTTACGCCCTGAAGGTACGGCGGGCTGTGTACGGGCGGCCCAACAGCACTCATTGTTGCAAAATCAGTCGCAACGCCTGTGGTATTACGGGCCCATGTTTCGTCACGAGCGTCCCCAAAAAGGGCGTTATCGCCAATTTTACCAGATTGGTGTTGAAACCTTTGGCATGGCGGGACCGGACATAGATGCTGAACTAATTATGATGACGGCCCGACTGTGGCGCGAGCTGGGTATACTCGATCATGTTAGCCTCCAGTTGAATTCATTGGGTACCTCCGAAGACCGTAAAAAGTATCGTGCGGCACTGGTTGAATATCTGTCGAATCATCTTGACGCGCTGGACGAAGATAGCCGTCGCCGTTTGGACAGTAATCCACTGCGCATTCTTGATTCTAAAAATCCAAATACCCAGGCTTTACTCGAAAACGCTCCGATACTCGAAGAGTATCTGGATGAAGAATCGCAGGCACATTTTGCTCGTTTGCGGGCCATTCTGGATGAAGCGGGCATTTCCTATGTCGTAAACTCGCGCCTGGTTCGAGGGCTCGATTACTACGGTAAGACGGTGTTTGAGTGGGTCACCGATCAGTTGGGTGCGCAGGGTACTGTGTGTGCGGGCGGGCGTTATGATGCGCTGGTTGAGCAGCTGGGTGGTAAACCTGTCCCGGCCGTTGGTTTCGCGATGGGCATAGAGCGTCTGATATTAATGCTGGAAACACTGGATGTGATTCCCGCTGATGTTCATGCCCAGGCCGATGCCTATATGGTGGTGTTGGGGGATGAAAGCAGCAGTTACGCATTGGGTCTTGCCGAGCAGCTGCGCGTTGCGTTACCTTCTTTGCGTTTAGTGGTAAATTGCGGTGGTGGAAGCTTTAAAAGCCAGATGAAAAAAGTTGCCCGCAGTTCAGCTGCGGTTGCCTTGATTATCGGAGAAGATGAAGTTAAGGAGCGAAGGGTGGGAGTGAAATCCCAACAGGATGATGCACCACAGCAAACCCTGAATATCGAAGAAACAATAACATTATTAAGTGCCCGGTTGGCTTAAGCCACTGGTTATTATCCCAGGCATGAATGACAGGAGCCTAGAAGAGTGAATATTTACAGTACCGAAGATGAGCAGATAACGGCGTTGAAGAAGTGGTGGAAAGAAAATGGTACTGCCATTTTGTTAGGACTGGCGATTGCGCTTGGTGGAGTATTCGGTTATCAGGCTTGGCAGAAAAGCGAGCAGCAAAACGCCGCGGAGGCTTCTGCACTCTATCAGGAGATGGCGGCGCTGGTTGCCAATAGCCGTGAGGAATTGAGTGATGAACAAAAAAGTACACTGGTTCATTTAGCCGACCGACTGAAATCAGATTTCTCAGGCTCTGGTTACGCTCCTCTGGCAGGATTATTTAAAGCAGGTCATTTGGTAAAGGAGGGTGATCTCGACGGCGCGAAAAATGAACTGCTTTGGGTGCTTGAACAGGATCTTGATGCCAGCCTCGAAAAAGTAGTTCGCTTGCGTCTTGCCCGCGTAACGTTCGATGGAAGCAAAGAGACTGCCAGTCAGGCCCTGGCTCTGATTGATGATGTTGATGCAGGTACATTCACCGCTTCGTATGAAGACGTTAAAGGGGATCTGTATTTAGCCCTTGAGCAAACTGATCAGGCTCGAGATGCCTATCAGAAATCGGTAGATGCGGCACGTGAAGCAGGACAAAGCCGACCATTAACCCAGTTAAAATTAAATGATCTGGCTGTTGAGCAGGAAGGTGCCTAAGTGAAATCGGCTCTGGGTAAATTCCTGGGATTATTACTGCTTGGCTCTATGCTGAGCGGTTGCGAAATGTTTAACAGTAGCGACGAAGACGAAGCTGAAGCTAATCCCCTGGTAAGTTTTGAAGAGACCGCCAATATTGATGTGCTGTGGAGTACACAAATTGGTGATGGCACTGACGGGGAGTTTGTACGACTGCAACCTGCCCTTTATCGTGGCGTAGTCTATGCGGCTGATATTGATGGTGAGGTCTACGCTCTTGATAGTGAAACTGGCAAGCAAAAGTGGCAGGTTGATCTTGAGATTCCGGTGAGTAGCGGCACTTATGCCGGTTATGGCCAGGTCGTAGTCGGTACGGAAAAGGGGGAAGTTGTTGCCCTCAGTATGGAAGATGGCAGTGAGTTGTGGCGCAAAAAAATGACCAGCGAAGTTCTTTCGGTTGCAGCTGGCGATGGTTATATTGTGGTCATCCGTACCATCGATGAGAAAATTTCCGGACTTGACCATGATAGCGGTGAGCGGGTGTGGATTTATGAAAATTCCCAGCCTGTGCTGAGCTTGCGTGGAACCAGTGATCCGGTCATCGAAGGCGGCCTGGTATACGTTGGGTTTGGTAATGGTTCAGTCAAGGCGATCTCTGCCAATAACGGCGTATTGCGTTGGGAGCAAACCATTGGTGTGCCGGCGGGCAGGACAGAGCTGGACCGCATGGTGGATATCGATGGGTCACCTCTGGTTGATGGTGGATTGGTGTATGCAGTTGGTTATCGTGGCAATATCGTTGCCATGGACGCCCAGCGAGGAACGCCGGTCTGGAAGCGTAAAGCTTCCAGTTATGAGGGATTGGCTGCTGGCTTCGGCTATCTTTACATGTCCGATGATAATGGCTTTTTGTCTGCGCTGGATAAAAACAGCAATTCAATTATCTGGCAGCAGAAAGAGCTGGAATACCGCGAGCTGGGCACTCCAACGGTGGTGAGTAGTTACGTAGCCGTAGCGGATTTTGCCGGGTATGTTCATTTCCTGTCACAGATAGACGGAAGTTTTGTGGCACGAACTCAGGTTGATAGTGAAGGAATTCGTGGGCGGATGCTGTCTGTAGGTAATACGCTGTACATCTACGGAAATAGCGGAGAGTTGACGGCGTTACAAATTCGCTAAACTGCAGTTTGGTGATCGTAAACGGCTGTCCGCTTATGCGGACGGCCGTTTGTGCTATATAGATTCGTTAGCGTTGTAAAAAAACGTGCCGCGCACTCAAGCGCATTTTTACAGGACATACTTATGGTGCCAGTCATTGCTCTGGTCGGTCGACCCAACGTCGGCAAATCTACATTGTTCAATCGATTGACGCGTACGCGTGATGCGTTGGTGGCTGATTTTCCGGGACTGACTCGCGACCGTAAGTACGGTGAAGGCAAGGTTGGTGATCGGGACTATATCGTTATCGATACAGGCGGCATCAGTGGCGACGAAGAGGGTATCGATACGTTAATGGCGGGGCAGTCATTACAGGCCATCGACGAGGCTGATGTAGTGCTGTTTATGGTCGACGGTCGAGATGGTCGAACCGCAGCAGAAGAGATGATCGCCAAACATCTACGCACTCGTGAAAAACATTGCTATCTGGTTGTTAACAAAATCGACACGGTCGATGCAGATATTGCCGCTAGCGATTTCTATGCGTTAGGGCTCGCTCATCCATTTTTGATTGCTGCGGCGAATGGGCGTGGTGTTGAGCCAATGATCGATCAGGTACTCGGCGAATTTCCGTTGCCGGAAGAGCTCGAAGATATCGACGCTGAAGACAGAGGCATCAAAATTGGTGTGGTCGGTCGACCCAATGTAGGTAAGTCGACGTTGGTTAACCGCCTGCTCGGTGAGGACCGTGTGGTGGTTTACGATCATGCAGGTACGACTCGCGACAGTATCTATATCCCTTACAAGCGCCATGACAAACCCTACACATTAATCGATACCGCGGGTGTCAGAAAGCGTGGGCGTATCAATGAAACCGTAGAGAAGTTTTCGGTCATTAAAACGTTGCAGGCAATTCAGGATGCTAATGTGGTGGTGTTGGTGCTTGATGCCCGAGATGGTTTGGTGGATCAGGATATGCATCTGCTGGGTTTCATTATTGAATCCGGTCGTGCTTTGGTCATCGCCTTCAATAAATGGGATGGCATGGACGCGGATGAAAAGAAGCACATTAAGGAGGAGTTGGAACGCCGTCTGGTGTTTGCCGACTTTGCCCGCATCCACTTTATCTCGGCGTTGCACGGTACCGGGGTAGGACATTTGTATGAATCCATCGATGAGGCCTACGCCTGTGCGATGGAACGCTGGTCGGCCAATCGCCTGACTCAGTTGCTGGAAGATGCCATCTCGGATCACCAGCCCCCGTTGGTGCATGGACGTCGTATTAAATTGCGCTATGCGCACATGGGTGGCAGTAACCCTCCGGTGATCGTTATCCATGGTAATCAGACTGCCAAGGTTCCCAATTCCTATAAACGCTACCTTGAAAATACATTCAGGCGAGTTTTGAAACTGGTCGGAACGCCGATGCGCTTCGAGTTCCGAACGGGAGATAACCCCTTTTCGGGCAAGAAAAACACCCTGACTCAGCGCCAGGTGACCAAGAAAAAGCGCTTGGTTAAACACATCAAGAAATCCGAGAAGAAGCGTAAGAACAAGTAATTGCAGAGTTATAACAAAGTCAAAGCAAGGTCATAGAAAGGTTTTAACAAGGCGAAGAAGAAGTAATACAGAGCCAGGTAGCGGAATCGTTATCTGGTTTTTTTTATTCTCTGGGCTCCTCTTTGCGAAACTGTTTTACAGTTTGTTGTATAACCGATGCTGGTGACTTTTGGCGTTAAAGAATAACCTGGAAAAGAGTGTCCTGAAAAAGAGTGATCTGAACAAACGACATCACTGAATCACTTCGCTGATGATATCGCCATGCTCCAGGCGACTGAGGATACGATCACCCTTCGATACATCATCACTACTACGAATAATCTGTTTTCCATCGCTGCTCAGGGTGATGGAGTAACCGCGCTTTAACGTTGCCAGTGGGGATAATGCATCAAGCTTGGCAACGCTATTACCTAATCGTGACTGGTGCTGTTGTAGCCTGTTTTGCATGGCTCGCTGCAGGCGGGTTTCTAGAAAGGCTCTTTGCTGGTTCAGTTGCGCTATGAGGTTGCCGGGTTGTTGTTGCTGGAGCCGGCGTTGCACACCTTCATATTGATGTCCGGTCAGTTGTATTTTTTGATTGATCACTCTCAGCAGGCGTAGCTCGGTATCATCGAGTCGCTGGCTCTGCTCTTGTAAGCGTTGGCCCGGGTGCCGAAGGCGTTTGGCGGTCAGGGTGAGTTCGCGATGACTGGCGTGCAAACGCCGCTTGATGCCATCCATTAACAGCTGACGGTATCCTTCAATTTGTGCGTCTAGCTCAAAGGCATTCGGGCTGATCAGTTCAGCTGCGGCGGAGGGCGTGGGCGCACGGCAATCGGCAACCAGGTCGCAGATGGTGAAGTCTACTTCGTGCCCGACCGCGCTTACTGTGGGTATGTCGCAATCGTAGATAGCGCGCGCAACAATCTCTTCATTGAATGGCCATAGATCTTCCAGTGAACCACCGCCACGTCCGATAATGATCAGGTCAAAGGGGAGCCGGCTGGCACGTTGTACAGCCTGGGCTATTTGCAAAGCTGCTTCGTTACCTTGAACGGCGACGGGTAAAACCGATACGTTAATCGCGGGAAAGCGTCGTTTAAGAACGCTGAGAATATCCCGAATTGCGGCACC
>JAUXFT010000208.1 GCA_030622755.1 Aestuariirhabdus sp. | reverse complement strand
TACGATCCGACTTCCACCCAGTGATGCGGGTGTCACGGCTCTTAACAGGGGGCTCTTGAATGGCTTTCCTGGAATGGAATTTTCAACCGCTGACAAAAAATTCATCTCCTTATCAGGGCCCGATTGAAAGCCTCCGGCAGGCGCCACATGACAGTTCTTACAACGCGAGCGCAAGATGCCATTAACTCCACCAACGCCTTCTATCACAGCCTTGGTGATTTTTTTGTCGCTAATACCTCGATCTCTCAACTCATTCAGCAGGCTCGTGGGGATCGGCTGTTCATAGCCAAAGAATTTAGTCTCCGAAAAACCACCTAATTCTCTAATCTTGCCTGTCAAGGTGCGGCCCATTTTTTCGATATCCAGCACCAGCACCTGTCCCAGGTAACGAATGGCGACCCAGGCCTTTTTGCCATCACGGGAAAACACCAGGCCTTGCGCATAGTAATCCAGCGGTATCTGCCCCACTGCTTCGTCACTGTGGGTATCTATCACTGTCATATAGTTCGACAACTCGTTTGTCACCACCAGAAAACGGCTATTGGGATGTAGTACTGGCTGATAGGGGCGGCTGCCCACCGGGATACGTTTTGTCACCTTCTGGCTGGCCGTGTCGATAACAGCAACTTCGTGACCAGGATTCAGCTCCGTACCCTGCAAAGTGACATACAGCTTGGTGCCATTACCGTTTAGAACCGCCCGTCCCGGGCGATCGCGCTTTGGCTGCGGTTCCGGGTTGGGATTGTTATTCGCAACAGGAGTAAGGTCGTTAGGCACAAACTCACTCTTGTAGCGCCACACTTCAGAGGTGAGCCGGCCGAATCGGGTTCGGTCGAATTGAGGTTTTTCAACGTAGGCGCTGCCGCCTATGGCATTGGCATCAGTTAAATAGAAACTGGCACAGATAACGAACAACAGTCCATGCCTTGCAGCAGACCAAAGGGACATTTGAGTCGATCTCAACACTAGAGCTCTCCTCCTTTAACATTTACCCCTTTATAGGTCGCGCCCAGGTCGATCCATCGAATCAGGGTCATCATCTCCTGGCTCGTTAATGGTTTACCCTGAAGATGAGTTTCACCATTTTTCCCAAGGAGTGATCGAATCAGCAGGCTTTCACTGGACAACGCTTCACGCTCGTTTACGTATTTTTTGTCTGCATGGTTACCGCTGGTAACGTCGGTTAACTGATGCAGCGATTCGTAGGCCCTGTTGTAATGTTTGGTCGTGATATCACGAAGATCAAGGCCGGCCCTTCCACTCTCTGAGTTGTGGCAAGCCATACAATGCCGATTCAAAATGGGCTGCACATCCGCGTTGAAATCAATTCCAATATAGTCATCGTTTTTTTGATCAAATCCAAAAGCCGGTCTCCGCTTCTGTTCTCCGTGGTTCCAGGTTGCCATCACGCGGGAGGAGGCGGAAACCAGGTCAACCGGGCCTACACCGTCGATAGGATCGCCAGTCAATGAACCATGACATCCGGCACAGCGCAGTGGGTAGATAGAGCGGGGAATCCCGAACGTCAGCTTCTCTCCCGGTTGCAGATAGAACCAGCGATTCATACTGTGCATCGCCATCTTGTCACTATTCAGCCCCTGCAGAATCAAGGGTACTTTGGTGGGTACTTCTATATAGAATGAACCGTCATCTTCAATCGGTGCCTCGGAAACAATCACACGCCGTGTATGGATGCCCGAACTCACTGCGCTGGCAAAGGGGTCGCCCTCTGTATAGTCGCTGTGTATTGGCTGCAGTTCCTCTTTACTAGCCGGTACCTGCATGATTACACGAATATACTTAAAGAGCTGATCATCAGCCGTTACGGAACCGTCGGGATTGCCATGCTGTATGCGAAAATCCTTTGCTCCGGCCGGTGCAAAATTGGTCAGAAATGACTGTAACAATGGATAATCGTAACACTCGATTTCACCTGGCAACCCGTCGGGCATTTTCAATACGCCAAACTCCTCCTTTGGTATTATGGTATTTGTGCGAGAACCGAACTTCTGGTGGTGGATCGGTCGATGGGCTTTCTCCTTCAAGCGCAACATTAACGGACGCGGCGAGTACTCTGCTAACTCGGTGGAGGCAGCGGCAATTTTCAAGCGATGAAACACCCCTGCTTTGTCACCGGCTTCTGTGTGGGGTGAATTCACAAATTCAAAGACGTAGAGATCCCAATCCGGATCAGCATTTGGGTCGAGATGATTTAATTCATGAGGGGTAAAGCTGGTAAGGATCGAACCATTCAACAGGGGGTAGGGATCGCGCGCACTACCGCCTGGTGAAATCCCCGTGTGGGTTACCGCCTGTTCACCATGCTCATCGAACAAATTGACTTGCGCCGGAATAAAGCGGGGCGGTGAAGAGAATGCGATCTCTGAAGGGTCGGCATCGTAGGAATAAGGAATATCATCCATTGGATTATCCGACTCGAGATTGATTCCGAAGCCGTGATCGGCCAGTACCAGCAGGCCACCGCTCCATAAATTGCGTGGGTCGTGTACCTGGCGAACCTCTAGACCATTTCCGAGTTCTCTCGAATCACTGTAAAGTGGATATCCGGAGCGATTGCCACCCTGAATATGGTAGTCAAACCCACCTGCCTGCAATCGATAGATAGCCCCATTAAAGATCGGTTTGTCGCCCTGATAACCGATGTTTCTAACACTAGTGAGCATCGTTTCACCCGTGGTTCGTAACGTTGGGCGGCGTTCCTGAGCATAGGTATAGGTCATCTGATGCCTGGTTTTTTCAAAACGCTGTCGAACATTCAGGCCCGAGAGTTCATTCGGGCCATGCTTAACAGCATGTGCATTCATCTCTACGGATTGCGGAACAAAGCGCCAAATATCATACGAGGACTGCACTAAACCCCGCTCTTTTTCAATCACATAGATGGTATTGCGGTCAACCTTGTTAGGTAGTGGACGATCCAGTATCAGGCGCGCACCACTGCCTTTTCCGGAGTAAGCCTCATGACCCACGATGGTTCGCCACTCACCTTTGTTTGGTCCAGCCACTATGGAGATTCTGCGGCCATTAAAGGTACCTGGGGCTTCAGGGCGCTGCTTGTCCAGCAACGTACTTCCCACACTGCTATCGGCCTCGCCTAAGATGCCCCACATATCCGACTGTGCATACTGGCCTGATTCATTAGAGGCAAAAGCGATCGCTACCTCTCCAAGCTCATAGCCTTCTTTATCGACAGGGCCAGGAATGTAAACGGGATCAACGTGATGAATCAGAGTACCGTCTGCCAGTGCTGCCGCGGCAAAGCTGATTTGTTCGGGTTTATTCCCTACGCCCGACATGCTCTCGTTAAGACGCAACTCATATAATCTGAAACCTTTATCAGCATCAGACCGCATGGAGAAAACTATACGCTTTGCATCGTAACGAACATCGAGTGACTGAATTTCTACTGGCGCATCGTAAAACGCGGCCGTTAAGCTGATCGGCGTAGCACTCGCTATTGGAAGTGTTTCTCCTTCCTTTAGCGGTAAAATAAAAATATCTGAGCCGGGATAGTATTTGTCGAAAGAAAACCAGGTGCGCGGGGTGTGGCGAGGTCCGCGAATAAAAACCATTCCTTTGATTTTTCCGAGGTCACTCTCATTAATAGGCTTCTGCTCGCTGGCCAGGTGCCTTGCCAGTGACTTTCGCTCCAGCTTCAGCCAGTTTAATAGGTGCTTGACATCCTCATCCTCGAGTGATTCGAAAAATTGAGTATTTCCACCGCGCTGATGAATACCACCTTCAGAGATGGGAAGATTCTTTACAATCAGCCGGCTTTGTTTTAGGTCACCGCCCAGGTTAGCAAGGCGACTGACTTTTCCTAGCATAACAGCACGATTCTCCAACACCATCTTTCTCGAAAAGCCACTTTTGATAGCTGTCTCCGTCCCAATATCATCGGTAGGTAATGGTGGTATCAACTTCAGGTCGTTGAATACCTGATTACCATGGCAGGAAGAGAGAAAACAGCTGTTACGTTCCATTACACCCAATATATGTTTTTCAAAATACGCAATATTATCCGGCAGTGGCTTATGTTCCTTTTTGTGTGCTGCTATCTCACTATTGAGCCAGTTCTTGAAAATATTAAAGTCGGCATCATCGGTAGAATAAAATACGTCCAGGCCCCGATGCGGTTCACCACCAAACTCCTCTGCGAGTGGCGCTCTTAACAGGTGGCTAAACAGTGCCTCTTCAGAATAATCAACACGATCATGATCGACCGTCATCTTATAGATAAGATCCAAGTCGCTACGCTGAATTTTTCCCGATTTTGAATCATAAGGGAAATAGAAGGCGATAGTATTTATGGGATCTTTACGCAAGAACTGTTCATAGGAGTCTTTATCTACGCCATGACAGGACACACTGCATCGGCGTTCAAAAATGGGGATAATCTGTTTTTCGAAAGCAGTAGCCAGATCGGTACTGCCTTGCACTACGCTATTATTGGCTTCATTCCTGTTCCCGGTATTGTCACATCCCGAGAACGCCAGCAAAAATGCAATGGACAAATTCAATAGGACAAATCGTTTGCGCAAACAGGGCAAACCACAATTAGGCATCATAAAGACTATTCCGTAAGGGCACCCGGGTCACGCTTTCGGTCAAGCCTTTCGACGATATGAAGGCAAGCTTGGCGAGACGTGTAGGGTAAAACTTGTCAGGCTCATAAAAAATCGTTCAACCGTCGAAGTGGCGGCGACTTTAACATTGCCATGCAATCGTTTTAATCGACCCCTCATGTTGATTTTCGATCATTAGCGCAAGGATCGGGTTTGGTGACAAGTAAGTCGACCGTAAGCGGCCAATCCATACCGATATTTTCTTCCTGCTGAATACCTGTATGCTTTCGACCCATCGATCGCTTTATGACACGCTGGAGGGGCAGAATGTGGATTTATCGGGTGTGATCCGGCGGTGGCATCACCGCGACGAGTTGGCGAGCCGGAAGATTGCCCGCTGTACCGGGTTGTCGCGTAATACGACTCGCAGGTATCTGGCCAACGGCGTCATCGAGCCGAAGTACCCGTCAAGGAGTAGCCCGAGCAAGCTGGATGCATATGCGGAGACCTTGTCGAGCTGGCTCAAGCGAAAGTCACGGCGCAACCGCAAACAACGCCGCCACCTGAAGCGGCTGTACCACGACCTGGTGTTTTTAGAAGATCACGTAATCACGCAATCACGTAATCAATAAGGCCCGCAAACGGCGTCATTTCTATCGCGGAACCGGCAGTTCGTCTCGTTCATCGGCT
>JAUXFT010000060.1 GCA_030622755.1 Aestuariirhabdus sp. | reverse complement strand
TTGGGGCTGATGATCTTCGCTGGCTAATGAAGAGCTGAACCCGACGTTCTTTTCTTTTCAAAAGTTACAGGCACAAAAAAGGCGAACCAGTAAGTTACCGATTCGCCTTTTAATTATGTGGTAGCGGGGGCTAGATTGAATCGAAATCGCTTGTTACGATTTCGCCCCTGCGGGCTTCGCCACCTATTCCTTTCAGGAAGTGGCTCGTTGGTGATTGCTACGCAATCGCTGAACTGACGACCTTCGCTGGCTAATGAAGAGCTGAGCCCGACGTTCTTTTCTCAGAGTATTACAGGCAAAAAAAAGCCTGAATGAAATAATCCATTCAGGCTTTTATAATGTGTGGTAGCGGGGGCCAGATATGAACTGACGGCCTTCGTTGCTTTATGAAGAGCTGAGCCCGACGCTTTTTTAGTGGGATCTAACGGTGATCTACCCGGCATAAAAAAAAGCCCGAATGATTTGCACCATTCAGGCTTTTATATGTGTGGTAGCGGGGGCCAGATTTGAACTGACGACCTTCGGGTTATGAGCCCGACGAGCTACCATGCTGCTCCACCCCGCATCAACGAAGCGCATAGTATGGGTCGGTGTTATCATTGTCAACCGAAGTTGTTTAATTAGTTGAAATGAGTTTTTCGCAGGAAAAATTTTGGCTTTAGCCATACGTAGAATTGAACAAAAAGCAGGCAGAGATGGAAAGTGTGTCAGGTATTACTACTTACTACTTTGCTTGCATGATGACTGGCAATGCTGCCCGGTGAAGTGGCGGCTCATGAATATCAGCCACTACATTCAGGCCGCCATAACCATGATCTAAAAAGCGCGTTCCGCAATTAAACTATCCACCACAGCGGGGTCGGCGAGGGTAGAAATATCACCCAGGTTCTCACATTCATTGGCCGCTATTTTTCTCAAAATGCGTCGCATGATTTTGCCGGAACGGGTTTTCGGCAGGCCCGGAGCCCATTGGATGATATCCGGCGTGGCAATGGGGCCAATTTCCTTGCGTACCCATTGGCGCAGTTCCTTTTTTAATTCGTCGCTGTCATCAACGCCGCTATTCAGGGTGACGTAGACGTAGATGCCTTGTCCTTTAATGTCATGGGGATAACCGACCACCGCAGCTTCAGCAACATCCTGATGAGCTACCATGGCACTTTCGATTTCTGCGGTACCCATACGGTGGCCTGAGACATTAAGTACGTCATCGACCCGGCCGGTGATCCAGTAGTAGCCATCTTCATCACGGCGCGCGCCATCACCGGTCGTGTACATGCCTTTAAACGTAGTGAAATAGGTTTGTACGAAACGATCGTGATCTCCATAAACGGTGCGAGCCTGTCCGGGCCAGCTGTCCAGCATGACCAGATTACCCTCGGCGGACCCTTCGATAATGTCGCCCATATTGTCGACCAGTGCCGGCTGTACCCCGAAGAAAGGTCGCGTGGCTGAGCCGGGCTTCAGCGCCGTAGCACCGGGCAGAGGGGTGATCATGATGCCACCGGTTTCGGTTTGCCACCAGGTATCGACGATGGGGCAGCGCTCGTCACCGATGGTCTTGTAATACCACTCCCAGGCTTCGGGATTTATCGGTTCGCCGACACTGCCCAGCAGTTTCAGGCTGCTGCGTGATGTTCCTTCAATGGCGCTATTACCCATCGCCATTAAGGCGCGAATAGCCGTTGGAGCCGTGTAGAGGATATTGACCTGATGCTTGTCGATGATCTGGCTCATTCGGTTGCTGTCCGGCCAATTGGGCAGGCCTTCGCTCATCAGTGTTATGCCCCCGTTCGCGAGGGGTCCATACACCAGATAGCTGTGCCCGGTGATCCAGCCAACATCTGCGGTGCACCAATAGACGTCGCCATCCTTGTAATCGAAAACGTATTGGTGGGTCATGGAGGCGTACACCATGTATCCGCCGGTGGTATGGACCACGCCTTTAGGTGTACCGGTTGAGCCCGATGTATAAAGAATGAATAGGGGGTCTTCGGCGTTCATCTCCTCGACCGGGCAGTGCGGAGATGCGGTTTTGACAAGTTCGTGCCACCAGACATCGCGCTGTTGGTGCCACTCTATATCGCCCTTCGTACGTTGAAAGACGATCACTTTCTCGACGGATGTTACTGCGGGGTTTGCCAGTGCAGCGTCGACATTGTGTTTTAAGGGCAGGGTGCGTCCGCCACGAACGCCTTCGTCTGCGGTAATGACTAATTTTGAATGGCAATCGATAATACGGCCAGCGATAGCGTCCGCTGAGAAACCTCCGAAAACTACAGAATGAACGGCGCCGATGCGCGCGCACGCCAGCATGGCGACGGCAGCTTCGACGATCATCGGCATGTAGATGGTCACCACATCGCCTCGGCGAATACCCTGGCTTTTTAGCGCGTTGGCGAACCGACAGACCTGTTCATGCAGTTCTCGATAGGTAACTTTTTTGTCCTGGCCAGGATCATCGCCTTCCCAGATGATGGCGGTCTGGTTGCCACGAGTATCCAGGTGTCGATCAAGGCAGTTTGCCGAAGCGTTAAGGATGCCATCTTCGAACCAGTTGATTTCGACGTGATGGAAATCGAATGAGACGTTTTTGGTTTTGGTGAAGGGTTTTATCCAGTCCAGACACTGGCCATGCTCTCGCCAAAACCCGTCTGGATTCACCACAGATTGTTGATACATCGTGCGATAGGCGGTTTCGTCTGCCCATGCGTGATGAGCGATCTCCTTGTTGACGGGATAGGTAACTTTTGCGCTCATTTTTAGTGACCTTTTTACTGCACGTGGTGGGGGTGCAACAGGATGAAATGCAGAGTTGTCATTGTCTACAGCACCCTTCACAGCAACCATTAGACATTGGTATATCGTTGTATCGTGTGCGGACTAGAGCGCTTTCGGCGAACAAAACCGATACTTGAAAAGTAACGCTAAAAGGTTAGAGGATGGGCGGTGGGCCGTACTTGAGGCGCACGTACATAAGCGCGGTGGTGAGCGCGTCGCCATAGGCTGTATGGCGTTCCAGCATGGGCAGCTTTAGCTTGTCAGAGATGGTCGCGAAGCGTCCGTCGACATCCATTTCAGGATGCTGGCGCTTTATTTTTTTAATGTAGTAATGGCTTAACTCAATGCTGTTATTTGGCAGTTTGAAACCAAACAATTCCTTGTAATGGCGGTTTAATATGCTGATATCAAAGCTGATGTAATAGCCAAGAATGGGGCGGTTTCCGATGTATTCCAACAAGTCGGTCAGGGCTTTTTGGGTATCCATCTGCCCTTGCAGATCGACTTCACGTAATTTGTGAATAAGTATCGCATCCCGGTTCATCTCCTTGGGTGCATTGAGTTTCACATCGAAGCGGCGACTGGTCAGGATTTTGTTATTGCGAACAGGGACTGCGCCTATGGATAGGATGTCGGCCGTTTTTGGATCGAGACTGGTGGTCTCCATATCCAGTGAAATGCACTCATCACCGTCATAGCGCTCAAACAGATGGCTGAACTCGGAGTTACGAAACCGGTACCGGGAGATCTGTCGCATAACTGTGCTGTTGAACATGCCGGAGATACTCAATGACTATCCAGGTGGAAGTGGACTTCCAGATACTGTTTAAACTTTTTCACCACATGCAGGGCGTGGCGTAGCAGGTCTCGTTGGCTACGTGAGTGAGTACCGAACTCAAGCGGTTGTTTCTCGTCGGTGTTCTCCACGAAGCTGGTTTGCTCTAGCTGCAATTGCATGAACAGCTGCAGCGCCTCGGCCAGGTTTGCAGCAAGCGTGGTATCGAGTACGCCGTTGTGGGCCAGTTCGTCCATCCGTTCAAAGGTGCTGCTGATAGGCAGGCCTTGTTCCATCGCCAGTGCACGTACACCCTGTACGATGGGGAATATGCCCCCGCGCTGCAGATCCAGGCTTTCCATCGACGATTTCAACTTGCCAAAAAATGTCAGCGGAGTATGAAATTGCACCGCAGGGCGAGTGAAGTTACGAATAAACAGGTGATCGGAAGATAGCTGACGAAGTTGCCGTTGCTGGAAATCGTGGAACAAGCCGAGTTTCCCCGCGATGCCGTGGATGTCCATCATGGTGGCAATTTTTTTGATGCTGTCTGTCGAGGGATCAAGAATCCAGCGATTACTCTGTTCTAACCATTGCTGTAGAGGTTTTACCCAATCAGGATTGTTAACGCAGATGTTGCCCTTGCTGGGCTTGTAGCCAAGGGAGACCAGTTCCTTGTGCATCTTTTGCAGGTTTTTGCAGCACTCAGGCCAGTCGTAACCGTCTTCGATGATCAGGCCATAATCCAGCGGTCCCTTGAGAATCTGTTCACCTCGCCCGGCACTGCCCATGAAGACCAGGCAGCAATGTTGTTGAACTTCCTCGGGAACCCTGCGCTGAAACACCTTGCGGACCACCTGCTCATGCAGGGTGGTTAACAGCTTGCTGATGAAACGGCTTTTCACGCCATTGCTGAGCAGGCGATCGAGTAGTTCATCGATGCTGTTTACGGCGAGCTTTAACTCGAATTTTGTTTCTGCCCGTGCGATACGTAGCGACAAAATATGCGAGTGTGTTGATAGCAGGCTAAGAATCTGTGTCAGGGTTAAAACACCCAGTACATGGTCTGTGGTGTTGTGGTCGAACACCACCACGCGCTCTATTTGATGGCGGGTCATCAATAGCATGGCATCAAACAGAAAATCACCGGTCTGTACTGATATCAGTTCATAGTGGGCAAGTTCGGCAACCGGGGTATCCAGAGGTGATTTCTGTAACACCACAGCATGCAGCAGGTCGGTGCCCGTGATCATGCCATAACCCCGTTCACTTTTTACCAGTGCGCAATCGCTATGGTTCTCTTTCACCTGCAAGGTAAGGTCAGCGATGCTGGTTTCGGCGGGTACGATGAGTAACGGTTGAATGTTGCTGCTTTCAATTTTATTGAGAATAAACTCGGAGAGATTTTGTTGCCCGTCGCTGCTGTTGATGAGTTCCTGCTTGTCGACCAGGTTGGTGTGGAAATAGCGTCGGAAATTGGTGTTTTGTTCGGTTAGCTGCTCGAAGGTTGTGCGCGGTAGCTGGTAACAAATGGCTTCTTCGAGACAGATGTATTCATGTTTACAGGTGCCGGAAAAAAGTGAGCGTACGTCAAATATGTCATCGTGAGTGTAGTGAGCGTAGATCTCCTGATGATCCTCTTCACTGCGTTCTTCGACCACACCCTTATGAATAATGTGCAGGCTATGGGCGGGCTGTTTGGCTTCAATGATGATTTCGCCATTTGCGTGGTAGCTTAAATCCAGACTGCCGACGACCAGTTGACGTTCTCGTTCGTTCAGGGTGTCGAAAGGAGGGTTGTTGAAATTAAAGCTATCTGGCATGGGTACTCACCTACAGGGTGACTTATCACCGCAGGGTTTGAATACTCCGGTTATTGTAATGACCACTCCCTGCCAATCTATGCCACCCCCCGGGTAAATTCCAGCCGACCTTAGTAGTAACGTTTGCCGTACTTTTCCTGGTTAAGTGCCAGGTCAGGTGCTAAGCAAGATTAGCTATTTATCAATGGTGTGAGGGCAGAAGCAGTAGACTGTCTTGACGGCACGCTTAATTCCCTGAAATATGGGAGAAATAGATAAAAAATTATAGGGACAATTGATGCTGCAGGGTTGGCTGATCGCTGTTATTTCCATCGTGTATATCTCCGTGCTGTTTATGGTGGCGTATTACGGTGATAAAAAACCGGTGAAGGACAGCCGGTTGCGGTGGTTGGTTTACAGTTTGTCGCTGGCTGTGTACTGCACCTCCTGGACATTTTTTGGTGCGGTTGGTCAGTCGGCCAATAGTCTTTGGTCATTCCTGCCAATATACCTTGGCCCGATTCTGATGTTTCTATTTGGCTGGAAACTTATCGCCCGTATTATTCAGGTGAGCAAGCAGGAAAACATCACATCGATCGCTGACTTTATTGCCGCGCGTTACGGTAAGTCGCAGATGCTTGCGGTATCTATTACGGTGATCGCCGTGTTTGGTGTGTTGCCCTATATTGCCTTGCAATTGAAGGCGATTATGATGGGATATAACTTGCTCAGTGCTGGCAGTGAAGACCAGTTGGTTTCAGGGTTTTCGCTGGATTTTGGTCAGGATACGGCGTTGCTGGTTACCCTGATTCTGGGCGCTTTTACCATTTTATTCGGTACCCGGGACCTGGATGCGACGGAGCATCACCGTGGCATGATGTTGGCGATCTCGTTTGAGTCGATCATCAAGCTGGTGGCTATTCTTGCTGTCGGTATCTACATCACCTACGGGGTTTATGACGGTTATGGGGATATATGGCAGCAGGCCAAGGCTGTTGCACACACCAATACTTTAATAGAGCAGGGCAGCAATCTTTGGGTTCTTGCGGCGCAGACCGTTTTGGCCGGCCTGGTGATTATCTGTTTGCCCCGGCAGTTTCATGTAACGGTAGTGGAAAACCTTGAACCTTCTGATCTCAATAAAGCGCGTTGGTTGTTTCCTCTCTATCTAGTCGGCTCAGTTATTTTTGTTGTCCCGATCGCCCTTGCCGGGCAGTTATATTTCAGCGGTGGTGACGTTGTCGCCGATACCTTCGTGATGAACCTGCCGCTGGCGATGGGGCAGAAGCAGATTGCCTTGCTGGCGTTTATCGGTGGTGCATCGGCTGCGATCAGTATGGTTATTGTGGCGACTATCGCGCTTAGCACCATGGTCAGTAACGATATTGTCCTGCCGCTGATTATGCGCCGGGATCTGTTTAACAAAACCAGTTTTGATGAATTCAGTGGTTTGCTGCTGTACGTACGCCGAAGCATCATTATGGCGATTGTGCTGTTGGCGTATTTCTATTACCGCATGCTCGGTGAGGTTGACACCCTGGCGTCCACGGGCCTGTTATCCTTTGCTGCGGTGGCTCAGTTCGCACCGGCGATGATCGGCGGAATTTATTGGAAATGGGCGAATAAAAAAGGCGTTATGACCGGTCTGATCGCCGGTGTCGGATTATGGTTTTATACCATGGTAGTGCCCTTGTTGATTCGTGCCGGTGCTTTATCCAATGAGCTGATAACTTCGGGGCCTTTCGGGGTTTCCTGGTTAAGTCCGGATGCTATTTTCAGAATTGACGTTTTAGACAGTACCACCAATGGCATGGTGATCAGCCTGGTAGCAAATATGGTCTGTTTTGTCGTTGTGTCGAGAATGACCAAACCGCGCCTCAGTGAGAAAATGCAGGCGGCAATTTTTGTCGGATCTCCGGTTGATAGTGGCGATGAACTGGCCAGCATAAAGGTGCCCGTATCCGATCTAATGGCACTGGCATCGCGTTTTGTGGGGCAGCGCAGGGTGGTCAGTAGCTTTGAACACTTCGCTTTTCAGTTTCAGCAAAATGTGTCTCCCAATCGTTACGCCAGTCGTGAATTAATTGAACATACGGAGCGACTGCTCTCCGGTGTGGTTGGTGCGTCTTCAGCTCGGGTGGTGATAAAGTCCGCCATCGAAGGGCGTAATATGCAGTTGGATGATGTGGTTTCGATTGTTGATGAAGCCACTGAAGCGCTGCATTTCAGCCGTGATCTCTTGCAAGGTGCTATCGAGAATATCAGTCAGGGAATCAGTGTGGTCGATCGGGATCTACATCTGGTTGCCTGGAATCGTCGTTATCTGGAGTTTTTCGGTTACCCGGAAGGGCTGGTAAAAGTAGGTCGACCGATATCGAATATTATTCGGTATAACGCATCGCGTGGTCTGTGTGGTCCCGGTGATATCGAGATGCATGTCAACAAGCGGGTGGGCTATATGCAACGCGGTACCGCTCACGTATTTGAGCGGGTATTACCCTCGGGGCTGGTGGTGGAAATGCAGGGCAATCCGATGCCCGGTGGAGGCTTCGTTACCAGTTTTACGGATATCACCTCCTATCGTAAGGTCACGCTGGAATTAAAAGATATTAATGAGGATCTCGAGCAGCGGGTTGATCTGCGTACCAGCCAGCTTTCTGAAGTGAACCGACAGTTGGTTTCGGCTATTGCCGATGCGGCCGATGCCAACCAGAGTAAAACGCGCTTTCTTGCCGCGGCAAGTCATGACCTGATGCAACCACTGAATGCTGCCAGGCTGTTTACCGCATCGCTGGTCCAGCAATCTGACAGTGGAGCCGATAAACCTCTGGTTCAATACATTGACAGCTCGTTACGCGCGGCGGAAGAACTGCTGACAGACTTGCTGGATATTTCCAAGCTTGATGCGGGTGGTTTGCAGCCTCAATACAGTGATTTTCCTGTATCGGATTTACTGGAAGCTTTGTCGGTTGAATTCAGCGCAATGGCCGAGAAGGAAAATCTGAAATTTCATCTAGTCAATAATTCGGTCGTTATTCGCAGCGATAAGAAAATGTTGCGGCGCATCGTGCAAAATTTTCTGACCAATGCTTTTCGTTATTCAAAGCAAGGTAGGGTGATTTTAGGGTGCCGACGTTGTGGAGATAAGCTGCGCATTGAGATTTGGGATAACGGTCCAGGAATTCCCGCGAATCGGTTGGAAGAGATTTTTGAAGAGTTCAGGCGTCTGGATAGCCATGCTACTCAAGAGGTCAAAGGTGTGGGTCTGGGTCTGGCGATTGCAGAACGCATCAGCAAAATGCTTGATCACCCGCTGGTGGTTCGCTCTTGGCTGGGCAAGGGGTCGGTATTTTCTGTGGAAGTACCTCTGGGCAATCCGGAACAGGTGGCGGCACGGAAGCGGGCAATGACTTCAAACAGCGCCATGCTGCAAGGGTGCAGGGTGTTGTGCATCGATAATGAAGAAACAATTCTTGCCGGCATGAAAGCCTTGCTGGGGCGTTGGCAGTGCGAAGTTTATCTTAGCCCTGATCTGGCAGGTGGGGAGGTGTTGCTGGAACAAGGTATTGAGTTCGATATCATATTGGCGGACTATCATCTTGATGATGGCAAAACAGGTCTTGATGCCATTTTTCGATTGCGCGAATGCATGGGGGCTGCGGTTCCCGCCGTACTGATTACCGCAGATGGTCGGGCGGAGTTGATGCAGCAGGCAAAAGAGCAAGCGGTCGTTTATCTGGCAAAACCGGTTAAGCCGGCTGCGCTCAGGGCGCTTATGAACAGTATGGCCAAACGATAACTTATTCTTTTTTTATTCAGCTCTTTATTCGGCTCTTTATTCGGCATTAGGCTCAGTGCCGGGTTCTGCTTCATTGCTGGTTTCGGCATTGAGCTGGGGCTGTTCTATCTCAAGTTGCTGTATGGCGATGACGGCCTGGGTACGGTTACGCACGCCCAGTTTTTTAAAGATGGCCGTAGCGTGGGCTTTAATCGTCGCCTCGGAAACGTTCAGGTCATAAGCGATCTGCTTGTTCAGCAAGCCTTCCGCTAACATGCCGAGCACTTTGAATTGTTGTGGTGTTAAAGACGCGATACGTTCGGCCAGATCGAAGCTCGAGGAATTTCGACGCGACGCACCAATGGAACTCGCGGGCTGCCAGACGTCTCCGTCGAGGACAGTCTGGATGGCATGGGCGATGGTTTGCTGGGAAGAAGATTTCGGGATAAAGCCGGAAGCGCCAAACTCTATTGCCTTGTTGATGATCGGAGCATCTTCAGACGCTGAAACGATGATCACTGGAATTTGCGGGTATTGACCGCGCAAGTAGATCAAACCGGAGTATCCATGAGCACCCGGCATATGCAAATCGAGAAGCACCAGATCGGTGTCGTTATGCGTTTCCAGTACTTGCTGCAAGCTTTCAATGGATTCCGCTTCGAGCAAGGTAACTCCAGCAACGGATTGATTGACCGCTTGCTGAAGTGCGGTGCGGAAAAGAGGGTGGTCGTCGGCAACAATGATTTTGGGGCTACTGATCATGACTAAGTCTCTGATTTAACAAAACAATAGTGCCAGCCACCTTAGGCTGAGTCAAATTACACCAGTGTGTCCCCTGACAGGGTTTTTACGCGGGTGAGGTGATTGTTTCTAGGGCAATAAAGTTGCTGGGCAGCTAGTGATAAAGCCGCTAACGAGTCGATGGGGATAGATAAAAAAGGAACACTTAAGAAAATCTGGAAAATAGATTAAATACCGGGCTGTGGGTGCTCTATTTAGAGAGAGGCATAATAGAGTTGCTTTTGTGGATGCTGTTGATTTATACAGTGTTTGGGGCAACAATAGCGTCTCTGAAGAATCCAGGTATCAGCGCCGTCCGTTATTGCCCATGACTGACACAATCCAACTAAGCCATAAACGCAAACTCATACATATTGATTGTGATTGTTTTTATGCCGCAATTGAAATGCGTGATGACCCCTCCTTGAAAGGGATTCCTATAGCGGTAGGGGGTAACCCTGACCGCCGCGGAGTGGTAGCGACGTGTAATTATGAGGCGCGGGCTTTTGGTATTCATTCTGCGATGGCTGCGGCAACGGCGCGTAAATTGTGTCCTTCCCTACGTTTCGTAAAGCCGCGCATGGATGTTTATAGAGAAGCATCACGGCAAATCCATCAGATATTTAGCGATTATACCGACCTGATTGAACCTCTTTCTCTCGATGAGGCCTACCTGGACGTGAGTGATTGCCAGCATTTACAAGGCAGCGCAACCCGCATTGCCGAAGAGATTCGCCAGAGAGTTCGAGAAAGGGTAGGCATCGTGGTATCCGCTGGCGTTGCTCCGAATAAATTTCTTGCCAAGGTCGCCAGCGACTGGCGTAAACCGGATGGGCTGTTTGTCGTCCTTCCTGAGCAGGTCGATGAATTTGTGCAACAGTTGCCGGTTAAATGCTTGCACGGTGTTGGCCGAGTCACCGCTCAAAAACTTAAGCGGTTGGGAATAGAAACCTGTGGTCAATTACGGGCTTTTAGTCAGCACGAGCTGGTGAGCTATTTTGGAAGTTTTGGTGAACGTCTTCATCAATTGTCGTCAGGAATTGACACGCGAGAGGTGAAGAGCAGCCGAAGAAGAAAATCATTAAGCGTTGAGCATACGTTTGATAAAGATTTGCCCTCATTGGATACCGTGCTGGAACAGTTGCCAGATCTGTTAGCGGAACTGGAGCGACGTTTACAGGGAAAATTAAGCGACGGTTATGCATTAAGCAAACGGTTCGTGAAGGTGAAATTTTCTGATTTCACCCAGACTACGCTGGAATGCCCTATGAGTGGGGACAGTACGCAATGGCTTCAGGATCAATATTACCGTCCGTTAATGAGCCAGGCCTGGCAGCGGGGAGCGCGTCCGGCGCGATTGTTAGGCGTCGGTGTAAGATTACGCGATCTCAGCGAAGAGGATAGTACCGAGCAGTTAAAATTATTTTAACGACCTGAAGAATCAGATGGTTTTAATGAGCATTGATCACAATACTTATGATTTTCCGCCAGCAATTACCCGAGAAAATCACCGAGTCTTCAAGTAAGCTAAGAACCGGGTTAATTGGAACTGGTTTTCCACTGGCGCTTTAAAACAACGCATACGCGGGCGTGAATACTAATGAAGTTGAGCTCACGTTTTGCCGGATAGCACGAGGAACTTGCGCGTTGGCCGCAGTTGATTCGGGATTTTATTGCTGAGGTTAATGGGCAGTTTTTTTGTTGTGGTGGCTGAGAGTGTTTCTAGGTTTAAGGGGGGGGAAGCAGTCCGCCACCTTAAGGCCGTTGTCGGGGTGCGTCCCGGCGAGCTTCTTTCTGATTTGATTTTTAAGTAAATAGATTTGGGCAAAAGCTTTCGCCTTTGGGCGACTTAATTTCTTTATTTGTTTTAACGAAAGCACGATAAAGAAACAGAAGTAAAGGCCGCTCCTGACCACCCCTGGCTTCGCGGCATTCGAGCATCCCTGTTCATCAAAATGTGCCCCATCATTTGGCCGCTGCGCGGTTCCCTCCGAGGCTCCGCTAGTTACATTGCAAAAAGGCGGGCCGTGCAGATTCGCATCCTGCTCAACTGCACTCAATCGGCCGTCCATGGCCGACTCTCTTGGTAAGAATGTCCGGTAGCCACGTAGCCTCTCCGGCTTGCCTGAAAGGGGAGGTGATGTCGTTATCGCTTTGTGCACATTGGCAGACTAAAAGATCAATAAAGTCCGTTGGTTAAAAGTATTTGTGCGGAGATAAGGCGACGCAACTGCGCAGATAGTCGCCTGGGGCGCTTTCTGCATTTTGATTTCGGTGAAAGAAATGCTTTTATCCTGTTTTTCAACAAGGTACGCTGGTTTTAAGAAAATGGCCTTGTGGAAAAAGCGAGCGGGTCGTTATACAAATAATGAGATGGACGCTCCTCCCTTTACGTTGTCTAAATGATTTTACGCAAGTGGAGAAGATCATGGATAACATTTCAGTTGTAGGCATTGATTTAGCAAAGAACGTTTTTCAAATTCATGGCGTAGACCGCAAAGGTAAAGTTGTGGTTAGGAAAATGCTGCGTAGAGCCAAGTTCCTTGGTTTTTTTGTCAATATCCCGCGTTGTATAATCGGAATGGAGGCATGCTCAAGTGCCCATTACTGGGCTAGAGAACTAGAAAAGTTAGGTCATACGGTGAAGCTTATGGCGCCTCAATATGTGAAGCCCTATGTCAAATCAAATAAGAACGATGCAAATGATGCTGAAGCCATTTGCGAAGCAGTAACGCGGCCTAATATGCGATTCGTGACAGTAAAGAATGAAGAGCAACAAGCTGTATTATTAGTTCATAGAGAACGTGATGGCATCGTAAAAGAGCGGACTTCATTAATCAATCGTATCCGCGCCACGTTAGCAGAGTTTGGTATAGCGATCCCTGTAGGGCCAAGACGGTTACATAGTTGGTTTGCAGAAGACTTCTCAAGTGCTGAGTCGATGTTGCCCAACCTAATGGTTCACCACGTGCAACGAATGAAGCAAAGGTTGAATCAATTAGAGTCTGATTTAGATGTGCTGGAAAAAGAAATCACGCTATCAAGCAAAAGTAATGCACTGTGCCAGCGCTTGGAGGCTGTACCAGGGATAGGTCGACTAACTGCTTCAGCATTAGTTGCCAGTATTGGCGACGGGAAAGAGTTTAAATCCGGCAGACAGCTTTCGGCTTGGCTAGGTTTAGTACCGAAACAAAGCTCTAGCGGCGGTAAGCCAAGGTTATTAGGGATTAGTAAGCGTGGAGATGGTTATTTAAGGCGATTATTTATTCATGGTGCTAGAGCGGTTATACGGCATATGAATCCAAATCGGAAAATAACCGTGTGGCTACGGGACTTAGAATGTAGAGCGCACAAGAATGTAGTCATCGTCGCGCTAGCAAATAAATTGGCCAGGATAGCTTGGTCAATGTTAGCTAATGGAACTGATTATGATGAGTCGTTCATTTAATTGGTTGAATATCGTATAAAAACATAAAGGCACTCGAAGGTTTGCGTTGGCAGAAAATAAATTGAAGACAAAATAGGTAAGACCGTAGTTCATTAACACTGACCCTAACATCGTATGTTAAGAATACGTCCAAATGATTAGTCATGAACTAGCGGAACTCATCAGGGATCAAGGCTTAGACCTTAACTGGAATCAGAATAGATGGCTGCAATACCAACCTTGACTTCAATGAATATTTTGCTTGCACAAAACGGAGCGTCCATAGATGTTAGGCACGGGAAGATCGAGTAGGAATATGGATGATGATCTAATATCGAAAGTTAAAGCCGCTCTTCTGGAAAGTTGGTCTGAAGAAACATGCATTATCTATGAGGGAGGTTATCCCTACTATGGACAATGCGCTCAAACTTCGATTGTGATCCATGAAATATTTGGTGGTGATATTCTTCAAACAAGAGGGTGGCCAAGAAATGGCGGTGGCAATGGTCGCCATTTTTACAACCAAATCGAGGGCAAGCGATTTGATTTCACGGCAGAGCAATTTACAGATATTCCCGATTACACTTATGATGTTGTGTATCAGGATATTCCGTCAAGTATCGAAGAAGCTCAATCTGAGACAAGTCCTAGCCAAATACGAGCATTGAAAGCTGCATTTGAAACCGCCATGAATAATTGGCAAAGAAGTAATGCATAACAAGTTTGTCAACGATCGCCCTTCGGGCTGGACAGCTAAAAGCGTGGCTTCGCCACAACGCGGCCCGTTACAAAGGCGTTAGGCGAGCACTAAACGAAGATGGTGATGGATGACTCAAGAACGTAAAAAAGACATTAATGAGAGAGAAGTTATTGCAGAGTTCGAGGAGCGACGAAGTAAATTAACCCGATTAGCTATTATCATCGGTGTCATCGTTGGTGCTGTCAGTCTCATGGCGTACCAAAGTAGTATGTCAAAGACGATGACGGCAATTATTTTTACGGTTTCATTTATATGGGCGTTAATAGTGCATGTGAAAATCTGGCGATGCCCTTCATGCAATGGGCACTTGGGAAGACTATACCTTGGTTTGAAATTACCGAAGTACTGTCCTCACTGTGGAATAAAATTGATTGAGGAGTAATGTTGAAATCATCGCCTAACAAAGCGCTCGTTCGGACGCAAACTACGCTGCGCTTCGTTTGCGCCGCACAGCTTGGGCGTTATGCCCTTTAAAACGAGAATCATTACTATGAAAAAAATAATTGGTGCTCTACTGGTCGCTTGGATTGGAGCCGTATCATCAAACTGTTATTCAGGAAGCGAGGTTGAGAAGCTATCGCCTGAGTTGAGAGCGCTTCTCAAGCAAGAGATGCTGGCGATTCAAGAGGGCATGCAAAATATCGTACCTGCATTTGCTTCTGGTAATCTTGAAGAGGTTTCTGATATTGCTGGGAAAATTAGCAGAAGCTTTATTCTAAAGCAGAAAATTACAGATACACAAAAGCATGAGCTTCATGAAAAACTATCGAATGAATTTATACTAAAAGACCAAGAATTCCATAAGTATGCTGGAATGCTTGAGCACGTTAGCAAGGAAAGTCATACGGAGCTTGTGGGGTTTTATTACTCAAAAATGCTGGAGTCATGTATTGGTTGTCATAGTGAGCATGCGACTCATCGATTTTCTATCTTTACCAATGAGCCAGCAAAGAAAGAGCATCACCATTAATACATGGGGGTCTGACATAACAAGTTCGTGGCTGGACGCGCTAACGCACGCCGCTGTTTGAGGCGTTAGCACCTCAAAATCCACATTGACCGCCTATAATCCAATGGATTATACTTCGCCTTATGCAGACTATTGTAGAACTCCCGGAATTTCAGAAAAGGGCTCTGAACTTACTCAAAAGTGAGGAAAAGGTAAGTATTATCAATTACTTATCCCTTCATCCTCAGTCGGGCGATCTTCTACAGGGGTCCGGCGGCATTAGGAAATTGCGCTGGTCTGCTCAGGGGCGGGGGAAAAGTGGTGGCGTCAGAGTAATATACTATTACCACAATGGCTCCGTGCCACTCTTTCTTTTATCGGTTTTTGGCAAAGGTGAAAAGGCTAATATCAGCAAAGCTGAACGCAACGAACTTGCCAAATTAACTCAACTTTTACTCAAGCATTATGGTGGTTAAAATGGCTAGCGCTTTCTCAAGCATCAAACAGGGCCTATCCGAAGCAATTGAGTTTTCTGAGGGTAAAATTAAAAAGGCAGTCGTCCACAAGTTTGGCCCAGTGGATGTGAAAAATATAAGGGCAAAGATGGGCATGTCTCAAAATGAGTTTGCGTCTGCTTTTGGCATCAGTGTTAGCACGCTTCGGCACTGGGAGCGGGGCGATCGTACTCCACAAGGCCCTGCATTGGTTTTATTAAATGTTGTAGCAAAAGAGCCTGGCGTTGTTCTTCGTGCACTGGCTTCCTAAAAAGTGCTAACAAAGCCAGTCAAGCAGACCTCCGCATGCTGTCACCTTTTTTGAAAAATCCAAAAAAGTTGCCAGCACGCTCTGGCTGTTGCTGGCGGCGTTAGGTGCAGATAATCAATAATCGAGTGTTCGCAATGGATGATTACGAGAAATACGAAGAAGATTGCAAGGCAATAAGAGAAGCTAATCAGCATTTATTAGGAGATTTTGAGGCTCGACTAAAATCTACTGGACTATCGAAGAAAACGATAGATAACCATATTTCTAATATTGATTTCTACATAAATGAATATCTGCTTTACGAAGATGCAACCGAAGCAAGAGATGGTG
>JAUXFT010000009.1 GCA_030622755.1 Aestuariirhabdus sp. | reverse complement strand
GTAACTCATGCAGGTGTTGATTGGCATCGCCAAGAGAGCTCACTCGATTGTGGGTGTTTAATGGTTTTTCACTGAACAGCACCAGCTCGCAATAGGGCACTTTGAAATCATCTGTCAGGCTCTCTTCGGTGCAACTAACCACATCGTCAAGAGAGCGTGCTTCGAGTAATCCCAGCACCAACCGGCGGGTTTTATCGAACAATCGATCGTTGTCGCGAGCAACATCGAGCAGGTTGTTCAGACGTTGGCGCATTTCCAGATTACGTTCACGTAAAATGTTTACCTGTCGTTCAACCAGTGACACAGCCTCACCTCTTTGGTGAGGTATGTTGAGCGTAAGTAACAGATCATCCCTTTGATGGAAAAACTCAGGGTGTTGTCGGAGGTATTGGCCGACATGCTCTGCGTTGATTTCCATCGTTGTGTCGCCGTTATCGAATCCACTCATATTCTGATTGTTCCTTCATACACCCGGGTTGCTGAGCCCGTCATGATTACCGGGTTGTTATCACCATGCCATTCAATATTAAGGGTGCCACCTTGCAAGTGCGCTGTCACCTTTTGATCCAGTAAACCGCGTAAGTGGCCAGCGACCATGGCTGCGCAGGCGCCTGTACCGCACGCCAGGGTTTCCCCGACACCGCGTTCGAATACTCGCAAACGAAACTCGTTGCGATTGACGATCTGTAAAAAGCCTACATTACACCGTTTGGGAAACGCGGGGTGGTTTTCCAGCAGGGGACCCAGCTGTTCGACGGGGGCAGAGGTAACGTCATCGACCAACAGCACCGCATGAGGGTTGCCCATTGAGATGGCGTTGATCTCAAATTGTTGCTGCGCAGCGTCAATCAGGTAAGTGCGTGATTGCTCACAGGCATGCTGCCCTGATGGTTGAAAGGGTATCAGGTCGCTCTGGAGAACAGGGACGCCCATATTCACGCTGACGTCACCGTTGTCCTGAATATTCAGTTCGATCTCGCCATTACAGGTTTCAACATGAATGCGGTTTTTATGACTAAGGCCTTTGTCACGAACAAAACGGGCAAAGCAACGAGCACCATTTCCGCATTGCTCTACTTCGCCGCCATCGGCGTTGAAGATGCGATAACGGAAATCCATTTCGGGCCGGCTCGGGGGTTCAACGATCAACATCTGGTCGAAGCCGATACCGAGGTGCCGATCGGAGAGACGTCTGACCTGTTCCGGGGTGATCCGCGCATGCTGGGTTACCAGATCGATGACGGCAAAATCATTGCCCAGCCCATGCATTTTAGTGAAGCGTAAAATCATGGTGATCAGTCCGGAATGATAGATTCATTAGCGATCTGTTGGGCGATGGTTTCGCGCTGGCGAACCAGATGCTGTTGTTTGCCATCGACCATGATCTCGGCTGCGCGATTGCGGCTGTTGTAGTTGGAGCTCATGGTAAATCCGTAAGCGCCAGCGGAACGGACCGCCAGAAGGTCTTCCGGCGCAAGAATGAGGTCACGATCCTTGCCAATAAAATCGCCAGTTTCACAGATAGGGCCAACCAGATCGTAGTGATGACTGGTGCCGTCAGTGCGAGGCTTAACCGGAATGATCTCCTGCCAGGCGTTATACAATGCCGGGCGAATCAGGTCGTTCATCGCCGCGTCCACGATGGCGAAATGCTTGCCACTGTTTTCTTTCAGGAACTCAACGCGCGTTACCATGATTCCTGCATTGGCAGAAATAGAGCGGCCGGGTTCAAGTACCAGAGTCAGTTGCCGGTTGCCCAGGCGCTCAAGAACAGCGCTGGCGTAATCTGCTGGTTGCGGAGGTTGTTCTTCCTGGTAGTTCACCCCCAGTCCACCACCAAGATCCAGGTGGTGGATAGTAATGCCGTCCTTTTGCAGTTCATCGACAAGCGCCAGCAAACGATCGAGGGCGTCGAGGAAAGGATCAAGCTCGGTGAGCTGAGAACCGATATGGCAATCAACCCCGACGATTTCTATGTTGGGTAACGTCGCCGCGCGACGATAAACCGAAGGAGCAACCTTAAAATCGATGCCGAACTTGTTTTCTTTCAGGCCTGTGGAAATGTAAGGGTGCGTATGGGCATCAACATCCGGATTTACGCGCAGCGAAATGCGCGCAGTAGCACCTATGGATGCGGCTACGGTTTGCAGGCGTTCAAGTTCTGCTTCCGATTCAACATTGAAGCAATTTATGCCTACTTCCAGGGCACGCTGAATTTCGGCAGACTGCTTGCCAACGCCGGAAAAAATAATTTTGCCTGGATCACCGCCTGCGGCCAGCACGCGTTCCAGTTCACCAATGGAAACAATATCGAAGCCGGATCCAAGGCGTGCCAGAACATTTAAGACAGCGAGATTACTGTTGGCTTTAACGGCATAACAAATGAGGTGAGGATGTGTTCCCAATGCGTTGTCATAGGCTTTGTAATGGCGTTCAAGAGTGGCACGGGAATAGATATAGCAAGGGGTGCCGAATTGATCGGCTATGTCGCTGACGGCAACGTCTTCTGCGAATAATTCGCCATCTTGATAGATAAAGTGGTCCATGCAGGGAACCGTCCTTGAACGTTATTGATGCAGAGAAGAAGTTGACTGAAACTGACTGTTTTCTTCCGGTAAGTACAGGGGACCCTTTTGCCCGCAGCCAGCCAGAATTCCGGTGAGCAGGAGCAGAGGCAGTAGCAATTTCATGGTTGTTGTTCTCATTGAATGTCCGAATCTTGTGCCACAGTATACCTGCTGTCATGCACCTTGCCTACGCTGTGCCTCCTCCCTGCCTAAGAGATTGCGTGGCGTGATACACTCGCACTAAATTAAGCAGTAAGCTAAGTATTAAGCGGCAATGCCCGGAGAGAATTGTGATCAGTGAGCGGCAGGTAAATGAGTTACTGGATGATCTAATGGTAGCGATTGAAGACGCCATTGAAGATGCAGGCCTGGACATCGATTATGAAACTGCGGCGGGAATTCTGACGCTTGAGTTTGAAGATGGGAGTCAGATTATACTCAGCCGGCAAGCGGCAATGGCGCAGTTGTGGATGGCTGCCCGTAGTGGAGGTTTCCACTTTGATTATGATGAGAGTAGTAATCAATGGTTGGGTACCAGGGATGCTGAGCCATTTAAAACGATGTTAAACCGTTGCTGCAGTGAGCAGGCGGGTGAACCGATTGAGTTGGTTTGGTAGGTACCTCTCACCTTTGCGGTGATGAGAGGTAGTGGTTGAAGATTGTTCTTTATAGATGGTTCCTTAAGACAGTTCCTTATAGATAGTACCTTATAGATAGTACCTTATAGGAAGCCCCTTAAGATAATCTCTAAAAATGCTGAATTGATGGCAGTGTGGTCCGATTTCCTGAGCACTACCCTCAAGTTTCTGAGGCTCTTTTCTCAAGATCTTCGCGCGCATTGGCTACGGCCAGCAACACCTGGCGGGGGGCAGTGCCGCCAATATGATCGCGAGCATTAACGGATCCTTCCAGCGTCAGTACATCGAAGACATCGGTTCCAATGGTTGTGGAAAATTGCTGCAGCTGATCCAGGCTCATATCGGAAAGGTCGAGTTTATTCTTGATACCAAAGGCAACCGCTTTTCCGACCACTTCGTGGGCATCTCGAAAGGGCATTCCCTGACGAACCAGATAGTCCGCCAGATCCGTTGCGGTTGAGAAACCACGTCGCGCAGCTTCACGCATATTGTCGGCCTTGGAATGTATCGCGGGCACCATATCGGCATAGGCGCGCAAGCAGCCCTTAGGCGTATCTACGGTATCAAACAGGGGTTCTTTGTCTTCCTGGTTGTCCTTGTTGTAGGCCAGTGGTTGGGATTTCATCAAAGTCAGTAGCGAAATAAGATGCCCGGTCACTCGGCCCCCTTTGCCTCGAACCAGTTCTGGCACATCCGGGTTTTTTTTCTGTGGCATGATGCTGGAGCCAGTACAGAAACGATCGGGGAGGTCGATAAAATCAAATTGTGCCGAGGTCCATAAAACCAGCTCTTCTGACATTCGGGACAGGTGGTTCATAATCATGCTCGCTGCCGCGCAAAACTCGATAGCGAAATCCCGATCACTGACAGAATCCAGAGAGTTGGCGGTGGGGCCGTCGAATCCCATCAGTTGAGCGCTATAGATGCGATCGATTGGATAGGTGGTACCGGCGAGCGCAGCAGCTCCCAGGGGTGACTGGTTCATTCGTGTGCGACAGTCGCGCAAGCGACTAAAATCTCGTTGCAACATTTCAAACCAGGCCATCAGGTGGTGACCAAAGGTGACCGGCTGAGCAGTTTGTAAATGGGTGAACCCGGGCATGATGGTTTTGGCTTCTCGCTCTGCGACGGTTAATAATCCCCGTTGCAGGCGGGTGATTTCTCCCAGCAGAAAATCAATTTCATCGCGAAGATAGAGACGGATATCGGTAGCGACCTGATCATTACGAGAGCGACCAGTGTGCAGTTTTTTACCCGTGATACCAATTCGATCGGTGAGTCGTGCTTCAATGTTCATGTGAATATCTTCCAGCTCCACTGACCACTCGATCTCGCCGCGCTCGATCTCGCCCTGAATCTGTTCGAGACCTTGCAGGATAGATTGCAGCTCATCTTCATTCAGGACGCCAACCTTGTTGAGCATACGCGCATGTGCCTGTGAACCACGGATGTCCTGGGCGTAGAGTCGCTTGTCAAAATCAATTGATGCGGTGAAGCGAGCCACGAAGGCATCTGTGGGTTCGTTGAAACGACCGCCCCATTGTTGATTGGTCTTTTGGTCATTACTGCTCATGGCTGCTTCCTTGTTCTGAGTAGGCTTTTATCATTGCCGATGCTGTAGCTGAGAATTATCCAGGTCATAGCCAGGATGGAAAATTCGGACAATGATAACAGTTTTGACACTAATTGGCTGACAGATGCGGTGACGACTTTGCATCTGCTTCCTCGCGGGGTACTCTCGGTTAATGGACAGGGATAGCGTAAAAAAAACCGCATTGACAGAGAATCAAACCACAGCTTCGGAAGAAGATTTTTTTCTTCCTGATTTGTGTAAGACGCGCGTGGTTTTTGCGCTGGTTTTGATCACCGAGTTGATGGTGCTGGTGGAAGTTCTGGCAGGTTCTGGAGCTTCAGATTTCGATTGGGATTATCTGGCGCTGGCTTCCCTGTTTGTGCAATGGATCATGCTCAGTAGTAGTGCTTTACTGTGTTTGTTGCGTAACTGGCTAAGCAGGCGCGAGCTTAAACAATCAGTGATGGTTTGTTTTGGCGTGGTGGGAATCGTGACGATCGCATTTACTATCGGTGCCAAATGGATGGTAGTGCAGCTTCCGCTGCATGTTTTCTGGTTAGAACTTGAAGTTTGGTCTGTTCTAAAAAATCTGCTGGTCGCTATTATTATCACCGGCCTGGTACTGCGTTACCTGTATGTGCAGCATGAATTGCATCGCCAACAGCGTGCGGAATTACAAGCCAGATTGCAGTCTTTGCAATCGCGTATTCATCCCCATTTTTTGTTTAACAGCATGAACAGTATTGCCAGTTTAATCGCCGTAGATCCTGATCGTGCAGAGCAGGCCGTGGTGGATCTGTCGGAGTTATTTCGCGCCAGTTTGCAGCAGGGTAGCAGCGAAGTGACGATTGCTCACGAGATCGCCTTGTGCCGTCAATATTTACGTATTGAACAGTTAAGGCTTGGTAATCGCCTGAAGGTGGAGTGGCAACTGGACGACCTGCCTGAGACTTTGCCCATCCCGTTATTAACCTTGCAGCCATTATTTGAAAACGCCATCTACCATGGAGTTCAGCCGTTGAGTAAAGGTGGTACCGTGACGGTGGCCGGTGAATATCGTCAAGGCGTGGTAACACTGCGGATCAGTAATCCAGTGCTCGCTGGAGGGGCAAGCGGTGTTTCAGGAAACCGAATCGCGCTGGTAAATATAGAGGATCGCTTGCGAACGCTGTACGGAGGACGCGCTCGGGTGGTCCGAATCAAAGAGCATCAGGAGTATATGATATTGTTAAGTTATCCCTGTAAACCGATTGCCGAGGAGGGTTGTGGGTGAAGGTCTTATTAGTCGATGATGAGCCCCTGGCGCGAGACCGTTTACGCCGCATGATAGAGCGTTGTGAAGGGTATGAAGTGCTGGAAGATGAAGCCTGCGATGGTGAGCAGGCAATAGAACTCTGTCAGCGCTTTAATCCTGATGTGGTGATGATGGATATTCGTATGCCCGGAATGACAGGCATGGAAGCGGCGCGACATCTATGCAGTTTACGTACGCCTCCTGCGGTGATTTTCAGTACTGCTTATGGCGAGTATGCGATTGAGGCGTTTGCGGTTCAGGCGGTTGGTTATCTGTTAAAACCTGTTAGTTTTGATGCATTGCAACAGGCATTAGCTAGCGTCAGTCATCCTAACCGGGCGCAATTGGCTGCACTGTCGGAACATGAGGAGGGTGGTGGAGCACGATGTCACATTAGTGCCCGAACCCATAAAGGTATCGAGTTGATCCCCCTGCAAGACATAAGTTGTTTTGTGGCAGACAACAAATATGTGACGGTCCGGCATCTGGGTGGTGAAGTGTTAATTGATGATACGTTGAAAGAGTTGGAAACAGAGTTCGGAGATCGTTTTGTACGCATTCATCGCAATGCGCTGGTTTCTCAACGGGCGATTGATCGCCTGGAGCGTAATGATGAAGGGCAGTATGAATTGTATTTATTAGAACAGTCCTCTCCCTTACAGGTCAGTCGTCGTCATGTGGCCGCGACACGTAAATTGATGCAGCGTCTGTGATGTGTGGATCCTTCCATATTCATTCACGAAGATCTGAAATTAATGAAAACCTGAGTCAATGAAACCTTTCTTCAAGGGTGCGTAACCTGTATCCCTGCCGTATTATAGGCGGCCTGTCTTGAATGATTAAACGTTGGACGTCACCGTGAAAAAGATTCGTATTGCGACCCGAAAGAGTGCCCTGGCATTGTGGCAAGCTGAACATGTTAAAAGTCGCCTCATGGCATGTCATCCAGGATTGGAGGTTGAGCTGGTGGCAATGACCAGTCGTGGCGATCGTATTCTTGATGCGCCACTGGCTAAAATTGGCGGCAAGGGATTGTTTGTTAAGGAGCTGGAAACCTCAATGCTTGAGGGGCAGTCTGATATTGCAGTGCATTCGATGAAAGATGTGCCGATGGAGTTTCCGGAAACCCTCGGGTTGGCGGTGATCTGTGAGCGTGAGGACCCCAGGGATGCGTTTGTATCAAATACCTGTAACTCTCTTGAAGAGCTTCCGCAGGGTGCGATTGTCGGGACATCGAGTTTACGTCGTCAATGCCAGTTGTTGAAGCTACGGCCGGATCTGACGATTAATTTCCTGCGAGGTAACGTCAATACTCGATTGGCGAAGCTGGATGAAGGGCAATATGACGCAATTATTTTGGCCGCAGCCGGGCTGATTCGCCTTGAGTTCCAGCATCGTATCACCGCCTTTATAGATATCGAGCAGAGCCTGCCCGCCGGTGGCCAGGGTGCAGTAGGCATTGAATGTCGCATGGATGACAGCGAAACCTTAGCACTATTAAAGCCGCTGCATCATGAAGTCACGGCGAACTGTGTGCTGGCAGAGCGGGCGTTGATCCGTCACTTGCAAGGTGGTTGTCAGGTACCTATAGCAAGCTATGCTGTTCAGCATGGCAATGAAATCTTTCTTCGAGGCATAGTGGCTCGGCCCGATGCGTCTACCCTGCTAACCGCAGAACTACGTGGTACTTTGGAAGATCGAGAAGAGATCGGTGTTGCGGTGGCAAAGGATCTGCTTAAACAGGGTGCGGGTGAAATTCTTGAAGAGCTCTACTACGACAATAGCTGATCATTCCGCGCTGGCTTCTTTGCGTGTGTTGGTAACCAGGCCGAAGAGGCAGGGGCGGGTGCTCGCAGATAGCATCCGTTCTGCAGGTGCTAGCGCCTTGTTGCTACCATTAATTGAGCAGCGTGAACTGGCCGAATCGCAGGCCAGTAAATTAGTGGTTCTGGATCTCGATCGGTATCAAAAAGTGATTTTTGTCAGTCGCCCTGCTGCTCGATTTGGCTGTGAGTTGATGGAGCGCTACTGGCCACAGCTACCGGTGGGCTTACGCTGGTTTGCAATAGGTCAAGGCACTGCGCAAGAGCTGGAACGCTATGAAATAGATGCCTGCTATGCTGATCAAGGTACTGACAGTGAGGCGCTATTGGCACTGGATGACTTTTCCAATGTAAATGGTGAGCGTATTCTACTGGTTAAGGGTGTGGGTGGACGCGATCACCTGAACACAGAGCTGCGAAGCCGAGGTGCGGAGATTACCGAACTGGCAGTATATGAACGATATTCGCTCGATTATCCCCCTGAAGAGTTTGCAGAGTCATTACTTCAGCATAATATTAATGTGGCAGTGGTTACCAGCGGGATGATAGCAGAGCGGCTGGACTCATTATTAGCTCCGCCGCAATGTGCGCGTCTGCATCTTATTGTTCCCAGTGTCAGGGTGGCGGAGGCGCTAAGTAGCAAGCAATATGCATCTATTATGGTTAGTAATGGGGCTGGAGATTCAGCCGTACTGGAATCATTGCAGCAGTTGGCCGCCGAAACCGTGGTTAATGAGAGCTAAACAATAGCTAAAGATAGTTAACAGAGGATGCCATGAGCAGAAAGCGTGGAAAACGTACTACGGGCGCCAAGCCGAATACGGAAGTGATGGCCGAAACGCAGATGTCCGCTGATGTCGTGGAATCGAATGCCCCAAAGCCTGTCGATCAGGATAAGCCTGATCAAGCACCTGGGGTTTCTACCAGCGATAGTGCTGGCATCGTTGCGGTAATAGCACCCGATGAAATACCGTCTGATACAGCGCCTGAGATAGCACCTGAAAAAGCACCTGCAGCAGACGAAGTGCCGGCATCAAATCCAGGCGATGAGCCCACTGAAAATCAACCGGTTGAGCAAGTTTCAATGATTAGTGATGAAAGTATTCAGGCAGCTGCGCAGGCAGCAGCTACTAAAGCGTCACCTCATTTACGCAATAGCGATAGTAGTATTTCCCGCGCTTCAGCGCCGCAACCAGGCAGCGGGTCAGCTGATATTGGGACTACAGAAAACTCAGGTGGCCGATCTCTGGTGAACTGGCTGGCCTTGTTGTTGGCATTGCTAGCCTGTCTGGGGGTTGCTGCACTGGTGTATATGGATCGGGATATTCAATATTATTTGCAGCACCGCAGCCATCCCGAAACCGACAAACAAATTCAGGGTCAATTGCAGGCCATGGCCACTAAATTTGATGATTCAACGAATGGTTTGCGTGCAGAGTTGGGCGTACTTTCCAATTTTGGTGCCACGCAGGATCAACTTCGCAACGAGTTAGCGGAGACCAAAATTAAACTGGTGGAAACCAGTAAACAACTGAAGCAAAGTAATGAAAGCTTGCAGCGCCAATTACAAGAGCTACAGCGCACCAGTCGGGATGACTGGTTATTGGCCGAAGTTGAGTATTTGTTACGACTGGCAAATCAGCGACTATTAACTGAAGGTGATCTACAGGGCGTTGAGTCCTTGCTGGTCAGTGCTGATCGCATAGTACGTGATCTTGATAACGTATCCTTGTTTCCGGTTCGGGATGCACTCGCTCATGATCTTGCCGCGATCAGGGCGGTGCCAGCTATTGATGAGGAGGGCACCTATTTACAGTTGGCCGCGTTGTCCGACCAGGTAATGCAGTTGCCATTGCTAGCGGTAGGGGGTTTCCAGATAGATGCCGCCAAGGAACAAGAGATTGTGGCTGAGATGACGGTCTGGCAGCGTTTGCTTGAGCGTGCCATGAACGGACTAGAGCGATTCAAGCAATACTTTCGGCTCAATACCAACCGTAGTGAGCCATTACAGGAACTGCTGACGCCCAATGAGGAGGTGTATCTTCGCCAGAACCTGCGGCTGATGATGGAGCAATCCCAGTTAGCGTTATTGAAACAGCAGCAGGGCGTATTTGATGTCAGTACCGCATCCAGCCTGGAGTGGTTGCGTCGCTATTTTTCCTATAACGATCAGATGACCAGGTCGATGATAATGCAGTTGGAGCAGTTGCAATCATTGAAGCTGAATCCCCAGCTACCTGATATCAGCAGCTCGCTTAAAGCCGTGAAGGAGTTTAATGAAACGCTTCATCGCCGCGAGGAGGCTGCCTCATGAAATGGTTTTTGATGCTGCTGTTGGCACTGTTGCTGGTGGCGGTTGTTGCCAATGGTATGTTGCTTGATAACGGTTATATTCTCATCTCCTATGGTGATACTACGTTTGAAACTACCTTATGGATGGGGCTGGCACTAATCGTGGTTGTTTTTGCTGTGCTATGGCTTTTGAAAATGTTGCTTTTGCTGGTGCTTTCTTCAATGAATCTGGTGGTACCAATTACGGCAAATAGCCGTAGCCGTCGAGCACGCCGCAACTCATCGAAGGGCATATTAAACCTGTTAAAGGGTAACTGGAAAGTGGCCCATCGCCAACTGGCCCGTGCAGCAAATGAGGGAGAATCACCTTTAGTCAACTACATTGCTGCCGCTCGTGCTGCGCATGAAATAGGTGATGAGCCATTAGCCGGGGAATATCTGCGTCGTGCCGATGAGGCGGTACCTTCGGCAGGTATAGCGGTGGGTATTACCCAGGCTCAGTTGCATCTTTCTGGAGGGCAACTGGAACAGGCACTCGCAGCCCTTAAAGCCCTGCGCCGTAAGATGCCTCGTCATCCCTACGTATTGAAACTGCTGATGCGTACCTATTATCGCTTGCATGACTGGAGCAATCTGGAAAAGCTGCTGCCTGTGCTGAGTAAGTACAAGCTGGTTGATGAGAAAGATATTCGTAAACTTCAAAGTGAAGCTTATCAGCATCTATTCGAGCAAGCTTTTCAGCGCGGCAGAAAAGAGCAGGATGCTACTGTTCGTCTTCGGGATGTTGATGCGGTGTGGGATCTGCTCAATCGGCAACAAAAACAGGATGAGGTGTTGGTCCATCATTGTGCGCGTTGTTTGATACGGCTAAAGGCGTGGGATCGTACCGAACAGCTTTTGGTCAAGTCGCTGAAGAAACGCTATAGCGATCGTCTGGTGGAGCTGTATGGAAAAATACAGTCTACCAATCCTTCACGACAGCTTAAATTTGCGGAAAGCCTTAATGTTGAATATCCGGATCATGCGCAATTGCTGACTGCGTTGGGTCGTATCTGTTTGCTCAATGAATTATGGGGTAAAGCGCGTGAATATTTTGAACAGAGTTTAAAAATTTCGCGCAGTACTGTGGTGTGCAATGAACTGGGTCAGTTACTGGCTCAGCTGGGTGAGCATCAAGCCAGTACCGAGTATTTTCGCGAAGGCATACAGTTAGCAACTCGAAGGTAATCGAACCTCAGCCAGGAGCGGGGTAATGTTTCGCTCACTTTCCCGTTAGTGGTGACCTTGGGTCCTCTTGGTCGCGTGGGGCGTAATCGAAAACGTCCGCATGGATGCGTTCTGCATCGACGCCTGCTGCCACCAGATCATCGAAGCTGGCATAAACCATCTGCGGGGATCCACAAATGTAGAAATGTGCACCTTCAAGCGTACTAAGATCCTCGACAACTGCGTGGTGCAGAGCACCATAGCGGCCTTCCCAGTCAGAGTCCTGATCATCACTTACCACTGGATGAAAAGTTACCTGATTGTTTGCTGCCCAGATGTTTGGCAGTTCGGGAAGATAAAAGTGCTCAACCTTGCGTACGCCCCAATACAGGTGGAGTGGATGCTGATGTTTGATTTGCAGGCAGTGCTCTATCATTCCTTTCATTTGTGCGAACCCGGTACCTGCGGCTAGAAATACCAGGGGTGTTTGCGGTGCGCACATCAGGTGGCAATTGCCAAAGGGCAAGACCACTTTGGCGGTAAGTGCGTGATGGACGGCATGAAGAATTTTTTCCGACTGTTCGCTACCCGCTACCCGCTGTATATGCAGCTCTATGCGCCGATTATCTTTAAGGATATGTGGGGCGCTGGCAATGGAAAATGGATATTGCTGGCCATCCTCTAGTTCCATCAGCAGATACTGGCCAGCATAAAACTCAGGCAATTGGCCAGCAGGGGCCAACAGCTGGACGCGATATACGTCATTGTTTAGCGGGTCGACAGATGTGATCTGGCAGGCCAGCGTGCTCATAGCTAATTCTCCTGGTTGCCGAATTTCTTCGGCAGATATCTCTATATTAGTCCGCGCGTAGCTGACACAGCTATACGTGTTTATGGGATGGTCGGTTGCAAAAAGTTGATTGCCGTTTCGTAAAGCCACGGATCCCTTTAACAAACGAACTTCACACACATGGCAATTACCATTTTTACAGCTGCTACGTAATTGGTAGCCCTGATGTCGTAAGTTATCAAGCAAACTGATCTCTGCATCGAGGGGAAGCGATACTCCTGAAGGCTGCAGAAGAAGCTGGAAATTCACACGTCGATGCCCAACTGATCCCATATTTCATCGATGCGAGTTTTTATTTCAGGTTTCATTTCGATCGGTATGCCCCATTCCCGATCTGTTTCGCCTTGCCATTTGTTGGTGGCATCGAAACCCACTTTGGAGCCAAGTCCTGAGACGGGAGAGGCAAAATCCAGATAATCGATGGGAGTGTTATCGACAAATACCGAATCACGACGAGGATCCATGCGAGTAGTCATCGCCCAGATAACGTCGTTCCAGTCGCGAGCATTAATGTCATCATCACAAACGATCACGAATTTGGTGTACATGAACTGGCGTAAAAATGACCAGACCCCGAGCATCACGCGTTTGGCATGCCCCGGATATTGCTTGCGTATGGTAACTACTGCCATTCGGTAAGAGCAGCCTTCTGGAGGCAGGTAAAAATCTACAATCTCAGGGAATTGCTTCTGCAGAATCGGGATAAAGACTTCGTTAAGAGCGACACCCAGTACGGCTGGCTCATCGGGTGGGCGCCCCGTGTAGGTACTGTGATAGATCGGATCACGGCGATGCGTCATGCGCTCGACGGTAAAAACCGGGAAGCGATCGACTTCGTTGTAGTAGCCGGTATGGTCGCCATAGGGACCTTCATCGGCCATTTCATCTGGATAAATAAAGCCTTCGAGAACGAATTCCGCACTGGCAGGTACGTGTAGCTCGTTGCCAATGCTTTTGACCAGTTCAGTTCGACTATCTCGTAGCAATCCTGCAAAGGCGTACTCGGACAAGCTGTCTGGTACCGGTGTAACAGCACCCAGAATGGTGGCTGGATCGGCACCCAGGGCGACACTTACCGGAAAGGGTTCGCCGGGATGTTGTTCTTGCCAGTCACGAAAGTCCAGTGCACCGCCTCGATGGGGCAGCCAGCGCATAATGAGCTTGTTGGGCGCTATTACCTGTTGGCGGTAAATGCCCAGATTTTGTCGATCTTTAAGCGGACCTTTGGTGATGACCAGTGGCCAGGTGATCAGTGGCGCGGCGTCGTCAGGCCAGCAAGTCTGAATAGGTAGAATGCCCAGGTTAACGGCATCACCTTCCAATACTATTTCCTGACATGCCGCTTTCTTGACTACCTTGGGGGCCATAGTGAGCACTTTCTTGAAAAGAGGCATTTTTTCAAGAGCGTCTTTGATGCCTTTGGGAGGCTCAGGTTCTTTCAGGTAGGCAAGCAGTTTTCCGATCTCACGCAGGGCGGTAACGGATTCTGCCCCCATGCCAAGAGCAACACGTTCCGGTGTACCAAACAGGTTGGCCAGTAACGGGATGTTGGAGCCCTTGGGGTTTTCGAACAGCAGGGCGGGGCCTTTCTGGCGCAGGGTGCGATCGGCGATCTCGGTAATCTCGAGGTAGGGGTCTACTTCGAGACTGATTCGCTTGAGTTCGCCGCGCTCTTCGAGCAGTCGCAAAAAATCACGCAGATCGCGATATTTCATTGGTCGGCTCGCATGGTTGAGGGTCAGGTTTCAGCTGGACCTATTATTTACGTTTCATGGATTGGAAGAATTCATCGTTGGTTTTGCTGTCTTTCATACGATCCAGCAAAAATTCAATAGCTGAGGTTTCGTCCATAGGCTGAAGAATTTTACGTAAGATCCAGATGCGCTGTAATTCTTCTTCAGGAATCAACAGATCTTCACGGCGAGTACCGGATTTGTTGATATTAATCGCCGGGAAGATGCGTTTTTCGGCGATACGGCGATCAAGGTTGAGTTCCATGTTGCCGGTACCCTTGAACTCCTCGAAGATTACTTCGTCCATCTTGGATCCGGTATCGACCAGCGCGGTAGCGATGATCGTCAGGCTGCCGCCTTCCTCGATATTCCGCGCAGCACCGAAAAAGCGCTTAGGGCGCTCCAGGGCGTGGGCATCAAGGCCACCGGTCAATACCTTGCCGGAGGACGGGATAATCGTGTTGTAGGCGCGGGCCAGACGAGTGATGGAATCCAGCAGGATAACAACGTCCTTCTTGTGCTCAACCAGTCGTTTGGCTTTTTCGATAACCATGTCGGCAACCTGAACGTGACGAGTAGGGGGTTCGTCGAAGGTACTGGCGACCACTTCTCCGCGCACGGAGCGGGACATTTCGGTAACTTCCTCAGGACGCTCATCGATCAGCAAAACGATCAGGTGCACATCAGGATTGTTACGAGCGATGTTGGCCGCAATATTTTGCAGCATAAGAGTCTTACCCGCTTTGGGCGGAGAAACGATCAGGCCGCGTTGCCCTTTACCGAAAGGAGCGACCATATCAATGGTACGCGCCATGAGATCGGCGGTAGAACCGTCACCGGTCTCTTGTCGCATGCGTTCGTCGGGGAACAGCGGTGTCAGGTTTTCAAACAGGATCTTGTTCTTGGCGTTTTCCGGCTTATCAAAGTTGATCTCGCTAACTTTTAATAGGGCAAAATAGCGCTCGCCATCTTTCGGTGGGCGAATCTTGCCGGAGATGGTATCGCCTGTACGTAAGTTGAACCGGCGGATCTGGCTGGGTGATACGTAAATATCATCAGGCCCGGCCAGGTAGGAAGCGTCAGCTGATCTAAGAAAGCCAAAGCCATCTTGCAGTATCTCCAGAACGCCGTCGCCGTAAATATCTTCGCCGCTCCGGGCGTGACGCTTCAGAATGGTGAAAATAACATCTTGCTTGCGCGAACGGGCAAGGTTATCCAGCCCAATCTCGGTGGCGATGTTGAGCAGTTCTTGTACGGGTTTTTTTTTGAGTTCAGTTAGGTTCATAGCAGGTATACAACGAGGTTTGAGAGGCCATCCAGTGAGCTGGAATCAGCGAAATGTTCCTGATGTCAGGTGTAAATGTTCAGGGAGTAATGATGTATTAGTTCTTATTGATTTGCCGCAGGAGCGGCGGGAGGTAGTTTGTGCAATCTATCATTGAAAGAGGGGTTAGTCCAGTGATAGTTTTCTAATGTTATGCCATGAATTTTTATCCGTTCAGAAACTAAAATCCCGAACCCTTGGGGGTCCGGAACTCTTGTCTTGGATAAGATCTTAGATATTGCTGTCCAGGAATGCGGTTAGCTGGGATTTTGACAGTGCACCGACTTTAGTGGCTTCAACATTGCCATTCTTGAAGAGCATCAAGGTTGGAATCCCGCGAACGCCATACTTGGGAGCAGTAGCTTCGTTTTCATCGATATTGATTTTACAAATCTTAAGCTTGCCTGCGTATTCCTGGGCAATTTCGTCCAGTACCGGGGCAATCATCTTGCATGGACCACACCATTCAGCCCAGTAGTCGACTAGTACGGCACCTTCAGCTTTTAGTACTGTGTCATCAAAAGATGCGTCAGTAACATTGACGATATGTTCACTCATCGAGCTTATCTCCAGTTTGCAGTCTCAGATTTTGCTAATAATAACACCGGTCATCTTGATGGCATAGAGTTACGCAAGTTTGGGATGCAAACAGGTTACACTCTGATAAGCTACTTTTAGGGTATATAAACGGGACAATTAATGAGTGACATTACGTATCGATGGATAACTCCGATAACAAAATGGATAGCAGTGGACCTGACTTAATCGCCGCCATCGATATGGGCTCCAACAGCTTCCATATGATTGTTGCTCGTTATCAACATGGTGAAATACGGCCCATAGAGAGAGTGGGTAATAAGGTTCAACTGGCTGCTGGTCTTGATGAGAACGACCTGCTTGATCAACAGGCCATGCGCCGTGGTTGGGGATGCTTGCGTCGTTTTGCACAATATATTGAAGGTATGAAACCGGATGTGGTGCGAGTGGTGGGTACCAAGGCCCTGCGCATGGCACGCAATCGGCGTGAATTCACTCGGGTGGCCGAATCCATTCTTAAATATCCGGTCGAGATAATCAGTGGCCGCGAAGAGGCTCGCCTGATCTATCTGGGAGCGTCTCATACCCAGTCAGATGATCACGGCAAGCGTTTGGTTGTCGATATCGGCGGTGGCAGTACCGAGTTGATTATCGGAGAACGTTTTGAGCCCAAGCTGCTGGAAAGTCTGCATATGGGTTGCGTTACGTTTACCTCGCGTTTTTTTACGGACGGCAAAGTTACTGCCAGTGCATTTGATCAGGCGTATTATGCCGCTCGCCTGGAAGTGCTTAATGTTCTTAAATCTTATCGCCGTATGGGTTGGGATGAGGTGCTGGGATCGTCAGGCACAATCAAGTCGGTAGAGCAGGTGTTGATAGCGAGTGGTGTGACTGAGGAGGGCATCTCCCGAGCCGGTATGGAAGCATTACGCCAGAAAGTCATTGAGATGGGCCATGTCGATCATGTTCAGTTTGATGGTTTGAGAAACGATCGAGGGTCAATCTTTCCGGCAGGTTTGGCCATTCTTACGGCTGTCTTTGATGCTTTCAGGCTTAAGCGTATGAGCTATTCAGATGGCGCCCTGCGTGAAGGTTTGCTGTATGACATGGTTGGCAGTAAACAACATGAGTATGTTCGTGAACGAACACTAAATTCACTGATCAGTCGTTACCAAATCGATAAGAAGCACGCGCGACGAGTACGCAAGCATGCATTACTCTGCTTTAAACAAGTGGCTAAAAGCTGGAGGCTTGATTCAAACGATCGTGAGTTGCTAAGCAATGCCGCCTGGCTGCATGAGCTGGGCTTGGCAGTGTCGCATACTCGCTATCATAAGCACGGTGACTATCTGGTACGCCATTCCGATATGCTGGGTTTTACCAGTTATGAGCAACGCGCTATAGCGTTATTGATCCGCAGCCACCGAAGGACTTTGCCTGCCCATCTTTATGAGAAGATGTCTGCCTACTACCGTGACCGGATTCTGCGTTTATCGATCCTGCTGCGATTATCAATTTTATTGAATCACATTCGCAGCGAAGACAGTTTACCTGACTATCTGTTGAGCGTTGAAGGATGCTCCATCACCATGAATCTTGGCAGCGGCTGGTTGGTCAGGCATGCATTGATCGAAGCCGATTTTGAGGCCGAAAAGACATTTCTTGATGGCGCGGGTTATACGTTGAACGTTGTATAAATAGCCTGAGTGTCGAGTATGTTCTTTTGCAAGATTATGATTTTTTTCGAGAGGAAAACATCTCTCTTTGTTCCGGTTTTATATCAGCCATTAAAATAAAATTTCGGTATCTTCGTAGCCGAATGATATGCCGAGTAATATGCCGATTTCGTCATCAATATCCAGATGTTCCCTGACAACCAAAGGATAGTATCCCAGGGCGCCTTGAGGGCAGCTGGCTATTCCCATACTGGTCATCACCAGAAGCAGGTTTTGCACATAGATACCGATATCAACCGCGTTGACGATGCCATAACTTTTTGGCATGCCAATAAATACGACATGAGGCGCACCAAATAATTGATAGTTTTGTAATAGTGCTGCCATGCGAGCAGGTTTGTCATCACGAGCAATGTTCATGTTGCTGTACAAGGTGTGAGCACATACTACCTGCCGGTCACGATAGATACCTTCATAGGTAGGCATGAATCCAAAGTCGGGGGAGGGGGCATTGCCCTTGGATACATGGAGATATAGAGAGTCAGCGAGCTGACGACAACGCTCACCGTTCACCACATAGGCTTTCCAGGATTGGGTATTGCAGTTGGAAGGTGCTTGTTGCGCCTGGGTAAACAGGCGGTTTAATGTGTCATCGTCGATGATCTGGTCGGTGAATCCGCGAACGGTACGACGTTGTTGGATGGCATCTACCAATTTCATGGTTAAACCTCTGTTGTGTGAGACGGGCGGTTCACCGTATTACATCGATTTAAGGGGTGCAATGATTGCCCTTCTTGAGAGGTTTTTTTGAACGTTTCGGTGAATGTTTGTGGAAGTTTCAGCCATAGTGCTAGCGGCAGGGCGTTGCCAGAATGCGAGCGGTTATAATGGTTATTCAATGATGAAGAGTGCGCACATAAAATAGGCGCATCAATATCGCAGGGGAAAAGTCATGAAATTAGATGGAAAAGTTGCAGTGGTAACTGGTGGAGCATCCGGGTTAGGGCAGGCGACCTGTCATCAGTTGGTGGCGCAGGGTGCCAGGGTGATGATTTTTGACCTGAATGAAGAGCTGGCTCGCAATACCGTCAAGGCATTGGGTGAGCAAAACGCAAGTTATGCGCTGGTTAATGTGTCTGATGAAACCTCGGTTGACGCCGGAATTGCACAGGCGATAAACCAGTATGGTGAGATACACATAGTGGTAAATTGCGCAGGTATTGGTGCGCCAGCGAAAGTTATTAATCGTGAAGGTGAGCCCTTACCTCTGGACAAGTTTAAGCAAATTATTGATATCAATCTGGTGGGTACGTTCAACGTATTGCGGTTGGCGGCGGCCAGAATGATTAATAATGACCCGTTTAATGAAGATTATGGTCGTGGCGTTATCATTAACGTTGCCTCGGCTGCTGCCTTTGATGGCCAGATTGGTCAGCCTGCATATGCGGCCAGTAAAGCCGGGGTAGTAGGAATGACATTACCGATCGCGCGTGAACTAGCCACCCATGGCATCCGGGTTAATACTATTGCTCCCGGATTATTTATGACTCCGATGGCAGCAAGTTTGCCAGAGAATGTTGTGGCAGCGCTCGGAAACAGTGTCGAATACCCTAAACGTTTGGGTCGTCCGGAAGAGTTCGCTAGCACGGTCGTTCATATTGCTGAAAATGATTACCTTAACGGCGAAGTGATCAGGCTCGATGGGGCAATCCGCATGCAGGCTCGCTAGTAAAATAATCACCTCCTTTTCAGGAGATAACATGACGTAGCCGGGCAGCGGATTTTTGATTATCCTGCATCGTGATTGCTGATCGTGAACCTGTTGATTGCACCATAAAGGGCTTGTCGATATGGTAAAGGGGTATTGTAAGTAAGGAGCGTACGTAGATACGTGCGGTTGGGAGTGCGATAGGGAGTACGTTAGTGCCCATGATCAGGTTCGTGAAGGTAAAAATGAAAGAGTGCGCAACAGGTTGTGCTCAACGAGTACGTCATCAGGTGATGCGTCATCCAGCAATAGACGGTCAGAGGCTGCGTTCTGCGTATTTTTCGCCAGGCAGGATTATGATGGGTTGCGGTCTTGCGCTAGCCTTGCTGCTCAGCGGTTGTGACTCCTCGGTAGAGTCGGTAAAGGCTGCTGAAGCGGTGTCTGCCCCGAATTCCCAGGTTACGCTGAACAGCATTCTCGAATCGGGCAAACTCCGGCTGTTAACGCGTAATGCCCCCACCACGTATTACGTGGGCCGGCTGGGACCCTCGGGTTTCGAGTATGACCTTGCTGTTGAATTTGCAGCTGATCTGGGGGTTACCCTGGAGCTTCATCTTTTGGATAGCGTAGAGGATATTCTGTTGGCGCTGGAGCGGGGAGAAGGCGATCTGGCAGCAGCCGGTCTGACGGGCCTAAAATCAAGAAGCGATCGTTTTTTGTTGGGGCCTGATTACTTTGATGTTGAACAACAGCTGGTTTGTCGTCGGGGTAAGGGTGAACCCAGACGACTGGAAGATGTAGTAGGGCGTCGCTTACACATTATCGCTGCGAGTAGTTACGGCGAACGTTTACAGGAGTTGAAAACGTCACGAGTGCCTGAGTTGAGCTGGGAAGAGCAGGGTGATGTGGGTACTGAAGAACTCTTGCATATGGTTTCAGAGGGAAAGATCGATTGTACCGTCAGTGATTCCAGCATAGTTCGTATCAACCGCCGTTATTTGCCACAACTTTCGGTGGTGGAAACACTGTCATCCAAACAGCAGCTTAACTGGATTATGCCCAGGCAAGCTGCAGAGCTGGATCAGTCTGTGACGAGCTGGTTTGCCCGCTTTAAGGCAGCGGGAAAGTTACAAGCACTCGAATCCTATTACTTTGATTATATTCCCAGCCACGATTTTGTAGATCTACGAGCGTTTCATCGGCGCATTGACAAGCGCTTGCCACCGCTGCGCCCTCTGTTTGAAGAGAGTGGACAGCGCCATGATATTCCCTGGCGATTTCTTGCTGCCCAGGCGTATCAGGAATCTCACTGGGACCCGAAAGCCAAGAGCCCCACCGGGGTTCGCGGCATCATGATGTTGACTCAGGGTACGGCAAAAAGTGTGGGAGTTACCAATCGACTGGATCCTGCACAAAGTATCGAAGGAGGCGCGCGTTATCTGAAGAAACTGATTAATCGCGTCCCGGAATCCGTCACGTCCCAGCAACAGCGGATTCAGATGGCGTTAGCCGCCTATAACGTCGGTATGGGCCACCTATACGATGCACGCACCCTGGCTCGTCGGTTAGGTAAAAACCCGGATGTATGGAGTGACCTGAGAGTGGTATTTCCCTTGTTAAGCCAGAAGAAGTATTACACCACGTTGAAGTATGGCTACGCACGTGGCCGTGAGCCCGTCTCCTACGTTGACAAGGTACGTCACTATTACAATATTCTCGATGAACGACTGAATCGTGATGTAACTGAAATAAATTAAAAGACTGCCACTTATAAATACTATCGAGGAAGAGTATGAGCGTTGCGTTGTATTGTGTTTTTTTTGCGGCATTACTGATTATGATAAGCAAGATGCCGGTCGCTGTAGCCATGCATCAGTTGGGTCGCTATGACAATGCCGAACCCAGGCGACAGCAGGGGGAGTTAACCGGATGGGGGTTTCGCGCCCTGTCCGCTCACCAGAACAGTTTTGAAGCCTTTTCACTGTTTGCTGCCGGGGTGCTTGTAGCTACGCTAATGAAGGTAGATTCACAAGCGGTTGATGTGCTTGCGGTAATCTTTGTATTGGCTCGAGTACTCTATAACCTGTTGTATCTTGTCGATAAAGGAACGTTGCGTTCGCTAAGCTGGGGAGTTGGTTACGGATGCAGCCTTGCGCTGTTGCTCAGCCCGGTGTGGGGTTGAATCGTCGATTAAGTGTCTGTCTGGGATCTGCTCGCAGAAATTTTCGATGACAGAAACTAACTCGCCGGCGCAAGGCCGGCGAGAGTTCGTAAAGGTATTCGTTAAAGGTTCTTGTTAAAGGCTCCTTTTAAAAAGAACAGGTACAAAAACCCGAATTGATTGCCTAGATTAATTTTTCCAGTAGCTGCATCTGTGAGTCGCGGCGCTGCTGGTTAGCCCGCGGCTGATTCTGTTTGTAGCTGCCATCGCTCTGCAATTGCCAGCTCATACAGTTGTCGCCGAGGTAAATGTCCAGTTCACGTTTAACCCGAACTGCCAGCTTGGGGTTCTCGATCGGGAAGCAGGTTTCGACCCGGTGATCCAGATTGCGGACCATCCAGTCGGCGCTGGAACAATAGACTCTCGGTTCGCCATTGTTGGCGAAATAGAAGGTACGGGAATGTTCCAGAAAGCGCCCGATGATGGAACGAACGCGGATGTTTTCCGACAATCCTGGTACTCCCGGACGGAGACAGCAAATTCCCCGTATAATCAAGTCAACGCGAACGCCAGCCTGGGAGGCCTTGTACAGTGCCTTGATGACCTTGGCTTCAGTCAGTGAATTACACTTGACGATGATATGGCCTTTGCCGCCGCTCTCTGCGCTATCAATTTCTCGCTGGATATGATCCAGCAAGCCTTTTTTCAAGGTAAAGGGTGCATGCAATAGTTTCTTTACACGTACGGCTTTGCCCATTCCAGTGAGTTGTTGGAAAATTTTTGCCACATCGTTGGTCAAGTCTTTATCGCGAGTTAACAGACCGTAATCGGTGTACAGGCGTGCATTTCCCGCGTGATAGTTGCCCGTTCCCAGGTGTGCGTAACGGACAATTTTCCCCTCTTCGCGACGTACCAGTAGCATCAGTTTGGCGTGAGTTTTGTAACCCAGTACACCGTACACCACGATTGCTCCTGCTTCCTGGAGACGGCGGGCAAGGGTCAGGTTTTCCTCTTCATCGAAGCGTGCACGCAATTCGATGACCACAATTACTTCCTTGCCATTGCGCGCGGCATCGACCAGAGCGTCGACGATTTCTGACTTTGACCCGGTGCGATACAACGTTTGCTTGATGGCTAAAACCTGAGGATCCTTCGCAGCCTGACGCAACATGTCGACCACTGGTGTGAATGACTGAAACGGATGCATGAGCAAAATATCGCCGTTGGTCACCGCATCAAAAACGTTTTCTTTGGGCTGTAAACCTTTGGGAAAACTGGGCGTAAAGGGCTTGTATTGCAGCTCCGGGTGATCGGGCAAATCACAAAGATCCATCAGTCGTGCCAGGTTAACCGGGCCGTTAACTTCATAGAGTTCATCTTCGGTAAGTTCGAACTCTTTGAGCAGGAAGTTGGCCAGCTCGGGAGTACAGTTGTCAGCGACTTCCAGGCGTACCGCACTACCCCAACGACGTGTTTGTAGCTCACCTTGCAGAGCGGCGGCGATATCTTCCACCTCATCGTCCAGGATCAGGTCACTATTACGGGTTAAGCGGAACTGATAGCAGCCCTTGATGGTCATGCCGGGGAACAGGTCTTCGGCGTGTTGGTGAATCATTGCCGATAACAATGCGTAGTGTGAACCACCACCTTCACAAAGCTCCGGTGGAAACGGAATCACGCGTGGCAGCGAGCGAGGTGCCGGGATGATCGCCATACCGGTTTCTCGTCCGAAGGCGTCTTTGCCGTCCAGGGATACGATAAAATTGAGGTTTTTGTTAGCCAGTCGTGGGAATGGATGCGCCGGATCCAATCCGATAGGGCTGATCACCGGCATAACATCGGAATAGAAGTAATCATTGACCCAGTGAGTTTGTGCTTCGCTCCACTCGCTGCGGCGCAGGATACGAATATTATGCTCTTGCAGCGCCGGCAGGATGACGTCTTGCAGCAGGTGATACTGTTTGGCAACGTATTCGTGGTTGATACGACTGATCTCTTTCAGCGTCTGTTGTGGCTGGGTGCCATCCAGTCCGAGTTGCTCGCGAGCGAAATCGATCTGCTGTTTGAGCCCGGCAACGCGAATTTCGAAAAACTCATCCATATTGCTACTAAAGATCAACAGGTAGCGCAGGCGCTCCAGTAAAGGGTGATCTTCGTTGGAGGCCTGTTCCAGAACCCGGATATTAAACTGAAGGTTGCTCAGTTCCCGGTTGATGTAATAATCCGGATTGTTGAAGTCGGTTAATTTTTCAGTTGGCGGCGCTGATTTGGATGTGGGTTCAGTCGCCGATGCATCCTTGCCCGGAAGTTTGTTTTTGACAGGGGGGGTACCCTCGATCTCAGCTTGTTGATTCATTATTCCATCCTTAGGTTCTGATTAAGCGTACAAATTCAATGAGTAACAATAACCTCGTAGCGGTTTGCTGTTACTTGTTTTAGCGGTTTTGCAACAGACGTGCTGCGTCTACCGCAAAATAGGTCAGGATCCCATCCGCGCCGGCTCGCTTGAAAGCCAGTAGAGATTCCATCATGACGCTGTTTTCGTCCAGCCAGCCATTGGCAAATGCAGCCTTGTGCATCGCATACTCACCGCTGACCTGATAGGCAAATGTTGGCACTTTGAGTTCGTCTTTGACCCGTCGCACAATATCCAGATAGGGCATACCCGGTTTTACCATGACCATGTCGGCACCCTCTGCAAGATCGAGGGCTACTTCGTGCAGGGCTTCATCGCTGTTTGCAGGATCCATTTGATAACTGAACTTGTTGCTTTTCCCAAGATTTCCAGCGGAGCCTACGGCGTCCCGAAAAGGGCCATAATAAGCAGAAGCGTATTTTGCGGAATAGGCCATGATCCGGGTATTCACATGACCTTCGGCTTCGAGAATCGTGCGGATCGCACCGATGCGACCGTCCATCATATCCGAGGGGGCGACAATATCCGCGCCGGCAACAGCATGGGATGTGGCTTGCTGGATCAGAATATCGATGGTTGCCTGGTTGAGGACGTAGCCACTGTCATCAATGATGCCGTCCTGCCCATGTGTGGTAAAAGGATCCAGTGCTACGTCTGTCATCAGCCCCAGTTCCGGGTGTCGGTTTTTTAGTGCTTTGACGGCCCTTTGGGCGAGACCGTCAGGATTGTAGGCTTCTTCTGCATTGAGGCTTTTCGCGGAAGCTGGCGTTACCGGGAAAATAGCAATGGCAGGAATGCCCAGCGCGACAATTTCGTCGGATAGTTTAACTAGCAGATCGATACTCAATCGCTCGACGCCGGGCATAGAGGGTACGCTTTCACGTTGCTCCTTCCCTTCCAGCACAAACACGGGATAGATCAGGTCGTCGCAACTCAACGCATTTTCTCGCATTAGTCGACGCGAAAACTCATCAAAACGCATACGGCGAGGACGAGTTGCAGGATAGCGACGTTGTGAATCAGAAAAGGGCACGATATTTCATCCTCGGGCAAACAAATACAAAAGGCATATTGGCATCATAGCCCATTGCTGTTTTGCTTCAATGAGCTGGGTCAAAGCACGGCTGTGTTATGCCAGTACATGAGTAACTCAGGTAGTGAATAATTACCTGACGGGTGTGGTTCAGTCATTTATTCAGTCGCATATTCAGCGGTATGATCATGGATCAACATCTTCTGGATGTAAGCGCGGTATCCATGTATTCGTAACTATATTAGTCACTGTGTCGATTGAAAAAACAATCTGAAGTGCTGGCAGCGTGGTTCTGAATTAAGGCCAGCCTTGCAAATGTTGTTGGGTTAGCTCCGCGAGCATGGCGATGTGCCCCTGATCTGCATTAAGTGCGGGTATATAGTGATAGTCACTGCCACCCGCTTGTTCGAAGATCTCTTTATTGGTTATCGCCACTTCTTCCAGGGTTTCAAGACAATCGGCGCTGAAACCCGGGCAGATGACATCAATGCCGCTGCGTCCGGATTTTCCCCATTCAATTAACGTTTCTTCGGTGTATGGCTGTAACCAGGGAGTCATACCAACCCGCGATTGATAGGTGAGGCTCCATTGGTTTTTCTTTAGCCCAAGTTTGTCAGCAAGAGCCGATGCCGTGGCTTCGCATTGCCTGGCATAGGGGTCTCCTTTTTCAACGTAGGTTAATGGCAGTCCATGAAAAGAGATCATCAAGTGCCCTTGTCGCCCCTGTTGTTGCCATTGCTGACGAGTAGATTCAGCCAGTAACTCTATATAGGCATCTCGTTCATAGTACTGCTTGATAAACCGCAGTTCCGGGAGGTCGCGAACGTTGCTTAGCGCGTTAGCAATTGCGTCAAAGGTTGCGGCAGTCGTCGTCGCGCTATATTGCGGAAACATCGGTAGTACCAATACGCGTTCTATACCTGTTTGGCGAAATTTGGCAATCACCTCGGGAATGCTCGGATTACCGTAAGTCATTGCCAGTTCAACGGAAATATTTTTGTTGCCTGACTGGTTGTCCAGCAACGCCTGCAGGGCGTCTCTTTGTTGCAAGCTGATGGCCCGAATGGGAGAGCCGCGTTCGCTCCAGATGTTGCCATAGGCGTGCATGAGTTTGCGTGGACGCCAGGGCAAAATTATGCAGCGCAGGACAAACCACCAGATTAATTTGGGCGCTTCGATAACGCGTCGGTCTGAAAGGAACTGTTTTAGATAGCGGCGCAGGGCAGGAGGGCTAAGTTCATCTGGCGAACCAAGATTAACCAAAAGTACGGCATTTTTACTGGCGCTGGAATCGGTGGTGTCAGGGGTCATGATGATTGAATGTTTCCATTTCAGGCGGCTATCTTTTGAGTTGGCTAGTGTAGCGTGGCCGTAACCGGCATGCACGGTCATGGTGAGTAAATGGGGTAAAGCTCAGGGGAAATCCATACCCTTGAAATAAATAGTGCTTTAGTGGTTTCTCTGTGATCAGCGGGAAACTATGCTGTAGTTGGTGCTACTTAATACAATCACAACATGGGAATTCAATGAAACGATCGAAGCTGTTGTTGTTAGGCGTGTTGGTTCTGGTTGTAGCATTGTTTTTTATCCTCGATCTCAAACAGTATTTGACCCTCGACCTGTTTAACGAGCTCTATCAGGAAAACCCTGATGGAACTCGCCTGATCTATTTTTTAGTGTATATCAGTGTAACGGCACTTTCGCTGCCTGGCGCGGCGTTAATGACGATTGTCGGTGGTGCCGTATTTGGCCTTTGGATGGGCACCCTGCTGGTTTCGTTCGCCAGTACTATTGGCGCTACCCTGGCTTTTTTGATTTCTCGTACCTTGCTCAGGGATTGGGTGCAGAAACGTTTTGGAAACTATCTGACGAGCATTAATACCGGGATTGAACGTGAGGGTGCCTTCTATCTGTTCACCTTAAGATTGATTCCAGCGATTCCTTTTTTTGCGATTAACCTGGTGATGGGGCTGACCCCTATGCGGGCATTGCGCTTTTTCTGGGTGAGCCAGCTCGGCATGTTAGCGGGCACCCTGGTTTTTGTGAATGCGGGTGTACAACTGGGGCAGGTCAAGGAGCTAAGTGTTCAGGGTGTGATGACCCCGGGATTGATAGCATCTTTCGTGCTGTTGGCAGTATTTCCCTGGTGCGCACGATTTGCGCTCGCCAGAGTTCGCCAAACAACACTGTATCGCAAGTATGATCGACCCCGTCATTTTGATACTAATCTGGTGGTGATCGGTGCGGGCTCTGCCGGATTGGTTTCGTCACTGATTGCAGCCGCGGTGAAAGCGAGGGTTTTTCTGGTTGAAAAGCATCAGATGGGAGGGGATTGCCTGAATACCGGTTGCGTACCGAGCAAGGCGTTAATTCGCAGTGCGCGCATCAAACATTACTCTGCCAATGCACAACACTACGGATTGAATATCCCTTCAGTAGAGGTGGATTTTGCCGCGGTTATGGAACGCGTGCAGCGGGTTATTAAACAGATAGAACCCCATGATTCAATTGAACGTTTTACCGATCTGGGTGTTGATTGCGTGGCGGGCAGTGCGCATATCAAATCGCCTTATGAAGTAGAAGTTAACGGCAAGGTGGTGACTACCCGCAATATAGTAATAGCGACCGGCGCGCGGCCTTTTGTGCCTCCCATTCCGGGTCTTGATTCCGTAGGGTTTTTAACTTCGGATACGGTTTGGGAGATGCGGGAGCAGCCTGGACGTATGTTAGTGATTGGTGGTGGGCCAATAGGTTGTGAGCTGGCACAGGCATTTTCCAGGCTTGGCAGCGAAGTGACTCAACTGGATATGGCACCTCGCTTGATGCCGAGAGAAGATGAGGATGTATCTCAAGTAGTCGCGGAACGATTTGCCAGTGAAGGCATCAGGATCCTGGTTGACCATAAACCGGTTGAGTTCCTTAATGAGGCTGGTAGCAAGGTACTGGTGGCTGAATGTCAGGGACAGGATGTGCGCATTGAATTTGATCAGCTGTTAATGGCCGTAGGCCGTAAGGCGAATACCAGTGGTTTTGGGTTGGAAGACCTGGACATTCCAACAACACCGCAAGGCACACTGGAAGTTAATGACTACCTGCAGACTCGTTATCCCAATATTTACGCCTGTGGTGATGTGGCTGGCCCGTATCAGTTTACTCACACTGCCAGTTATCAGGCGTGGTACGCTACCGTTAATGCCCTGTTTGGCCGTTTCAAAAAGTTCAAGGTAGATTACTCGGTTATCCCCTGGGCGACGTTTACCGATCCGGAGGTGGCGAGGGTGGGATTGAACGAGCAGGAAGCCTTGGAGAAAGGAATTGATGTTGAGGTAACCCGTTACGATATTTCCGATCTTGATCGAGCTATTGCCGATGAAGAAGCGCATGGTTTTATTAAGGTGCTCACAGTCCCGGGTCGTGATCGCATTCTCGGGGTAACTATTGTTGGCTATCATGCCGCTGAGTTGATCACCGAATACGTTATGGCGATGAAGCACAATCTGGGGCTTAACAAAATATTAGGCACGATCCATATTTATCCAACACTGTCTGAGAGCAATAAATTTGTTGCCGGGGTCTGGAAGAGAGCGCATGCGCCACAGCGATTACTCGGCTGGGTTGAAAAATACCACCGTCGTCAGCGAGGGGAGTAATAACCCCTTGCTGGATTGACGCCTTCGATGGGTTTTCCTGATGTTGGTTTAAACGCTGTTTTTTAAAAGCGGTACCTTAAAGAGTGCGAGTGATCGATCTGCTACATCAGCGAGCGAATCACCTCGATAAAACGCTGCATTTCCTGTTCGGTGCCAATGGAGATTCGCAGGTGATTGTCGATGCGGGCCTTGTTGAAATAACGAACCAGAATACCTCGTTGTTTCAACGCATCATAAATACCTTTGGCCGCATGCTGTGGGTGGCTGGCAAAGAGGAAATTGGCCTTTGAAGGAATTACCTCAAAGCCCAGCGATGTTAATTCATTCGTAGTCCATTCACGCACACTGATTAACTGGTCCCGGCGCTGTTCAAAATAACGGTGGTCTTCCAGTGAAGCCTGGGCGCCTGCCAGTGCGGGCCTATCCAGCGGGTAGGAGTTAAAAGAGTTTTTCAGTCTTTCCAGGCCCTCGACCAACTCTTTGTTACCGAGAGCGAAACCGACCCGAATGCCAGCCATGGCCCGTGATTTAGAGAATGTCTGGATCACCAGCAGGTTGTTATATCGTGGCACCAGTGCAGCAGCGCTTTCACCGCCAAAGTCTATATAGGCTTCATCGATGACCACCACAGATTCGGGATTGCGTTGCAGGAGCGCTTCGATATCGCTAAGAGGCAAGCAACGACCGGTGGGGGCATTGGGATTGGGAAAGATAATACCGCCATTGTCGGTGGGGTAATCCTCAAGTCGAATACCAAAGCTGTTGTCGAGCGGCACGGTACGGGTATCAATATCATAGAGCTGGCAGTACACCGGATAAAAGCTGTAGCTGATGTCCGGGTAGAGTAATGGTTTACCCTGCTTGAAAAATCCCTGGAAGCTAAATGCCAGAACTTCATCGGAACCGTTGCCGACAAACACATTATCAACGCTTAAGTCATAATAGCGTGCGATACTTTGTTTCAGGCTCAGGCATTGGGGGTCGGGATAGAGTCGCAGGGCGTCATCGCAAGCGGTTTTCATGGCAGCAATCGCCTGTGGCGATGGACCATATGGGCTTTCGTTAGTATTGAGCTTTATATACTGCTGATCCTGGGGTTGTTCACCCGGTACATAAGGTGTCAGGTTGTGGATCTTTTGGCTCCAGAATTGGCTCATCCGTAAGGTTCTCTGCGATTGAAATCGGCGTTATTATAGCTAGCTAGTGAATTCCGGGACAGCATTAATGGATGGCTTGACAGGGTGAGGGCAGACTTACATTGCGAGTTAATTGGCAGCGAGTATTACTCTGTGGATTGATTATCTGCTCCGTCGTTCCCTCAGTCGTACCCTTAGTTGTGCCATTGGCTCATGCCGATAAGCTGACGCTGCGTGTGCCGATTATAGAAAACGCACCTGATAGTCACCGGTTTTCCCATGATCTGTTACTGCGTGCGTTGCGGCAACAGGGCCATACCGTCGCGCTGGATACCGTAGCTGTGCCGCAAAGTCGTGCTCACATGATGCTTGAGCGTGGTGAAATCGGCTTGATAGCGATGGTTCGCAGTCAGCAGCGCGATGAAAACTTTCTGCCAGTACCGGTGGGCTTGACCAATGGACTCGTTGGTAAACGGGTGTTGCTCATCAATCCTGACCAGCAATTCCTGTTTGATGGCGTTGATTCCCTGGAAGAGTTCCGTGCCCGTCAATTGGTCGCGGGTATGGGAAGTGGCTGGTTTGATGTGAACGTCTGGAAACACAATGATCTTGTGGTGAAAGAACATTCCGGGAACTGGCAAGCTATCTACCGGATGTAGGCAATTAATCGCAGCTATCAGTATTTCCCTCGCGGAATGCATGAGGTTTTGAACGATCTGAAGCTATACCCGACACTGGTAATTGAGCCCAATTTACTGCTGGTATACGAGCGTGATTTTATTTTGTATTTAAGCCGGCAGGGGCATTATGCGCACCCGGAATATCTGCCACTGATTGAAACCGTGCTGCTTGAGGCGAAAGAAAGTGGCCTGATAGAACGCATGATTTATGAATATGGGGGGGCTGACTTGAACGCCTTGAGGTATTACGAAAGAACTGTCATACCGCTCAATACTCCCCGCTAATAGTGATAATTTTTCAGCTACAGTTTAAGTTGATTTATGGTGCCAGCCGTTCAAGCTGCCATTGTGTTTTTTCTGTAGAAGCACCTTGTTTATTCGAACTCTCGGTCTGGGAGGCCGTCTGTTGTGAGTAGAGAAAACGGTCATGCAGTCGGTAAGCGCCGCCTTGCCAGAACTCCATCGACTTTGGTGTCACTCGATAGCCTCCCCAGAATGATGGCAGTGGCACTTCACCTTTGGAGAACTTGTGCTTTATTTCAGCAAATTTTTGTTCCAGCAGCACTCGTGACGAAATGGGGTGGCTTTGGCGTGAGGCCCAGGCAGCCAGCTGACTCTCTTTTGGCCGGCTGAGGAAATAGCCAAGGGTTTCCGCAGTACTGATTCGCTCTGCTTCTCCGCTGATAATCACCTGGCGATCAAGTTCAAGCCAGGCAAAATGCAGGGATACGTGGTTGTTTTCGGATATCTGTTGAGCTTTGGTGCTGCCCAGGTTGGTAAAAAATACGAAACCCTGTTGATCCAGCTTTTTGAGCAACACAATACGCTGCGAAGGTTGGCCGTCGGCAGAGACAGTGGCCAGGTTCATTGCAGTAGGATCCGGCAACTTTGCATCCACCGCTTGTTGCAGCCAGTGTTCGAATTGATCAATTGGGTTGTCTCTCAGGTTTTTGCGGTGCAGACCCCCGTGCAGGTACTCTCTTCTTAACTGGTCTATATCCACTGCAGGATCTCCGAAATTGAATGGCAACCTGTTTATTATCCTGCCCCGAATGCTATCTGACTAGCCCTGAGTTCATAAGTTTATGATCTATGAGAGGGTTTCCTGCTGGAAATTATGTTTTGTGATTCGTCACAATTATGGAAGGTAAAGCACAGTGAGATCAGTTGGCGTCACGAGGTGCTCTGTGCTGATCTATACTCTGTAACTAATTACTTGCTGGAGTATGTTGGATGTCGAAGCAGGATGACGATAAGCAGTCGGTGCTGATTGTCGAAGATGAAGAGATGAATGTCAGTATTCTCGGAGACATTCTTAGTCGGGAGTTCAGTATTGATGTGGCGACCAGTGGCAAAGAGGCGCTAAAACGTGCGGCTGCGGATAGCTTACCTGATCTGATTCTGCTTGACGTTTCCATGCCGGATATCGACGGCTATGAGCTTTGTCGACAGCTTTCCGATGACACAAAAACCAAGCATATTCCCATCATTCTGATTACCGCTGATCCTCATGAGAATAAGGAGGCGTACGGTTTATCTTTAGGGGCCGTTGATTACATCGCCAAACCTTTCTCTGTGCCGGTGTTAGTTGCTCGAGTACGCACCCATCTTTTGTTAAAGCGCCAGCGAGATCAGCTTTCCAATATGTCGGTACTGGACAGTCTTACCGGAGTCTTCAATCGTAGAAAATTCGATGAGCACCTGAATAGTGAATGGCGCAGGGCATGTCGTAGCCAAACATCGCTGGCCCTGGTAATGATTGATATTGACCAGTTTAAGCATTTTAACGATAACTACGGCCACGTGGCGGGTGATAAATGCCTCAAGACTATAGCTGAGCGGATGCTGCAAAATATTCAGCGTTCTGGTGACCTGTTGGCGCGTTACGGCGGAGAGGAGTTCGTGGCGGTGCTGCCTGATACCGATCGTCATGATGCGACGGTTTTAGCGCAAAAACTGTGTGATGCGGTGGCAGAGCTTAATATCGAGCATGAATTCTCAACGGTAACTGATTGTGTCACGATCAGTATTGGCGTCGCTGCTGTAATTCCAGATATTGATATGCCAGTTACTAGTTTGATTGAAGCTGCTGATTCGGCGCTCTATTTTGCCAAAGATCAGGGCAGTAACTGTGTTCAGGTCAGCATGAACTAAGATCTGGAATTTCAATATACAGATAATAATCCCGGTTTCATCCTGAGCATCATTCTTTACATCGGTTAAAGGATGCAACAAGATCGCCGGGCACAAGTTAGGGGGTTCCAATTGGCAACCCCTTTTTGTTGTCTGAAACTTGTACTGATTTCTGAATGTTTTACTGAATAACCAACTTAAGATGCGGAGTGATTATGCGTATAGAAACCGATATTAAACTGGGTTTCAAAGATGTACTAATCAGGCCCAAGAGATCGACCTTGAAGAGTCGTTCCCAAGTCGCTCTGGATAGAACCTATATCTTTTTACACAGCGGCAGAGAGTGGACCGGCGTTCCCGTTGTTGCGGCCAATATGGATACCGTGGGTACCTTTGAGATGGCGCAGGAATTAGCTCGCCACGGCATGCTGACGGCTATCCACAAACATTACAGCCTTGATCAATGGACAGCGTTCTTACAGGATCAGGATGAGTCGATCTACCAGCGTATTATGGTCAGCATAGGTACTTCTGAACGCGATTTTGAAAAGCTGCAGGAGATATTGGCGCAACATCCGCAGTTGATGTTTGTCTGCATCGATGTCGCTAATGGCTATTCCGAGTATTTTGTTTCTTTCCTGCGTAGGGTTCGTAAAGCCTATCCGGATAAAGTGATAGTGGCCGGTAATGTGGTAACGGGCGAGATGGTGGAGGAACTGATCCTGTCTGGAGCCGATATCGTCAAGGTGGGAATTGGTCCGGGTTCTGTGTGTACCACTCGTGTTAAAACCGGTGTTGGTTATCCCCAGCTTTCTGCCGTGATGGAGTGTGCCGATGCCGCTCATGGATTGGGCGGTTTAATTATCTCTGATGGTGGTTGTGCCTGCGCCGGTGATGTCGCCAAAGGTTTTGGTGGCGGTGCAGATATGGTGATGATTGGCGGCATGTTTGCCGGACACGATGAGAGCGGCGGCGAGATAGTAGAGCGTGACGGCAAGCGCTACAAAACGTTCTATGGTATGAGTTCTGATACGGCAATGGGTAAGCACGCTGGTGGCGTCGCTGAATACCGTGCATCAGAAGGTAAAACAGTTGAAGTGCCGTATCGTGGCCCTATCGCGGGTAGGGTGCAGGATATTCTGGGCGGTGTTCGCTCGGCATGCACTTACGTCGGTGCATCTTCTCTTAAGGAGCTTTCCAAGCGCACCACATTTATTCGTGTCATGGAGCAGGAAAACCGTACCTTCGGTTAACGTAACGGTTAACGGTTGCCGTGTGGAAACAGGTTGTCAGATCCCGAATATTTCGGGTCTCTGACAACCTCTCGATTACAGGGGTCAAGAATTTCTGAAGTGTCGGCAAGCGCAGAATCTGCTGAGTAATTGAAGGTTTTGGCTGTGTTATTGTTCGGCTGCCGGGCCCGTTTTAACCCGATCGGAATACCCTTCTATTATTTCTCTTTGCGTCTTGCCTGTCTTTCTTTGTGTCCTGCCTATCGGGGGCGATGGAATTCCTGGACGCCATTCGGTGTGCTGATTAGTAAAAGGTCGGCGGGACGCACTGCGAATAACCCGTTACATACCACTCCGGTGATGTTGTTAATTTGCTCTTCCAGAGTGATTGCGACGCTAATATCCAGATTGTGTACGTCCAGAATCAGGTTGCCGTTGTCGGTGACGACGCCACTGCGATAAACAGGATCTCCCCCCAGTTTGACCAATTCACGAGCAACGTAACTGCGAGCCATCGGTATGACTTCGACCGGTAAGGGAAATGCGCCAAGGCGCGGCACCAGCTTGCTTTCGTCCGCGATGCAGATGAATTGATCCGATGCAGCCGCGATAATCTTTTCGCGAGTGAGTGCCGCACCGCCACCTTTAATCAACTCCAGCGCCGAATTACTCTCATCGGCACCATCGATATAGATCTGGATGCTGTTGACCGAGTTCAGATCGTACACTGGGATACCATGCCCCTTGAGACGATCGGCACTGGCTTCTGAGCTGGCAACGGCTCCGTCGAAAAGTTGTTTTACGCCAGCCAGTGAATCGATGAACATGTTGGCAGTAGAACCGGTACCAATACCCAGAATGGTATCGCGTTCGAGTTTGGGTCGTACTGTATCCAGAGCAGCCTGGGCGACCGCTTGTTTGAGTTCATTTTGTGTCATGGGGTTATCCTGAAGCTAAATGGTGTGGCAAATTTTGCTTGCAGTATAACGCGTTGTTTTACATTTGTTGCGGAGGATTGTTGCTGGGAAATAAATGCTGCCAGAAAATGTTGCTTAGGAATATTTCTTGGAAATATAGCTTGGGAAAAGTGCTTGGGAGTATTGCGCAGGTTTGTAGCTCAGGATGTTGCAACTATGTCGAAGCGTATGCGCCGCAACCTTGCCTGGAATTCACGAAATCTTCGGAATCAATGATATCGCGCGGATTGGGCCGTAAAGCCGTCGAGAATCCTGTGGCAATCGTCTAGAATGAACTGTTTTTGATAACTAACCAGAATTAGCCCTGATGCCACAAAAATATATCAAGAAAATCCTCGAAGCTCGTGTCTATGACGTTGCCGTTGAAACACCGATACATTCGGCGCACTTTCTTTCCGAGCGTTTCGAGAATGAGATTTTGCTCAAGCGTGAAGATCTGCAGCCGGTGTTTTCCTTCAAGATTCGCGGTGCTTACAACAAGGTTTCCCAGTTAACTGCAGAAGAGCGTGAGCGAGGTGTTATCGCTGCGTCCGCTGGAAACCATGCTCAGGGACTTGCACTGGCGGCAAAAAAACTGGGCATCAAAGCCGTGATCGTCATGCCCAAGACAACACCGGAAATTAAGGTGCAGGCGGTTCGTGCGCGCGGAGCTCGGGTGATTTTGCACGGCGATGCATTTGATGAGGCGCTGGCCTATTCGCAGAAAATGGTCGAAGAGAAAGGTTATGTCTACATTCATCCCTACGATGACGTAGATACCATCGCCGGCCAGGGTACGATCGCGATGGAGATCTTGCGTCAGCACAGTGGTCCAATCGATGCGATCTTCGTGCCGGTCGGTGGCGGTGGATTGATCGCAGGCATCGGCGCGTACATAAAATACCTTCGTCCGGATATTCGGATCATCGGTGTGGAATATGAAGAGTCAGCATGTTTGAAGGCGGCGTTGGAGAAGAAGCGCCGTGTTGTGTTGTCACAGGTAGGACTCTTCGCCGATGGTGTTGCGGTTGCCCAGGTTGGCAAGGAAACATTCCGTGTGTGCCGTAAAGTGGTCGATGAAGTGATCACCGTTAATGCTGATGAAATTTGCGCGGCGGTTAAAGATATTTACGATGATACTCGCTCTATCGCAGAACCTGCTGGTGCCTTGGGGGTCGCGGGCATAAAACGCTATGTCGAGCGCGAACAGATCAAGGGGCAAACGCTGATCGCTATCGATAGCGGCGCCAATGTCAACTTTGACCGGTTGCGCTATATCTCCGAGCGCGCCGAGCTGGGTGAAAAGCGTGAAGCCATTATCGCTGTTACTATCCCTGAGCATCCAGGTAGTTTTCGGGCGTTTTGTCAGACACTGGGCAAGCGCTCTATCACTGAGTTTAACTATCGTTATCACGATACACAGCAGGCGAAAATTTTTGTCGGGGTACAGACCAAGCCTGACACCGATACACGTGAAGATCTGGTGGCATTGCTTGAAGAGAAGGGGTATCCAGTTGAAGATTTAACCGAGAATGAGATCGCCAAGTTGCATATTCGTCATATGGGCGGCGGGCATGCGCCTTCAGGTGAAAATGAAATCGTCTATCGATTTGAGTTCCCGGAACGACCTGGTGCGCTGTTGAATTTTCTCAATAAGCTGGGCGAGCGGTGGAATATCTCTATGTTCCATTATCGAAATCATGGTGCGGCCTATGGTCGGGTGCTAATCGGTATGCAGGTGTCCAAAAAAGAGAAGTCAGATGTGGAAAACTTCCTGGATGATATTGGATACCATTACTGGGAAGAGACCGATAACAGGGCGTACCAGCTATTTTTGGGGTAATTACTGCAGTAAAGTCTGAGTAGATTGCGGGGGGACAGGCTTACCAGGGGAGGTAGATTGTAAGCTGAAATAGCCTCAAACGGATGATTTTCTGCAGGGACGGTCTCCCGGATGCGTCTGTTTACCCGGTCTCTCTAGCTTTACAGGAAGCCCGTGTCTATGAGCGGCCATGAAGTTTTTGTGGTTGCTGTCTTGTGAGTATTTAGTGGTTATTGCCTTAATTTGTGTGGGTTCCAGGTGCTTATTCTCAGGGGTGTATATTGTGGAAATAAAATATGTACTTCGTTAGATGCCTGTTCACTGCTTGGTATGGTTGCTTTGCGGGGTGTTGTGATATAGATTTTTAGTGGAAGATCAATAATAAAAACAAAGAGTACTTGAAATCATATTATGAATCGAATTCCTTCGAGTTATTTGTCCGCTCTGGTTGAACTTGCTCAGCAGCAGGGCGTCCTTGAAACGGAACTATTTCACCCCTCGGACCTTGAACGTGGCCGTCTCTCAGTCGAAGAGGCAGCGATTGATGAGATAAGCTTTAAACAGGCGATCAATACCTTTAAAGCGCGTTGCGGACGATTTTCCCTAATGCTGGAGTTCGGCAAATTACTCGCCCACCATCTGAGCGAGCCCTATTTGCGAGGTGATGGTGGAACCGCAGTGGATCTCCGTGATGCGGTTGCGGCCGAATTCTGCGGTACTAATCCATTACTGGATTTTACCTTGCAGGAGCGGGGGGATCGTTGTCGCCTGACGCTGCTGGCGCCGCAAATGGTTGACGCCGAAATGGTCGAGTTTAAGTTACGCACCCTGTATCGGTTTATTCTATGTTTGTGTGAGCTGGAGCGGGATGAAATTTCCGTTGAATTTAGCCATACCGTCCCTGTTTATGGTGCGGAAACCCTGGCGGCATTTTCCTCCGAATTAAGTTTTTCCCGTACTCATAATGAGCTGGTTATCGCCAGTGAGTTGTTGTCGTTTCCTTTGCCGGGATGTAAGGCAAAAAGCCATAATGGCGATCCGGTGATTGATCGTTTGCGGAGTGAGTACCCGCTGATTCGGGAGACCCTGGATTTTATTGAAGTGAATGTAACCAAAGTGCCTTTGAAGATTGAGGATGCGGCCATCGAGTTTAATATGAGTGCTCGCACCCTGCAGCGTCATCTGAAAAAGTATGAGGTTACTTTTGTCCAGTTGCGCGACTCCGTTAAGAAGCACCATTCTCTGCAAATGTTGCAGGATCAACAGCTGAAACTGGCGGCCATCTCTGATCAGTTAGGATTTGCAGATGTGAGTGGGTTTCATCATGCGTTCAAGCGCTGGACCGGCCAGTCACCGAAAGAGTACCGTCAGCAGCTTTATATCTAGAGTTTTTATAACTATCGGTAAAAGCGGTGACCAGTTCTCAGAACTTGTTGCTATTTCTATTGAGGTTCTGAGAACTTTTCTGTTTAATAAATCGAATTGACTGGGAATTGAGCAAAAAGTCACATTCTTAATCATATAAAATGGATAGCATTGACATCTGTTTTATGGTGGAAGTTGTATCAAAATGAATTTTAAGCTGGGAAACAGATGTTCCAGGAGGGAATATCTACAGACGCTAGTGAAGGCTAAACTTCTGGGTAAAAAATAATGAAAAATAAACCCGATTTTTTAATATTAGTGCTATTGGTGTTCGGTTTGGGGGTATTAAGTACCGGATTTGCCAGCGTAGCGCAGTCGCTTTCAGGGCAGCCTGAATCTGGCGTTCAAGCCGTTGTCCCGCAGAATTCTCTCGATGTGACCCTTGTGAGTAAAGCCTCACAGCAATAATAAGTTGGCGCTTCAGTAGATTGATACTAACCGGTTGGTACTGTCAGTTGACAAGATAGCGTCGCTGATCCGTGATTATTTCTGTTAACGGTATATCCCAGCTGTCATATGGCAGCTGGTTTACCCGCTGGCATTCGTGAGCTAACCCAATCAATGTAGGTCTTCGCACTGGTCGATCCTGGCTGAGAAACGCGAAACTACGATCGTAAAATCCTCCCCCCATTCCCAGGCGGTTTCCTTTGGGATCAAACCCCACCAGGGGCATTAATACCAGGTCAAGACTCCAGGTCGGTCGACGCTGACCCCGTTCGGGTTCAGGTATGCCGTAACGGTTGAGTTTGAGTTTGCTGTCTGCGTGAAAAGGGGTAAACCAGAGGCAGTTTACGGTTCCAGGTTTTAGTACCGGCAGGTAGCAGGCTTTACCCATTTTCCAGGCTTTGTGGAGAAGGGGTCCGGGGTCTATTTCACCGTCGTTGGGCAAATAAAAGGCGATATTCTGGCTACGAAGAAAATCTGGATGGGAGAGCATGTGCCGGGCCACTTGATTGCTGGCGATACGCTGTTCTGCGGCGGACAGGGATCCGCGAAGTTGACGCAGGTGGCTACGCAGTTGAGAGCGTGTAGGCGTTGCTGTCATAAAAAGTAAAACTCCCCGGTACGCCGCGGCCATAGAGGCCCTTGAACCCTTGGCTCAAGGTGGAGGCTGCTGCAATACGTTGGGCTTTCCACTACGAGGTGGACATGCACGCCAGCATTGCGAGGAGCCGCCGATGCAAAAATTATCGGCTCAGGGACGTTGTGGCTCGCAAACAAACCAGGGAGCTTTCTATCATTATATCGACTCCGGAGCGGCTGTCGCCAGATTTATTCGATCAATTTGTGATATTAAATGTCGGATTCATACCGGTATTCCAAATATTTTTCCAGGAATCTAGAGTTCCAGCTGGCGATGGTCGAGCAGCGCGCCGTCGAGTTTCTCGATTAATAGCTCGATGCGTTGCTGACGCTCTTCGCTGTTTTCATCCTCTTTGCCGTCGTTTGAGCCACCCTGCATCATCTCATAGGTGATGTTCAGTGCGGCCATAACGGCTATTCGCTCAAGACCAATGGTTTTACCGCTACGGCGGATCTCTCGCATTTTGGAATCAAGATACCGCGCCGCGCTGTAGAGTGCCTGGCGTTCATCATCCTGGCAGCCAAAGAGGTAATCTTTATCGAGGATTTGTACGGTGGCCGTATTTTCTGGTTCCTGGCTCATATTTCGCTATCCAGTGCTTTGAGTCGGGATATCATCGCCTCTACTTTGCTGCGGGCAAGTTCGTTTTTTTCGATCAACACTGAGCGTTCTTCACGCATACCGTGCTCGCTGGAGCGTAGCAGTTGATTCTCTTGCTTGAGTTCTTCGCAGATAGTGATCAGTTCATCCACCTTGGCAGAGAGTTTTTCGATCTGGGTATTGTCCATCGGGTGTCGTTCTTTGCGCTATTTGATCGAATACTATAGGGGTAGGCCCGCTGTCGGTCAATCATCGGTACAGTGTCAGGCGATGAAATGATAGCATTGAGAAAATGTGCATATTCAAGATGGAACAACATCGTCAATGATACCTACTAACCCGCAATCATCCCTCAGTGGCAGCAATAACTCTGCCGATTTTGATCGTCTTTGCGATCTTTTCGTCGAGCTTGGCAGCTGTAATCCTCCGGCGGAGTTGCACGGTATTATCTGTGGTCAACTGAGTGCTGGTATCAGGCTCAGCGCAACCGGCTGGATTACCCTGGCGGTTGAGCAGATGGAAGTCACAGAGCTGCCTGATGAGAGTCGCGCTATGTTGCAGGCTCTGTATGATCAAACCCTCAAGCAGTTGCTGGGTGGCGAGTATGGTTTGCGTCTGTTGTTGCCGGATGAAGAAGATGAAATAGAAGTGCGCTCTGAAGCATTGGGTCAATGGTGTCATGGATTTCTTGCAGGCTTTGGTCTCGCCAACGTTAAGGGTGACGAACTATCCGAAGAGGTGATCGACGTACTCCAGGATTTTGCGGCCATAGCCCAGATCGATCTGGATCTTGAAGAGGCGGAGGAAAACGAAGTCGGCCTGATGGAAGTCTCTGAATATGTGCGCATGGCCAGCCTGACGGTGTTTGCTGAATGCAATACCAGCGATATTCCAGCTAGCCCAAAGAAGCCCTCCCTTCATTAAGTAATAGTCAGGCCGGTATGTTGAAAATCACCAATAAAGAGTTTGCTCGTCGTCGCCAGCAGTTAATGGCGCAGATGGAAGAAAACAGCATTGCTATTTTACCCTCCGCCCCGGTGCATATCCGCAACCGTGATGTTGAGCACAAATTCCGTCAGGACAGTGACTTTTATTATCTGAGTGGATTCCCGGAGGCTGAATCGGTGCTGGTATTGATTCCCGGCCGCGAGCATGGCGAGGCAGTGCTGTTTTGTCGTGAGCGTGATACCACCCTGGAGCTGTGGCATGGCTACCGCTATGGACAGGATGGTGCCATCGATCAGTTTGCTATGGACGATGCTTTTCCGATCAGTGATATCGACGAAATCCTGCCAGGATTGATCGAAGGCCGTGATCGTATGTATTACGCCATGGGATATAATCGTGATTTCGACAACCAGATCATGACCTGGGTAAACACCATCAAGTCCAAAGCCAGCCAGGGCGCCCATCCTCCAGGTGAGTTCCTGGCACTGGACCACCTGTTGCACGATCTTCGCTTATACAAAAGCTCTGGCGAGGTGAAATTGATGCGTGAGGCGGGAGCCATCTCTTCCCGCGGGCACATTCGGGCGATGGAGCTCTGTGAGCCGGGTGTTTTTGAGTATCAACTGGAAGCCGAGCTTAACCATGAGTTCCAGCGCAGTGGTAGCCGACGGGCGGCATACCCCTCGATTGTGGGCTCCGGTAACAACGGTTGCATCCTGCATTACACCGAAAATGATTCGGTAGTGCGCAATAACGATCTGGTGCTGATCGATGCGGGTTGTGAGCTCGACTACTACGCTTCGGATATTACCCGCACTTTCCCGGCGAATGGGCGTTTCAACAAAGAGCAGCGAGCGCTGTATGAGCTGGTGTTGAAATCCCAGCTTGCCGCGATCGAAAAAGTGCAGCCAGGAAATCATTGGAATGATCCCCATGAAGTCGTGGTAGAAATTCTTACCGAAGGACTGCTGGAGCTGGGTTTACTGGAAGGCGAGCTGAGCGAGCTGATCACGGCGGAAGCCTGTCGTCCTTTCTATATGCATCGCACCGGCCATTGGCTGGGGATGGATGTACATGATGTCGGTGATTATAAAGTCGGAGGTGAATGGCGAGTGCTTGAGCCGGGCATGGTACTGACCATTGAACCGGGTATCTATATCGCCCCTGATTATGAGGCCGTGCCCAAGCGTTGGCGGGGAATCGGCATTCGTATTGAAGACGATGTGGTAGTCACCCGTGATGGTCATGAGGTGCTATCAGCCGGAGCACCGAAGCAAATTGATAAAATTGAATCGTTGATGGCGACAGCCAAAGCGCGGAGAGAGCTCACTTCATGAAGCATTACGATCTGGTGATTATCGGTGGTGGAATGGTCGGCGCGAGTCTGGCTTGCGCACTGCGTCCGTTGATTGATCAGTATCGTTGGAAAGTGGCAATCGTCGAAGCCAATCCGTTACCCGTGCGCAGTGATGAGCCGCTGCAACCGAGTTATGACGCTCGATCAACCGCGCTATCCTATGGCACCCGGTTGATCTATGAACAGCTTGGTTTGTGGCAGCAGCTAAGCGAGCGCGTCACGCCCATCAAACACATCCATGTGTCCGATCGTGGTCATTTCGGGTTCATTCGCATGAGTCATACCGAAATGGACGTCGAAGCGCTGGGTTATGTCATCGAAAACCGCTGGCTGGGTTCGGTACTCCATGCAGAGCTGGCGGGTACCGATCAAATTGAGTGGCTTTGCCCGGCGTCGGTGACAGAAATTCGAGCGGCTGTTGGTGGCATGCACATGCAAATAGCGCTTCCGCAAGCAGATGAGCAGGATGACAAGGTTGTGGAAATCTCCGCGGGCCTAACCGTGCTGGCGGATGGCGGGCGTTCATCGCTGGCAAGCCAGTTGGGCCTGGGTGAGCATGTCAGTGATTACGACCAATGCGCAGTCATCGCCAATATAACCACCGCAAAGTCTCATCAGGGTGTCGCTTACGAGCGCTTTACCGATCAGGGGCCGATGGCTTTGCTGCCTCTTGAACAGGGCCGCAGTGCCCTGATATGGACGCTGCCGGAAGGTTTGGCGGATGACGTAATAGAGCTGGACGACGCAGGTTTTCTTGCGTTGTTACAAGAGCGGTTTGGTTATCGCCTCGGTCGCTTGCAACGCGTTGGTGAGCGATTCAGTTATCCCCTGGCGTTAAAGTGGGCGACCGAACAGATAAGGCCCGGATTGGTCGTATTAGGCAATGCGGCGCACAGCCTGCACCCGGTTGCCGGGCAAGGCTTTAACCTCGCATTACGAGACCTGATGGCGTTGGCTCAGGTTCTGGCAGAGGGAGCGGCCGAGGATCAACCTCTGGGTGATCTCCGTCTCTTGCAGCGCTATCTGAAGCAGCAGCAACAAGACCAATCCAATACCGTCGGATTTAGTGATCAGGTGGTGCGACTGTTCTCTAATGACCAGCCATTACTCGCGGGCATGCGCAATCTGGGGTTGGTGTCGATGGATATGGCATCGCCGATTAAGCGCTGGTTTACCGAGCAGGCGATGGGTTTGGGTATTGGTAATCGACAGCAATCGAGTGCTTTAGATTCATCAGACAGTCCTGGCAAATAGAAAGTCAGTAAAAAGAAAGTTGGTAAATAGAACGTCGGTAAATAGAAACCCAACGAATAAAAGAACACGTCAGCAGGTTGTTTCAGGTTATGCACGGCACGCAAAACAAAGCACGTAAAACAAAGCTCGTAAAACAAGGCACGTAAAGTATGAATAACACGCAAACTGAGTTTGATCTGATTATCGTCGGTGGCGGCATGGTCGGCAGTGCACTGGCTTGCGCGCTTACCCAGGATAGCCTGCATGAAGGCAACGCCAGGTATAAGCATCTTAATATCGCGGTAATCGATGGCGGTGATTTACAGCCAGCCCAGGCAACACTGTCACCGCATAAATTTGATCCAAGAGTCAGCGCCTTAACCCTGTCTTCCCAACGTTTTCTGCAACGAGTCGGCGCGTGGCAATTAATGCAACAGCGTCGCGTGAGTCCCTATCGTGAAATGCGCGTCTGGGATGGCGATGGCACCGGGCAGATAGAGTTTAATGCAGATGATTTAAAGCAACCGGTACTCGGCCATATTGTCGAAAACAGCGTCACTCAAAGCGCTTTGCTGTCCGTATTACACCAGGCTGATAATGTCACCCTGATACCGGGTGAACGAGTGCAGTCGTTGCTGGATAATGGTGAACGAGGTCCGCGTCTGCGCATGGAATCTGGTCTTGAGTTGGAGGCGCCTTTACTGGTCGCGGCCGATGGTGCCAATTCCCAGGTGCGTTCCAGCGCTGGCTTTGCGGTGCGCGAATGGGACTACCTGCATCATGGTATTGTTACCACCGTAGAAACATCAAACAGCCATCAATACACCGCCTGGCAGAGTTTTCGCGAGTCTGGTCCGCTGGCATTTTTGCCACTGCCCGTGAGTGACGATGGTCGCAATTTTTGCTCGATTGTCTGGTCCAATGTACCGGAGGAAGCAGAGCGTTTAATGGCGCTGGATGACCAGGCCTTTGCCAGCGAGTTACAGCGCGCAATAGAGTCTCGCCTCGGCGATATTTTATCGATTGATCAGCGATACTGTTTCCCGTTTCGTCAGCGTCATGCCGTGGATTATGTGATGCCTGGTATTGCCCTGGTCGGCGATGCGGCGCACACCATTCATCCGCTGGCAGGGCAGGGTGTTAATTTAGGCTTGATGGATGCCGCCGCATTGGCGGGTGTCATTCTTGAAGCCCAGTCACGCGGTGATGATTACTCACGTTTTGCTTTGCTGCAAAAGTACCAGCGCCAGCGTAAGGGGGCCAACCTGACCATGATGGGCGCCATGGAATTTTTCGAGCGGCTGTTCCATTCGCAATCCTTGCCGCTGCGCTTGTTACGCAATAGTGGTCTTAATCTGGTTGATAAGGCTCCACTGGTTAAGCGGGAGTTGATGGCCCGGGCGATGGGTGTAGAGGGTGATATCCCGGAGTTAGCACGGTAGTCGCAAGGTAATAGCACGATAACAATCATACATTAATCGTCATATAGCGGTCGCCCACGGGAGCCGCTTCAGTATATGAGTCAATGAATGTTTTTTAGTGAATCACGACGACATTTTTTCAAGCCATTAACCGGCAAGTATCGTGAGGGCGTAGCGCAATGCCTGCGCCAGTATGAGGGCATCAATAACAGTGGGATGATCGTTGGATGATGGCAAGACGGTTGATATAATGCCCGATCGAATCAGTGGAGATTGCCTGTCGCATCGTCTCCATATCATAACCCATAATGTTTTAGCTGTGCGGAGTGGTATCAATGAAGTATGTCCCATGCAAGAGTGAATGTACCACAGACGGTACTCGCTGCGATGGTTGCGGCCGCTGCCGCGAAGAGATCAATGGTAGCCTGGCGTTAGTCAACAGCATGGTCGAATTCATGACGCGTATGGAGTACGACAACCCGGAAGAGTTTCTTGAATCGATGAAGACCAAGACGCTCAAGCGATATAATCGAAGAATCGCTGCAGAAAAGGTGCAGCAGGCGTGATCAAAAATTCGCGCCAGTATCCGTCCGTACAATAATGACTGGTTGCTAAAGCGATGCTGGAAATTTCAAACAACATACTTCTGGATGACAGCGAGTGGGAAATTACCGCCGTACGCGCCCAGGGTGCCGGCGGCCAAAACGTTAATAAGGTTTCTTCAGCCATTCACCTGCGTTTCGATATTAATGCCTCCTCACTCCCAGAATTCTACAAGCAACGTTTACTGGCGCTAAGTGATAGTCGAATCACCAGGGACGGGGTGATTATCATCAAGGCGCAACAGCATCGAACCCAGGGACTCAATCGCGAAGACGCCTTGTTGCGTTTGCAGCAACTGATTAAAGGTGTGGCCGTGGTACGTAAACGCCGCATTGCGACCAAACCCACCCGCGGCTCCCAGCAGCGCCGCCTCGATTCCAAAACCCGTCGTGGCAGTATCAAATCGGGGCGTAGTAAAAAAGATTGGTAGGTTTTTTGGTTCTTTATAGCGTCTTTATCTTTTTTATAAAGCGGGAGCGCGGAAAAGAATGCAAAGATCGATTCCGCTTATATCTATCCTTATGGGATACGTCCCTTTTCCCTTTTCCCTTTTCCCTGTATAAAGGTTTCGCCTTTAGGCGACTTCATTTCTTTCTTTTTATAAAACGAAAGCACGATAAAGAAACCGAAGCAAAGATGCCGCTCATGGCCATCCCTGCCCTCGCGGAATTCGAACATCCTTGTTCTTCAAAGTACAACCCATCATTTGGCCGCTGCGCGGTTCCCTCCGAGACTCCGCTAGTTACATTGCTAAAAGGTGGGTCGTGCAAATTCGCGTCCTGCTCAACTACACTCAATCGGCCGTCCATGGCACTTTCTTGGCAAGAACGTCCGGTATCCACGAAGTCTCTCCGGCCTGCATGACAAGGGGGAACTCAGCTCAGAGTGTGATCCTTGCACCAATTCCCCATCTGAATCCGATGCGTACCAATATAAAACCAGTGTGTAACTCTGTGCCCTCTGTGGTGAATCCTTATTCGTATCCCGTATCCCGTATCCCGTATCTATTAATTATTCCTTCACCAATTTATAACCACAGAG